>CAZPEO010000040.1:0-4034 GCA_964585675.1 uncultured Candidatus Saccharibacteria bacterium | reverse complement strand
AACTCCGATCACCAGTTTGGAAAACTGGGATAATAACCGCTATACGACACCCGCGCGGAACGCTTGTATTATAGCATTTCCATGCATTATAATAAACCATATGGGTTTAATATCGCGCTTTTTTCAAGACCAGCCTGATTCTGGCGTACTCCACTCTAGCGGCATTGCTGCCGCAAACGATGGAAGCCAAAGGGCACTCAATGCGATGCGACATGAGACATTTGAGCAACGCGCAGCACGAGAGCGTAACCGACAGCATATCGGTAATTACCGATCTTCCACGCTTGCTCTGCGTGAAACGGTGGTGCCAAGTCGTCCTACTACAGATGCCTCCGAGCAAGAGCCAGCTAAGAGCACAACTAGTAGTAGTCGCTTAACTCGACAGCAGGTGAATGCGCAAATAATATCTCAGCCAAGCGTTCATAAGGCTAATTTTTCACCACCTAAATCACGTGGGTATAACCCGTATAGTTAATCAAAAATTTTAAACCTCAAAAGTACTTCTTAGTCGGCGCTTACAGTGTAACCCGTATGTAGACAAGATCAGTAAACGATACATAAAAAAAGAGAAACTCACTCGAGTACCGGTGCGTACATGAGCCCAAAATTCTCATCTCGAATAAAATACCGATGGCTAACCTCGGGATTTTATTCTGGGGCGAATGATGGGTCTTGAACCCACGGCCTCCGGTGCCACAAACCAGCGCTCTAACCAACTGAGCTACATCCGCCATAATTAAATACGTGAATGAACGAGCAAGGCTGTCGTTCAGTGGCCAGAGCACTGGCGCTAGATTTCTCTATTCGCTATCTGGCTCGGACAGCAACTGAGCTGTGCCCGCTATGTGACTATGTTGTCACAACTAACAAAGTATAGCAAACTCTAAGAGCAATGTCATCTGTGTCTACTCCCAGGTCGTTTCTATATCTGCACCAAGTGAGTTGAGGCGATCGGCAAAGTCTTCATATCCACGATTGATCGAATAAACATCGCGTAAAATTGACTTGCCCTCAGCTGCGAGCATGGCTAGCATCACAACTACGCTGGGACGCAAAGCTGGTGGCGCAACAACATTGCCTGCACGCCAGTGAGTCGGGCCGCTGATGTACACTCGGTGCGGGTCGACCATCTCGATAGTAGCGTTGAGTTTGCTAAGTTCGGTAAAGTATATCGCGCGGTTTTCGTAGCTCCAGTCATGAACGAGCGTGCGGCCTTCGGCAGCAGTCGCGATGAGCCCGAGGAAAGGAAGGTTGTCCATATTGACACCAGGGAACGGCATGCTATGCAACTTGTCCTTGGGGGCGACGAGCGATGAGCGCTTGAGGGTGATGTCGACGAGTCGTGTCTTGCCATTTCGCGCGAGGTACTCTTCGGTTTGCGTGTACTTCAGTCCCATATCGGTAAGCAGTGCCAACTCGAGTTCAAGGAACTCGATAGGACATCGCTTGATAGTGATAGGAGAGTGAGTGACGATGCTTGCCGCAATAAAACTCATCGCCTCGATCGGGTCTTCACTCGGGTAGTAATCAATCGTTTTGTTGATGGATTTTACGCCATGAATCTTGAGAACCGTTGTCCCGATGCCTTCGATTTTCACACCTAGTTTTTGCAAGAAAAAACACACGTCCTGCACCATATAGTTGGGACTAGCATTGCGAATCGTCACTTCACCGTCGTAGAGTGCGGCTGCCATGATGACATTCTCAGTCACGGTATCTCCACGTTCGGTGAGCACAATGCTCTTGGCGACTTTCTTTTTGGCGACGGTCGCGAGATACTGTTCGGTTGTCGAAACGATATGCAAACCGAAAGGTGCGAGGCCTGACATATGCGGCTCAACTGTGCGTGCACCGAGATTGCAACCACCCGCAAAGGGAATCTTGAAATGAGAGTATTGATGCAAAAGAGGGCCAAGGAACATGATGACTGTGCGTGTGCGCTTGGCTGCAGCGATATCCATGTCTTCGAGTCTGAGGCGCTTTGGTGGAGTCAGCTCGAGATCGTTGTTCTCTAGCCAGCGACACTTCACGCCAATACTCTCGAGCACCTCTATGATGCGATATACCTCCTCGATCCGTGCGACACGGTGAAATGTCGTCTTGCCTTTGTTGAGAAGCGCTGCGCAGAGCAGGCCGACAGCGGCGTTTTTGCTGGTTTTTACTTCGATAGATCCTTTGAGGGATTTACCGCCATTGATGACGAAATTTGTCTTACCCGATTTGTTGATCCGGACTATCTCGCTACTGAGTACTTCACCGATACGAGCTATCATCTCAAGGCTGATATTTTGACCACCTTTTTCGATACGATTGATTGCGCTCTGGCTGGTACCGAGAGCAGTGGCGAGCTCCGCTTGAGTCATACCGCGTGCTTGGCGTGTTTCCTGGACGAGTAGTCCGATATTCTTTAGATACTTTGCTGTGCCCATATAGCCTCAGCGTATACCTGTCATGATATATTGTCAAGCAAATCACTATGCTATACTGTGACTATGATTTAACTTCCTTGCTCATCATGCCTATCTAACTATTAACGAGGAGTCTCCATGAATGATGAAGCGGTTGCGCAGCTGATTGCGCAAGAAGAACAACGACAACGAGAAGGTCTCGAGCTTATCCCTAGCGAAAACTACGTTAGCAATGACGTGCTCACTGCTCTTGGAAGTGTGCTGACGAATAAATACTCTGAGGGTTATCCTGGCAAGCGTTACTATGGTGGACAAGAGTATACAGACAAAATAGAACAGCTCGCGATTGATCGCGCTAAAGAGTTATTTCACGCTGATCACGCTAATGTACAGCCACATAGCGGCGCGCCCGCCAATGAAGCTGTCTATAGCGCATGGTGTGAGCCGGGTGATACAATCCTCGCGATGGACTTGAGCCATGGAGGACATCTGACGCACGGTTCTCCAGTGACGAGGAGTGCAAAGCTATATCGGTTTATCAGGTACAAGATGAAAGATGTTGAAACAGGCGAGATTGACTATGATGAAATTCGTCGCCTGGCTCTCGAACATATGCCAAAGATTATCCTCGCTGGATTTAGCGCCTATCCACGTGAGCTTGATTATGACAAATTTGCAGAGATTGGTCGTGAAGTAGGGGCTTTGCTGATGGCGGATATGGCGCATGTGGCAGGTCTTATTGCGGGTGGCGTGGCGGAAAATCCACTCGACCACGGCTTTCATGTGATGACAACCACAACTCACAAAACACTTCGCGGCCCGCGCGGCGGTATGATTTTGACAAAAGGCGTCGTCGGGAATCCACTCAAAGCACCTGAAAAAACCCTGGAAAACATCCCAACCCTCATCGACCGTGCGGTGTTTCCTGGCATGCAAGGCGGCCCTCATATGAACACCATTGCCGCCAAAGCTGTATGTTTTGGAGAAGCCCTACAGCCTAGTTTTACGGTCTATGCGCAGCGAGTAGTAAAAAACGCAGCGGTGCTTGCTGAGGAAATGAAGAAGCAAGGCTTCCAGCTCGTGACTGGCGGTACGAGCAATCATCTGATTCTTGCCGATACGTATAAAAGTTTCGGTGTGAACGGCAAAGACGCCGAGGTGGCGATCGATGCAATTGGGCTGAGTCTCAATGCAAATGCTGTGCCAGATGATCCATTGCCGATGTTTACGCCAAGTGGCATACGGCTTGGTACGCCAGCCATGACGACGCGTGGCTTGACTGAAGAGCACATGCCATTTATCGCCTCGTGGCTACGACAGGCAATTGATGCAAGAAACGACAACGATAGGCTTTCTGAGCTGAAAAAAGACGTCCAATCCTTCCTCGAGAGACTATAAGTGTTTATGCTTGAGATAAGTAAGCCTTAGGTGTACACTACCTGTAATTAAGGAGTGCTCAAAGTGGTAAGGAACCTGCGGTTTATCGTGTTATGTTTACTAACAATAACTGTTTAAAGCGCGGGTCCCGCAGCTCCTGAAGCGTCAGCAGCTGACGAGCGCAATTGGATAGATAGCCCGCTCTATCATCGGCAAATTCCCAAGCCAGCTGACGGAGAGGGGTGTATA
>CAZPEO010000039.1:0-4109 GCA_964585675.1 uncultured Candidatus Saccharibacteria bacterium | reverse complement strand
TTGGTCGGGATGACAAGACTTGAACTTGCGACCTCTGCACCCCCAGCGCAGCGCGCTACCAACTGCGCCACATCCCGATAGTATTATTTTATCATCTTGGCCTATGAAACTACCTAGCCAATTCCTGTAAAACTTCGCTTCCTTGATGAAGCCACACAGTCTTATCCATAGAAACACTAGCAAAAAAACGACGGCCGTCACTTTTTTGTTAGTGTTTTTTGAGTAATAAAAAAATAGCCCCAGACGCATGTCAGGCGCTTGATATTCCCCGCATAAATGCAAGGTGGGTTCTCTCACAACATCCCCAAGAGGATGAAAAATATTGAGATCCCTATCATATGATGTTAGGAAAATCATATGCGCCCTAAGTGTCTGGGACTACTTACTAGTATACTACTTTTTACTATGTAACGCCAAATATCACACTAAATGCTTTGAGACATACATCGATACATGCCAGCATGTACGTCGAAAGTAAGCTGCCCGAGAGCATAACGATCATAAATACAAAAATCAATCCATATCTTTCGATAGTATCCATGAATTTTCGTACAAAATCAGGAGCAAGTGCATACATCACCCGAGACCCGTCGAGAGGCGGTAACGGCAAGATATTAAACGCGAAGAAGCCAAGATTAACTAATACGCTGGTTTGCGCTATCATTCCTGCTACTCCTGCAGTATGACCGCCAATCAGCACAAGGATGCTAAAGCTGATAAATGCCAGTGCGAGATTTGTCAGAGGACCTGCTATCGCCATGAGTGCGACACCCCATTCGTCATGGTTAATCCGCGCGGGGTTAAACGGTACTGGCTTTGCACCACCAAATATTGGCGTACTGACGCCAGTCAATGCATTTGTCATAAGAATAAGGAGTGGCAGGCCGAGCGTGAGAAACGGATCGATATGCTTGAGGGGATTGAGCGTCAAACGACCCGAAAGATGTGCGGTTTCGTCCCCAAGCCAGTAAGCGACTAGCCCATGCATCACCTCGTGCAGCGTCATTGAAAAAAATATCACGCCAATCACGGTCAATATGTAGCCGATATCCATTTCACCAGTATACCACAGCACCTCTTGACTAGAGAGGCGCAGGTCTGTATACTAGAACAGATTGTTTAATAAAAGTGGAGTACTCCAACTATGGCAGCACGATGTGAACTTACCGGTAAAGGTAAACAATTTGGTCACAATGTGAGCTTCTCGCTTCGCCGTACTAAACGTGTGTTTCGACCAAATCTTCAGAAGAAAACATTCCTCGTAGACGGTCAGAAAATCACTATGGTACTGTCAACCCAGGCGATTCGTACGCTTCGAAAAAAAGGCATCCTCGCCACAAGTAAATAAGCAGATCCTGCTTATGACCCAAAATACCCCCTGTGAAAGGGGTATTTTGCTATCACGAGGCTCCTTCTACTCTACTATGACCTAGCGACCTCGAACACTGTTGCCACAGGAGGGAGGGCTACGGCAGACTTTAGCTTAAATTTAGGCACTTGCTCTACAGGAGCACCGAGCTCATGTACGAACGTTTCGAGAGAATCTTGAGGAACCTCGTAGGAGAGTCCGGCAGCCGCATAGTGCACAGGGACAATCGCTTTTGGCTCTATCTGTCGTACCATCGAAGCTGCACTTGTGGCGTCAAGTGTGTATCCACCGCCACCAACAGGTATGATAAGTACGTCTACTACCCCTATCGTCTCGAGCTGCTCATCTGACAACTTCGGAGCAATATTGCCCACCACAGCGATGCGCACATCTCCGCATTCAAGCCGATACACTGTTGAGAGCTTTTCCTGGGCTTCTGTGTCAATATGACGAACTGCTGCCACGCCTTTTATGGTGAAGTCGCCGATTTCATATTCACCTGGACTGTCAATAATAATCCGCGCATCGGAATTCTCTACACGAAATCTCGTCTCTGTTGCGAGCTCGACTTCATCCTTTGTTTTGATATCCTTAAGCCCTACGAGTGATATCTTAGGGTCAACCACAATAGTCGCTTTCTTGCTGCTTATCACTACACAATTTCCACCTTTATACTCGATTTCAAACATACAATCTTTCCTCCTTTACTGTGTTTTCAGAATATTATCAGTATCTACCAGTACGGCATGTCGACTTGCGAGCACAGATGTGATGAATTTGTCTCTCACGCTTAGACGATAGTAAAATTCGTCATATGTCAAAGTACTGTACGCTATCTCGCGACCGTTGGCGTGTTCGAGCTGGCCGATAAGTGCAGCAACTTTTTTAGGAACAAGAGAGCCAACCAGCAAAAGATCGATTTCGCTTGCAGATCCTGGCACTAGCACACCCGCTGCGATGGCGACTCTCACCCCAGTAACAGCCCTGACCTGCTTTAGCAATGTTGATTCGGCTGCTTTAGTTGGCTCACCTACTGAAGCCACTTTTTGGTCGGCAAAGATAGCTCGGAGTGGCACATAGTGTTCGTACCGCTGACTCACCTCGTAGTAGAGCTTATTGTCTGCGTTGTTGCTAGTGATAACGCCAACCTCCAGCATATTCGCTAGTTCGCGACGTACTGAGTTTATCTGCTCGTCGACGAGACGCGTAATCTCTCGCACATAAAAAGCCTTGCCTGGATTGTTCAGAAACAGGTGGAGCAATTTTACTCGAGTTTTTGAGCCAAATAGTGCGTCAATCATGGGTGTCCCTATTACTTTTACTACTCATCATGATATCATCTTTTACTCAGCGGGGCGAGGTGTCGAGCAAGATACGTATACGCATCTTCAAGCGACATCCACTGTATGCGCTCATTGCGCTTCAGCCAAGTGAGCTGTCGCTTGGCAAGTCGCCAATCGAGCGTCATAAACTTTTCCATCGCCTGATTTACCGTCAACTCTCCATCAAAATATTTTTTGATAAGCCGGTAGATATTGCCCGTCATTGCTTCATTATCCCACCCGTATTTAGTTGCAGCCGCCTGAGCTTCATGGTAGACCGCTGGAGAAAAAATTTGCTCTGCCCGAGCGACGATTCTCGCTCGCAAAATACTCATTTCCGTTGTTATTCCTACAATTATCGTATTATCAATCGGCTCACTACGTCTCTTTAAAGCATGACCATTTCGCAAGATAGCATTGATGACATATCGCTTATTCTTGTCATTTTCTGGTAAGTCAATGTTGTGCTCGATACAATACTTATGGAGCGCCTCGAGATTCATATTATCGAATTCTTCGCGCTTTTCTTGAGCACCAGGTACGTCAGGAAACTCAAAGTCGTACACAATCGCATCGACATAAAGTCCCGTCCCGCCCACAAGAATCGGTATGTTCCCGCGCTTCTTGATCTCGATAATTTTTTGTTCAGCATATTGCTTAAACTCAGCCGCCGTGAACCGCTCGCCCGGCACCACCAGGTCAATTCCCCAGTGTGGCACGTCTTCTCGTTCTTCTAAACTAGGCTTTGCTGTACCTATATCGAGACCTTTATATATTGCCCTCGAGTCGGCAGAGATTATTTCACCACCGAATTCCTTGGCAAGCTCTATCGCAAGCCCAGTTTTCCCGCTAGCGGTTGGCCCAACGATAACAATCAACGGTACCGCGGTACTATACTCCTTGCCCGCTAGGTTCAACCCGTTGCTCATATTGGTCTCCAGCGCAACCGAGCAAAGTCTATAACTCGGTAGTTGTTGTCGCAGATAATGCCGTCTTGCTCCAGCAGCTGTCGCTGCACCTCCTGGCCACCAGGATACCCAATTGCAAGCCCGCCCCTAGCGTTAACGAGCCGATGCCACGGCAACTCCTCGGAACCAGTATGTGCGATACCTCCTACGATCCGTGCGGCACGAGGCTTTCCCGCCATCGACGCCAAATCACCGTATGTTGTTACTTTATCAACAGGTAACTGCATCATTAACTCATACACTACTTCGCGTAAACTATAGGCTTTTGACACTAGAGTCCTCGCAGATACTCAGCTAGCTCACTAAAAGATACTTTTTCTTCACCACTTTGTGTGCGCACACTCACTTCACGAGCATCTTTGTCTTTCGGACCGACGATGAGCTGCACGGGGATTTTCATCGCTGTAGCCTCGCGTATCTTCTTACCGAGCGACTCATTACGATCATCTG
>CAZPEO010000038.1:0-4689 GCA_964585675.1 uncultured Candidatus Saccharibacteria bacterium | reverse complement strand
GCCACGCCATAGGCGCGGTATACTATTGACCCACGTTACACAATCTTCATTACTCCTTAGTGTACACTCCTACCCGGCCCTTGTCAACAAAATGAGGCTACTGCCCCCACTACCATCGATCGGTAGCAGGGACAGTAGCCCGGTGGGATTACTCCTCCGCATCCTGAGAGATGCGGCGCTGCCACAGCAGCAACACACCCCCCAAGATGAGTGCGAGCGCGGCAGCCATGGTGGCCATCACGACACTGCCTCCTGTGAGCAGCATCGTGACGAGCCACATGAGGCCCGTAAACGCAGCAAGCGAGATCGCTTGCTGCGACGACGTGTACCTACACCGCGGCGAGTTGTCATCCCATTCGATCATCATCTTACCTTTCTGGTAGAGTATGAATGGGTAGTATATTATAACATCTACTTGTTTCTGTCAATAACTTTGTCGACGACTCCATACTCTTTGGCTTGCTCGGCGCTCATCCAGAAGTCTCGCTCCATATCCGCCTTGACCTTAGCAAGTTTCTGACCGGTATTCTTGGCCATCATTGCTGCCAGACGCTCTTTGAGCTCGATAGCCTCCTTGAGAGATATCTCTTGGTCCGTCACCTTACCCTGCGTGCCACTGCTTGGCTGGTGAATCATCACCCGGGCATTTGGCAGTAAATGACGCTTACCCTTAGCTCCGCTACTGAGGAGAAACGCGCCCATACTGGCTTGTAGTCCTATGCCATACGTCGCGACATCTGGTTTGATGAAATTCATTGTGTCATAAATCGCCAAGCCATCATACACACTGCCGCCAGGACTATTGATATAGAGATGGATGTCTTTTTCAGGGTCTTCGTTTGCGAGGTGCAGCAACTGCGCTACCACCACATTTGCAGTGTGTTCATTGACCTCTTCACCAAGAAAAATGATTCGATCTTCGAGTAAACGAGAATAAATATCGTAGCCACGCTCGCCGTCGCGGGTTTTCACAATCACATTTGGTACGAGATAGTTGTTAGGTTTCATAATTCTATTCTATACAAAAACTAGCACTCATGCAAGTAGAGTGCTAGTCTTTATGTATTTTTCGCTAGAGAATAGAGTTATTTTATGTTTAGCTTCACCAGTTCGTCTACCGTCTTTTCGGTGATCAATCGGTTAGCGACTTCACGTTGCACTTCTGGCTCGTCAAATCGCTTAGCCATGTCTGGATTGTTGGCATATTGCGTACGGTAGGCATTGAGATGCTCAGCGAGCTCGTCAGCGGTCGCCTCAACCTTCAGCTCTTTAGAAAGCTCAGCCAGTACGAGTCCTGCCTTGATACGTTTGTCAGCAGCTTCGTTTGCCTCGGTTTCTACCCAGGCGTCGCGATCAGCCAGCCCACGCTGCTCGAGATATTTCTCGAATGTCAGACCCTGGTACGACAGGTTCTGCGTGAGGTCTTGTTCGATGGAACGAATTTGATCAGCACGAAGCACAGCAGGCACAGCGACTTTACTTTTGGCCACGAGCTGTCCGACGAGATCGTCTTTTAGCGTGTCGTTGGCCTCTCGCTCTTTTTGTGCAGTGATCTCTTTTTTGATATCATCACGCAGTTCTTTGGCGCTTGTAAACGGTCCGACTTTAGCGGCAAACTCGTCTGTCAGCTCAGGCAAGACGACACGGTTTACCGTCTTTACTGTCACCTCAAACACCACCTTTTGACCCGCAAGCTCTTTGGCGTGGTATTCTTTAGGGAAACTTAACGGCACGTCTTTTTTATCACCTTTTTTTACCCCCACTAGCGCTTCTTCAAACCCAGGGATAAACGAGCCTGAGCCTAGCACGAGCGGATAATCAGTGCCAGTACCACCATCAAATGGTTCTGCGTTTTTTTTGCCAACAAAATCTATGACAACTTCGTCGCCCATCTCTGCGGCTGCTTCGGTAGCTTTCTTTTCACTCATGCCTTTTTGGATACGCTCTACTACTTCGTCGATATCTGCGGCGGCGACCTTGATTACTTGCTTAGTGGCTTTGAGATTTTTGTAGTTACCGAGCTTAACCTTTGGCAGCACATCCGCGTCGGCAATAAACTCAAGTTCCTGACGGGGCACAAACTTTTTAACTTCGACTTCTGGTCGCTCGAGCACCTGGATCTGATTGCTCATATAGGCTTCGGCAACTGCTTTACTGATGGCGTTGTTCAGTGTTTCGTCCATCAACGCCCCCTGATCAACATGCTTTGCCAAGACTTCGAGAGGAACATGCCCTTTGCGAAACCCTGGTACTTTGGTGGTTTTAGAGAGTTTTTTGAGTGCAACTTGCTCAGCATCTGCCAGTTCGGCAGGCTCGAGCGTTACACGCACGCTGACACGCGTGTCGGAAATGGTGGTTACGGTAGTCTTCATGACTATCCATTATAACAGATGGGCCTATTGGTGGTATTTGATACAAATACCATTTTTCATGCCATAAGTGTCTCGCTGCACGATACTCCCTGCAGGGTTAAGTCCGCAGCGTGTCATCTCTGCGTTGAAACGATCCGTGTCTTTCTGGGTGGGGGACTCCATCGAATAGTACACCATCACTGCATACGGTCCAGAGCTGTGTTGATAGATCATGATTGACTGTTTGTTGTTTGCTGCATACTGAGGATTACTGGGGAGAGAGCTTGAGAAACTTGCTGGCAAGTACCCTTTGTTAATGAGAGAATCTTCGACTGAACAAAGGTAAATTCCTTTTGCGAACCAGCCGCCAGCTCCATCGGTACATTCATCAGAGCCTGTTGCCGCCGCTGTAGAGCCAATACCTCCAGCCGGTAGATGCCCTTCTTTCTGCATAAACAGCAGGAGTGCATCGGCTACCTTATCCGCCATCGAAGCGACTTGCGCATCGCGCGCTTGCAGCTGGGTATTTTTATAGATCGTCGCGGTAATCATCGCAAGTATCACGACGATAACTACAACCACCATCAACTCTATCAGCGTAAAGCCTCGGCGAAAGTGGTATTTGCTCATGCTTATACTATGCCCTGCATGAGCCTATGGGTCAATGGCTATTTAGATAACCACTCTCACCCCCAACTGCGCTACGTGTCGCAAAACGGGTGAAGGATTACAGAAAAAGCAGTGATCGGCTAAAACCCCACATCTAGTATATAGACAGCGAAAAGGGCCCTGCCGGCGTGCGGCAAAGCCCTATCGCTCCAAGTGATCCCTCTCCCAAACCACGTGCGGCGGACGTGGCGGGCGCAGACGTCGGCGAGCCTGCTCGGCTGCAATCGCATCGGCGACCTGACGGCCGCGAACGATATCGAGCCACGAGTAAGGCCGTCGAAACAGCCACTTTATGGCCGCGTCTATGACGAGCCATATCATCGCTGTCACGACAAGGCCGATTGCGCCGAATTCTACAGCAAACACCCACCGACGGTGACTATCGTACCACTGGTACCACTCCCGGTAGACATCGCCTAGCACGAGCCAGTGCAGCAGAGCAACCGCGCCATAGATGATCACCATCTTGTCACGACGCTGACGGACTGACGACGGCAGATGCGCGACTACGTAGCCAGGAACGGCGATAAAAATCAGCCATTTGACCGTGTGGTCGTGCAGGTGCGCACTCAGTCCACCCGTCACAATAAACATGATCGGAGGGTACATGAGGCAGCAGATGCCCAGCAGAGTGGGGTTACAGTCGTAGAGGTAACCCAGCGCCAACAGGCACCACGACCCCACGAGCAAGGTCACCCAGCCCAGCAGGCTGATAAACGGCGCATCGCTGATGTTGTACAGCGTCGACAGCGCCATGACGCCGATGATCGCTGCCAAAGTCATCACACGCCCGAGTGACCTCGGTTGTGTGATAATCGACAGATCAAACCTGTCGACGCTAATCACCGCCACGACGTACATGGCAGCGACAAACAATGTCGGGGCCCACTGCATTTTTTCACCTCTTCTCAGGGTTTCAAGGAGCGGCCGAAGTTACGGCATTTTATAATCATAACATTTTATAATATTTTCGTCAATACTTAAATAACAATTCGGAGCAACAACACCCTGGCTCTTGCTGGCATCTGAATAGAGAACCGTCTCGGTACTCCTGCGTCTAGTCTTCTTGTGCTGGAGAACTGGTAGCTATCAGACTGGTGAGCTTTTTGGAGTCAGCAGTGATACAACTCTAGTTGCAACAACTCAAGTGCCTCATACGACTATGTACCCTGCTTGGCAGCATGAGCAATTGCCTGAGGAACCAGTGATTGTTATTGCGCTGAGTAAGTGAGGGCGAATAGAGCAGACTGCCATAAGCTCCGCTCAATATCTATCTGACAGCAAAAACAGTTTTACGGAGCTTGTTATTCAGGCCACAAAGATAGTGAAGGGTACGAGTTACTTGATTTATACCAATATTATGCTAATATACATTTAGTTATGAACTCGAGAGAATATTTTCCGGCCCAGCAGGATACTACTTTTGAAGATCTTCTGCCGTCTCTACAAGATACCTTGCAAGTCTTTATGGGTGGTAGCTACTCACGTGATGATCTCAAAGGACTTGAGAGTATGACTGTCACAGGCTCACTTGTACTGACAGAGTCTACAGACCCAGAGACAGTGCAATCTGTCATGAACGCCCGTGAAGAATTTTTGGCGAGATGCTCGGATGGGACGACCCCTCGTATCCGTTAGCAGCAAGCTACGATGACCTTAAAGCAAGCAA
>CAZPEO010000037.1:0-5207 GCA_964585675.1 uncultured Candidatus Saccharibacteria bacterium | reverse complement strand
CTCGTCTGAAATGTTCCGCCGAGTGCACGAATCTTGGCAGCAGCTTCGTCACGGCTCATTGATGCAAGCGATCCTGTGACAACAAAACTTTTGCCCTCGAGCTTGCCTGACTTCTTTTCATAGTGCGGCTGCACGCCAAGTTCAGCAAACTTCGCGAGCAGCGCTATGTTATCTTCATCGGAAAACCACGCCACTATCGATTCAGCCACGACCTCACCTACCCCTGCAACCGCTCTCAACTCATCAATCGTCGCATCCTTCATAAAATGCAAGATTTCACCTCTGTTAAATACCGGGTATTTAGGATAGAGGGTGGTTACGAGGTCGACGGCTGTCTGGATGCCAACATGTCGAATACCAAGTCCATAGAGAAATCGCTCGAGTTGCGGTTGTTTTTTGGCAGCGATTGCGTCGATTAGTTTCTGCGCTGAAATACCAGCAAAACGATCGACCGATAGCAGCTGGTCTTTTGTTAGTCGATAGATATCTGCGAGGTCTTTTACGAGTCCAGAATCGACGAGCGCTACAACATTTTTCTCACCCAATGTGTCAATATCAAGCGCCCCCTTACTTGCAAAATGTTCGAGTGATCGTTTGAGCATCAAGTCGCTATTTGCTCCCACAACACGGTACACCGCCTCGCCCTCTGGGCGAACAAATTCAAGCTCTGGGTACTGGCGCTTTAGCTCTGCCTCATAATCAAGCCTCTGAGCGTCTTTCGGACGCAAATCCATAATAACGCTTTCGACCTGAGGAATGATATCGCCTGCTTTAAATATGACAACCGTGTCACCACGACGCACATCAAGCCGAGCTATTTCGTCAGCATTGTGAAGACTCGCATGCTGCACCGTGGTACCTGCCACCTGTACGGGGTCAAATACCGCGACAGGCGTGGCAGCTCCAGTGCGGCCGATTGAAATTACAATATCTTTCACGGTAGTGGTTGCTTGCTCGGCAGCGTATTTGTAGGCGACTGCTGCCCTCGGCTGCTTGCCCACGACACCTAGGTCAGCGAAGACCTGGCGGTCGTTTACTTTTATGACCAGCCCGTCCGTGTTAAATGGCAAGTCGTGCCGACGATCGTCCCATTTCTGCACAAAATTCATAACATCACCCAAGTTCGTAAACACGCTCGCCTCTTTGTTACACCTCACGCCGAGTGCCGAGAGCGCTTCATAGGCAAATACATTTGTCGGCACCTCATTTGGCACTTCTCTCAACAAATCATAGGCGATAAACGTCAGTGGGCGACTAGCGACGAGCCTGGGGTCGAGCTGACGAATGGTACCCGCTGCGAGGTTTCGAGGGTTTGCAAACTCTGGCTTCCCATCGACACGCTGCTGTTCGTTTAGTGACTTAAAGTCTTTTTTGAGCATTACGATTTCACCGCGAATTTCAGTGCGTCCAACTAGGAACTGGTTGAATTGTGAATCACCTGATACTCTCAGCCTGAGCGGTACGTTTTTGATCGTGCGTACATTCGCCGTCACATCTTCGCCAACAAAACTATCGCCACGCGTTACCGCCTGCGTCAACAAGCCGTCTTCGTATATGAGCGCGCAGGCTAGTCCATCCATCTTTATGTCTGCAAAAAATTCATGTGTATTACCAGGCATGAGTTTATCCATACGTTTCACCCACGCTTCTACATCACCGGTATCAAACACGTCATTCAGGCTCAGCATCCGCGAACGGTGTGTGATTTTCTTGAACCCGCCTTTGAGCTCGCTGCCTACTCGTTGTGTTGGGCTATCAATTGTCACGAGCTCGGGATGTAAGGCTTCGATCTGTTTGAGCTCATTAAATAATCCATCGTACACTGCGTCTGACACACTCGGCGCATCATCAACATGATACTCGTAGCTATAGCGCTCGATCAGTCTGCGCAGCTCTTTTATGCGAATATCAGGCTGGTTTTGCGTCATCATCGACAACCCTTCTATACAGCAAATAGACATAGGCAGCAAACCACACCACAGAAGTTGCACTCATGAGTGCAACCGAAATAGGAGCAATAGGAATCTCTGCTGTTTGCTGCCAAGTGTCTTTCAGCCAGCCGTCAAATAAAATAATCGGTACCATCACGACAGCCCACATAACAGTGATCACTCCTATAGCCCACAGCCAACGGTACAAAATCCGCAGACGACGGCCAAGCACTAAATCACTAGCAGCACGCAGGGCTTGCAGCGGATACATACCTGGCAGTGTCACAACAACTAGAGCGATCAGTGTACTCGTGGCCCAGTACAGCACTAGTGTCGAGACTATGACAGTGATCGCCCAAAACAACATCGCCCCAAATCCCTCGCTTGCGAGCCCCACAGACGAAAGCCCAGAATACGCCAGCGCCACGATGCCAACCGGAAGCAACTGAACCATCAGCACCAACACCACGGCTATCGTAGCGACAATCGGCGCCCCTGCGCTGTATAATCCATCTCGTAATTTTGGTTTGCGGTTGAGCAGGAGTTCGCGCAGCAACCATACTGTTGTGAGCCATGTCATGAGCCCCATAAATCCAAGATAGATCTGCTGATCCGTAGTGAGAGTATTGCCGCCCCCAGAGACTGTCGCAAGCAACAACAAGCCTGCTTGCCCGAGCTTATCGATACCGCCTTCGAGCATCGTCTGACTAGACTCTTTCATCAGGTCGCTTATCTCCATATAGGTGTCTTGGTTTGTGATCCCCCCAAGCAACAGACTCACTACCGCATAAAAAATGATCAGCCAGACAAACACGCGCCTGTACCCAAGGATTGTTTTTGTGACATGATGCGTAAACGCGATATAGCCAGGAAGTTTGAGTGAGCGGACATAGTCCCTGCGTCTTGTCTGTTTGAAACTACGATGCGGCCGCCGCCCCAAAAATGCTTGGTAGCGATGGGTCAGTTTTTGGTTGAAGCGGCTCAACCAGCCAAGAAAGCGCGACTGAAAACCACCAAGCGTGAATGCTTGTGCGTTTTTGGAAGCACTCAGTTTGCGGGCAGTGAGGTGGACTGGTTTTTTCATTATTACTTAATTATAGCTCTTTTTCGACAAAACTTCAGGCCTACACGAACAGCCGAATGACAGTAACCAGGCCGATAAGTGCCCAAATGATATTTAATATCACTGATTGAAGAACACCTTTTGACGCTGCTACGACCAGCAAACCAATACCACCGGTGAGATTGATCAGCTGGAAGACAACTCCCTGACCATCGATCACACCGAAACTTACTAGAAAATATGCTGTAATGAGCGCAAGCATGCCGTACCAACCACAGAGTTCAGCGAACCTTCCCTCTTTGATACCAAAAATGTTTTTGTGTGAACTGTTAGTCATACGAACTTATCCTAATCATTGTCATGCGTCTGCTTTGACGCATGTAAATATTTCGTTCATAGCCCAGCGCCTATGCGTCTGCGTTAATATTTGACAACATATCTGCTCCATAGCAGTCATTGCGGTGCCTGCTACAAGCCTGATGCTTGGGTGGTGCGCAAGGCGGGACTTGAACCCGCACGGCTTTTGGCCCCCAGATTTTAAGTCTAGTATGTCTACCGATTCCATCACTCGCGCGCATATTTAGTATACTAGATAAATGAAACAAATTCTCTTTTTGCATGGTGGGGATAGCTTCTCAAGCTATGACGAGTATGTTGAGTGTCTCAAATCCAAAGAGCTCGATTATGATCGACTCAAATATGCACCGCGCTGGCGCGAGTGGATAGCTCAGCAAGCGACTGACTGCGACGTACTTGTGCCGACAATGCCAAATAGCTCAAACGCCATGTATGAAGAATGGGTTATCTAATTTGAAAAAATACTCCCCTTGCTCACGGGCGATGTGACGATTGTGGGACATTCGCTCGGTGGCATGTTCCTTGCTAAATACTTTCATACCCATACCCTGCCCAAGAAAATCCGTCGAATTGTCCTCGTAGCCGCTCGCTACGGAGGTGTTGAAGACGGCAGCTTCATTGTCACCTCCGCCAAAGGGGTCGAGAAAAGCGCGGAGGAGGTGCACTTGTTTCACAGTGAAGACGACCCGGTCGTACCTTACGAGGACATGGCTAAGTTCAAAAAAGATATTCCGTGCGCCGTTGTCCATACTTTCAAAACCAGAGGGCACTTCATTGACCCAACGTTCCCTGAAATGCTCGAATTAGTCACAAAGCCATAGCAACACATCGAGTTAATAAAGTACCTCTACTGCTTAAACGGTCTGCAAATTTTGTCTATGTTTTGATATAGTTTTTTCATGAAGACTTGTACGAAGTGCGGTATTGAGCAGCCGCTAACAAACTACTTTTTAAAGGAAAGAGCTACTGGACGCCTACATATGCACAGTGCAAACTCTGCTATAAAGAGCATCGTAAGTCATATATGAAACAGCATTATGCTCAATACGGTGACGAGTATAGGATGCGCGCTAAAGCAAGAAGACTGCACATTAGGAATGAGCTGCACGTGAAGATGCGCACATACATGTCTGACAAAGCATGCATTGACTGCGGCGAAACAGATTTTCGCGTATTAGAATTTGATCATGTTGACCCAAAATCAAAATCCTTCGGAATTGCTCGTACAGTTACTGATGGGTATAAGTGGGAAAAGATTTTAAAGGAAATTAGTAAATGTGAAGTAGTATGTGCAAACTGTCACAAAAAAAGAACTGCTAAGCAATTTGGTTGGTTCAGATCGCTCAACTGACTCATTCTATAATTGATTTATTCTTGGAGGCACGTACGAGAGTCGAACTCGTCTTCGAAGTTTTGCAGACTTCTGCGTAACCGCTCCGCCAACGCGCCACTAGTAAATAATTATACTTGAGTTTGTAGGGATATACTAGCGTGTGGCATCTTCATCGATGAGTATAGCGGCATCTCAATTAAGTGTGCATACGTATTTGCAGAGCAAAGACACTGTCATATATTATCCCAAATCAAAAATACGGACGAAAGCGTTCGTCTTCTTGATGTGGTGCACTGAAGAGGACTTGGTCACATCTCGCGACCCCCGAACTTCACGATTGAAAGCGTAGCTTTCATCGGAAGATTCGTTTCCGAACTGCCACTGGCAGTTCTCACCTCCACGATTCGTGGAGGTTCAAGCACATATACTTCACCAAAGACAAAGCCCGATACAAGACCGGGCTTTAGCTTTGGTGCACTGAAGAGGACTTGAACCTCCACGATCGCAATGATCACTAGCCCCT
>CAZPEO010000036.1:0-6076 GCA_964585675.1 uncultured Candidatus Saccharibacteria bacterium | reverse complement strand
GACACCCTCCTCCCGAAACTTATAAGTGGGAAGATAAAACTAGACTAAAAAGACGAGCATTTATAGCTCGCCTTTTTTACGCTCCGTCTAGCTCGTATGGCAGGTCGGGCAACAATGCTTACAACCATTTGACTGGGAGTATATCGCGAGAGCCATTCGTACCGCACTACCGCAGTCGGCGTATATACCGAGATAGGTTTTGCTCGCAGCCATAGAGAGCCAAATGCAGCCGTCTTTATGCACCTCATGGTCGCCGTTTGCCTGACTGTTGTCATTGACGTAATATCTATACTGCATGGCGTTAACCTCGTGGTGGATGCGGGTCATTGCCGTAGCTGTTGCGCGATCCGATCTTTCCGTCAAGGTTGTGAACGATGTGTTCCGCTTTTTGATTGATGGCGGTTTTTCGCCCGGCAGCCTCTGCCGCAGCTTTAGTGGGGTAGATTTTTGCTACCTTTGACGCTCCGGCGCTTTTGTTGCCCCAGCCGTCAGGACGACGGACGGTGTGGATTTGTTTTGCTTTTGAGTGTGCCATATGGCAAACCTCCTAACTTGCACGCAATGTGCATTGTTGGTACGCTAGGAGATACACGAAAGATGCAAATTTTGTGTATCGACTGCCAGTTATCGCTGGCAGTTTCCTTTTGTACCGATAGTAATATTTTGTTGGATTTTTTACCCTCCAACCCCCAGTCTAGTCTTTGCTAAACTGGCTATTTTGATGGTACACCAACTTGATAGTTATTACAATAGCTACTAGTAAATATTACAATATTATAGATGAATAATGTTTATGCTTGTAAAAAATAGCAATAGCTACTAGCTAGCTAGTGTAAAAACTATTTACATTTGAATACATTTTGTATACAATAATACTATAGATATGAAAGGAGCATGGATATGAGTGCTATTAGCAACATTAAGCGCCTTCGAGAACAACTAGATATCAGTCAGGCATCTGTAGCAGATAGGATTGGCATTAGTCGTCCAAGTTACGACAAGATAGAATCTGGTGAAAAAGAGCTTACTATTAATCAAGCCCACGAGCTGGCAGACATACTCGGCGTGAACGTTACCGAATTATTTAACGATGCATTTGGTGAGCCAACAGTTGCATACGACGAGCGAAAGTACAAGGATATGATCCGCCGCTTTATAGCGTACGCTGGCGCCGAAATCGATGGTCGTATTCCAAAAACAAAGCTAGCAAAACTGTTATATCTAGCTGACTTTGCGTGGTTTTATGAAAACCTCGAGTCCATTTCTGGACTTGAATATCGACGCATACCACAAGGTCCAGTGCCAGACGAGTATTTTCGTGTCATTGACAATATGTACGATAACGGAGAGATCGATATAAGATTTAGCGGCAAGGCTATGATGATTAGCTTGAACGAGCGGGCTATTGATCCTCAGGATAGATCTCTTACTGATGAACAGGATCGATTGATTCAAGAAATCGCAAAAGAATGGAAAAGTGCACGTACAGAAACGATCGTAAACTTTACTCATAGCCAAGACCCGTGGCGCATGTGCGCCGAGAGCGAGATCATACCGTATGAGCTGATAATCCAGGAGGACCCTAACCGTGTCTACAAACGACCCGCAGCGGTACTTGGTGCAGTTTAGTGACTATGCTAAAAGACATTATGTAAAGGCTTTTGAGAAACGCTATGCCTCAAAACAGTGGGAGTTTACAAAGCTATCCATCTGTGCTGAACTAGCAAGGATTAACGAGAATATTCAATATAAAAAAGCAAAAACTATACATAGCAACGGTGGGCAAAGAATAATTAAGTACCGTTTTCGCGTAGCACAAACGAAAGATTCTGCAAGCAGTTCCACGAATCGGGTCATTGCACTTGTTGATGATGAAAAACTGATAGTGACAATATTGTTAGTATACTCAAAGCATGAAATCTCGGCACCCAATGAAACAGCAAAATGGCAAACTAAGATAAAAGATAATTTCCCGGGCTTGCGCGACCTAGTGAAGTGACTGAGAGCTATCTATCTGTTAGAATAACTATCAACATGACCGAAGACCTGATCGAACAAGCGACGCTCGAAACGTTGCGGCAAATGGGATGGCAAGTTTTGCATGGGCCGGATATCGGTCCAGAAGGAGCCAGTCAGGAGCGTGAGTATCGCGACGTGGTGCTACGCGATAGACTTATGGGTGCGCTGAATCGACTCAACCCAGCTATCCCCCGTGTCGCTATCGAAGATGCTATGAAACGATTGGTACGTATAGACAAGCCTACCTTGCTCGAAAATAACCATACGTTTCATAAACTTTTGGTCGGCGGTGTGCCTGTCGAATACCGCGATACTTATGGCGAGACCAAACATGACATAGTGCGAGTCGTGGACTTTGACACTCCAGAAAACAACGAGTTTGTGGCAGTGAATCAGCTGACGGTCGTACAAGGTGAATATAATCGTCGGCCAGATATAGTGCTGCATGTTAACGGCTTGCCGCTTGTATTGGTTGAACTGAAAAACGCCGTCGATAGCAAAGCCGATATAGCGTCTGCTTACCGTCAAATCCAGACCTACAAGCGCGAGATGAGTGACTTATTTCGGTTTAACGAACTTTGCGTGATTAGTGACGGCATAGAAGCCGCCATGGGTACGGTGACAAGTCCTGAAGAGCGGATGATGCCGTGGAAAACGATCAACGGCGAAAAAGAAGTAGGACGAGTGCCGATGATGGATGTCTTGACGCGCGGAGTGTTTGACAAGGCGCGGCTGCTAGACATCGTTCGGAGCTTCATCGTGTTTGAAATAGATAGCAAAGATGAAGCAACGATAGTCAAAAAAGTTGCCGCCTACCACCAGTACTGGGTAGTAAACAAAGCCTTGCAGAGCACCTTGCGTGCGAGCGGCGAACAAGGTGACCAGCGCGCTGGTGTGGTGTGGCACACCCAAGGGAGCGGCAAGAGCCTGAGTATGGTGTTCTATACAGGCAAAATGATGCGTAGCTTTGAGTTACACAACCCTACCATTGTCGTTGTGACAGATCGCAACGACCTAGACGGCCAGCTGTTTGATACTTTCAGTGCCTGCCGCGAGTTGCTCGGCGAAGATCCACAACAAGCCGATACTCGCAGTAAAATGCGTGAGCTTCTGGACCGAAATGCAGGGGGAATTATTTTTACGACCATACAGAAATTTTCGCCTGAAGAGAGCGAAGACACGTTGCCGGTTTTGACCGATCGTCGCAATGTGATCGTCATGGCCGATGAAGCGCACCGTAGCCAATATGGGCTAAAAGCTCGCGTGCGTGACGACGCGCACCTCGTGTACGGCTACGCCAAATACATGCGCGATGCCTTGCCAAACGCTAGCTATATCGGTTTTACGGGCACGCCCATCGAATCTGATGACAGATCTACCCCTGCTGTTTTTGGTGATTATGTCGATATCTATGATGTGAAACAAGCGGTGGAGGATGGCGCAACTGTGCCGATATATTACGAGAGCCGGCTCATAGACCTCAACATGGATGAAGAGACTCGACGCTGGCTCGACAAGGAAGTGGATGAGCTGCTTGAAGGCGAGGAACTAAGCCGACAAGACAAGCTCAAAGCCGAATATGCCCAAAAAGAGGCTATCGTGGGCAATGGTGAGCGACTCAATACTATCGCGCTTGATATCATCCAGCATTTCGAACAGCGCCAAGAAGTAATTGAGGGTAAGGGCATGATAGTGACGATGAGCCGCAATATTGCTGTGGATTTGTACGAAAGAATCGTTGCGTATCGACCGAATTGGCATGGCGACGACGATGCGAGCGGGAAGATAAAGGTTATCATCACTGGGTCGGCTAGTGACGCGGAACACCTGCAGCCGCATATTCGTAATAAGCATCGGGTTAAAACCATCGAAAAACGTATCAAAAACCCACAAGACCCCCTAGAAATGGTTATCGTGTGTGACATGTGGCTGACTGGGTTTGACGTACCAAATATGCACACCATGTATCTTGATAAGCCGCTCAAAGGTCACAATCTCATGCAAGCAATCGCTCGAGTGAACCGGGTGTTTCCAGGAAAGAGCGGTGGGCTTGTCGTCGACTACCTCGGTGTAGCGGGTGCTCTGCGTGATGCCATGTCCGACTACACTCGAAGCGGTGGTGAAGGTGCGCCGCAGCTCGATATTGCTGAAGCGATAGCGCAGATGAAAATGCGCTATGAGATTGTACGAGATATGTTTGGGCACTTTGATTATATGCGCTACTTTAGCGCCTCTACAAACGAGCAGTTACAAATATTGCTCGATGCTGAGGAGTATATACTTTCTATTGACGATGGCGAAAAGCGATTGAGGCAGCATGTTCTCGAGCTTAGTAAAGCATTTGCCCTGGCAATGCCGCAGCCAGAAGTGCTTGCAATACGCGATCAGGTGGCATTTTTCCAAGCGGTAAAATCGAGAATCGATAAAGTTTCTGGTAGTAGTAATGTGGTGAGTGATGGAGAGTACCGTACGGCGCTCAAACAAATTGTTGACAAGGCTATAGCGCCGGTTGGTGTGATCGATGTATTTGCGGCTGCTGGGCTGGATAAGCCAGAGATATCGGTGCTCAGTGATGAATTCTTTGCTGAAATACGCAATATGAAGCGCAAAAATCTCGCCGCGGAAGCGCTGCAAAAACTCATAAATGACGAAATAAAAGTTAAGTTTGCGCGCAATGCCGTAAAAGATGCCAAGTTTTCTGAGCTGCTTCACGCCGCTCTGACTCGATACCGTAACGGGACAATCGAAGCCGCGCAGATAATCGAAGAATTAATTGCTATCGGACGCGATGTGCGACAAGCTGTTGAAGATGGCCAGATAGAAGGCATGACTGAAGACGAAGTGTTGTTCTACGATGCGCTCGTAGAAAATGGCTCTGCAAAAGATGTTATGGATGACGGTCAGCTTAGAGAGATAGCCAAAATATTAGTCGAGCAGGTGCGCCGTGATGCATCGGTTGATTGGCAACTGCGCAAAAGCGTCCAGGCGAAATTGCGTATTAACGTCAAGAAAACGCTTGCGAAATATGGCTATCCACCCGACCAACAAGCTATAGCTACCGACATGGTATTGGAGCAGGCGAGGATATACGGAAACGAGTGGAGCAGCAGTAGCCAGCGCCAAGCATACGACGGCGCAAGTCTCGTAGACTGAGAGGATACAGGTATTTAATCTTTGCTCTTAAAACTCAGAGAGAGTGAATTGATACAATATCGTTGGCCGGTCGTCTGTTCTGGCCCGTCATCAAACACATGCCCTAGGTGCCCACCGCATTTAGCGCATGTAACTTCGGTGCGTTCCATGCCGTGCGATGTATCTTTGATGTATTTCACGCTGCCTTTTAGGCTACGGTCGAAGCTCGGCCAGCCGCAGCCAGAGTCGTATTTTGCATTGGAATCAAATAGTTTATTGCCGCAGTTTGCGCAGGCATACTCGCCGGCGTCGGTGACATGAAGGAGTTTGCCGCTAAACGGTGCCTCAGTGGCGCGGTCGAACAACACAGCGCGTTGCTCGTCAGTAAGATGAGGGTTGATATGCATGCTAGTAAGTGTAGCACGTGACGATACGAATACATGTGAAATGATTCACCGTCTGATGAATCAAGAAGCGATATACTAACGGTATGGATACAATGTATGTTGCTGGTGGATGTTTTTGGGGGATGGAAGAGTTGTTTCGGAGTTTGCCTGGAGCTATCGATACGGAGGTTGGCTACATGGGTGGGCAGAATGAGAATCCTACGTACGAGCATCATCCTGGGCATGCCGAGGCATTGAAAATCGTGTACGACCCGACTCGGACGAGTTATGACGCGCTGCTGGATTTCTTTTTTCGTATTCACGATCCTACGACGCTCAATCGACAAGGCAATGATGTCGGCACAAGCTGTCGAAGCGCAATATTTTATGCGTCAGATGATCAAAAGCGGCAAGCAGAGGCAGCGATGCAGCGAATTGATGAGTTGGGAATATATACGAGCAAGCCAGTGACGAGCCTCGAGCCATTTGTGAAATTTTGGCCTGCCGAAGAGTATCACCAAGACTATTTGCAGAAAAAT
>CAZPEO010000035.1:0-6397 GCA_964585675.1 uncultured Candidatus Saccharibacteria bacterium | reverse complement strand
TATGGGCCAGTAGCTCAGCTGGCCTGTCCGAGACTCTGTTGAGTAAAGAGATAGTGCACCAGGTGCTCTGACCTTTGCTCTAGGAGAAGCTGACATACAACGAGCATGCACCTTTCATGTATATCTATGGGCCAGTAGCTCAGCTGGTTAGAGCACCTGCCTCTTAAGCAGGGTGTCGAGAGTTCAAGTCTCTCCTGGCCCTCCATATATAAACCCCACCTTGCGTGGGGTTTATATATGGCACCATGCAGACTTAAACTCTCGGCACCCGAGGGGTGGAGAGAGTGAGACGCAAAAGTCTTTGCGTCGCAAGGAAATCTTCCCTCGAAAGCCAGGCTTTCATAGGCGAAGTTTCGGGGTCGCGCTAGCGTGACCAAGTCTCTCCTGGCCCTCCACGTAATCACCCCACCCCGTGTGGGGTTTTTACGTGGAGCAAGGACTTTCATCTCTGCATCTGTACGACAAACTTGTCGAGAGTCCGCGACGTACGACGAAATTTTGTGCGATCTTACCCGTAACAAAATAGCCAGACACAAGAGGGTTAGCTGATAGTCTCTATAGTCATTGTATTTTAGAAGTGCGTCACATCACTGAACCCGATCTACCCATATTAGACCGAGGGCTGTTTTATGCTATAGTATCTTCATGAAGCACGAAGACACTCAAACCTCCAAACCTCACCACAAAAAACCTCTCAAAACATCCCCGTCTGCGGTACTCACAGCCACAGCGACGGCAACTACCCAGCCAGCTCCTGTAGCGGCTCCTCCTGTATTTTCTCAGCAAAAACGCTATAGCACCGCGGTGATGCTCAGCTTATTCGTCGGCGGTTTCGGTGCTGATCGATTTTACTTGGGCTACACAGGCCTTGGACTCTTAAAGCTATTCACACTTGGTGGCTTCGGTATTTGGACGATTGTGGACTGTATCCTCATTCTTGTTGGCAAGCTGACTACACCCGACCGACAACCGCTTCTTGGCTATCGAGAAGACAAGAAAGCAATGGTCGCCAGCGTTGTCACAGTCATGAGTGTTTCACTGATTAGCCTCGTTTTATTAGCTGTCGCAGGTTTCGCGCTCATGATGTATGCGAAAGATCACCCAGATTTCTTCAAAACAGACGCAAAAGCCAGCTTTAGTTTCAGCACAAAAAAACCTGCTCGTGTTGATGTCTACGAGGATATCGCGATAGGCGCAAAGAAAACAGATGTCGTCTCTCTCCTCGAAAAAAATGGTTACCGACGAGGCGAGTGCGCCAAAAGTGCTGACCAAGCTGGCACATACGAGCGTTGCAGTTACTCACTCAGCTCGCTGTCAAATGACGATACAATCACCGTAGCTTTTGAAAATAGCGTACTGACATGGAAGAACCAAGGGGCTTATGACTCATCAGGATACACCAACTAGCATGACAACTCCTCCCCAAACACTTACCCCTTCTATGCAAACCCTCCCTCCGTCACAGCCAAAAGATTATATGACCGCCTCTATGTTGAGTCTATTTCTAGGGTATGTTGGTATCGACCGATTTTACCTTGGTTATACCGGCCTTGGTATCTTGAAACTTATGACGTTTGGCGGCCTAGGTCTATGGGCGTTAATTGATCAGATACTGATTATCACTGGAGACATGAAATCGAGCAACGGGGTGCCTATGGAAGGGTTCGAGCGAAACAAAAAGACTGCTTGGATTATTACCGCGGTATTTATCGTCGTTAATTTCTTGCTCAGCTTGCTCTCTATAGGGTTACAGCTCCTTGTCGAACTGGTCGACTAGGGTAGCGGAGTACGAACAGTGTATGTTATCATAACAGAGGTATGCACCCGTAGCTCAGTGGATTAGAGTAGTTGGCTTCGAACCAATTGGTCGTACGTTCGAATCGTACCGGGTGTACCAAAAAAAATAGCCTCCCATGAGGCTGCTTTTTTTGATGTAACATGGCAGCAATCCGTACTTACGACTACCGTCAGCTATAGCTGCCGAATCGTACGCGTGATGGAGCGAGACAAGGAACGTAAGAGAGCTTATTTGTGTCCCTTTTAAGGTGAGAAAAACAATACCACCCACACCTGCCCTAAATTATTACAATGGTATAATTATCCTATGGCCCTCACTATCCACACCGATGTCCCCCTTAAAAATTTTGTGACGATGCGTCTGGGTGGCAATGCACGCTTTATGGCTGACATCCACTCTGCTGACGAGCTGCCTGAAATCGTCGCCAACGCACAGTCTCAACAGCTCCCTCTCTTTGTATTAGGTGGTGGCAGCAACACACTCGTCCACGATGAAGGCTTCGCTGGTATCGTGCTGCGCAACCGCATCCTCGGGTTTGAAGTAATTGCCGAAACACCCTCAGACACCACATTTCGCATAGGTGCCGGTGAAAACTGGGACAGCGTCGTAAAACGAACAGTCGATATGCGCCTCTCTGGTATTGAAGCATTGTCGGCTATTCCTGGTACCGCAGGGGCAGCTCCGATCCAAAACATCGGTGCATATGGCCAAGAAATCTCCGAGACACTTGTCTCACTCGAGGCTTACGATACGCAGACGCATCAATTTGTCGTCCTTAGCAATGCAGATTGCCATTTCTCCTATCGCAACAGCATCTTTCGAGATACAGCCATTGGGCGTTACATCGTCACGGCTATCACCATCAAACTCTACAAAACCATGCCCAGCCCACCATTTTATGCGGCAGTTCAAACTTATCTCGATAGTCATTCGATCAGCATCTTTACGCCACAAGTAATTAGAGATGCCGTCATAGCCATCAGAACCGATAAACTCCCAGACCCAACCACCAGACCAAATACTGGCTCGTTTTTCAAAAACGCAATTGTCGAAGAATGGCAGCTCAACGATGTCAAAAAAGACTACCCCGATGTTCCCACCTACGATATGCCTGACGGCACCTACAAAATCCCCACCGGGTGGCTGATCGAGCAGACCGGCCTCAAAGGCGAACTGCTCAGCGGTATGCGTGTTCATGACAAAAATGCTCTAGTACTTATCAACGAATCTGCCGCTAGCCACGCTGATCTTGCAAGTGCTCGCCAGCAGATCATCACTGCTGTGCGCGACAAATTCCGCATCGAAATCTCGCAAGAACCGCTCGAGATGTAAATACATCCTCGGCCAGGACGAGGCGCTTGCGCAACACACCCAAAAACCTTATGCTAATACTATGCGCACAGTGAGAGGGTTTACTATTGTAGAGCTCGTAGTCGTCATGGTGATTATGGCAGTACTCTTGACGCTCGCCATGGTCAATATCTCCAATTCACAGGTTTCAGTACGCGACAAAAAACGTGCTGCAGCGGCCGAGGCTATTGCAAGAGGGCTTGAAGCCCGTTACAACCAAGGCAATCCTAGAATCTCCTCAACTCCCGGCAATTACACGACTGCAGGGGGCTACCCAGGAGTGTTTGAGTTTCAGCATATGCTTGGCATAGATATGGGCGCGAATAATTTCGTGCCTGCGGTCATCACAGGCGGCTACATTGACGACGTCCTCCCTGGTGTTTCGCTCGATATCCGAACCGCACCTGGCAAACCAGCTGGTCAAGCGTTACGACTCTACTGCACACCACCCTCCTGTAGTGCTGCTCCCGAAAACGCGACGCATCTAGCCTCACAATTAACCATCGATACCTACCTCTATGAACCACTCACGAGCAACAGTACTCAGTGCAACAACGAAAAATGTACGCGATTTAATCTCTACTATCGGACCGAATCTAACGCACAACTACAAAAAATAATGAGCAAACACCAATGATGAAGGTATTGGTCAGAAACAATCCTGGATTTACCGTCGTCGAGCTCCTCGTCACGATAGTGGTTGCAGTGCTTATCCTCGCAGGAGGAAGCCAACTCTATTCACTGGCGCTCACAAACTCTGGGACAGCCCAGCGACGAGCCAATGCCAGTAATCTCGCTTACGACCTCTTACGCCAAGCGCAAACAACTGTCACGACACCCTGCGCTGCTTCTGGCCCAACCACTGTTACTATCGCTGACCCAACGATCATCACTGGTGCCACCGCGCAAAAAACCATTACCTGTCCGTACGCCACGAGTAACCCAAATCTAAGTTTGATAAGTATCACCGTCACCTATAACAACCCTGAGACAAGGAGTGTCACGCGTGCGATTGTTGCAGGCAACTAATCGCTATCCCCGTCTGAGCGCAGGCTTCACGCTTGTCGAGATGCTTGTTGTCGCACCGATCGCGATTCTTTCAATTGGTATCATCGTATCGGTGACTATCTCTATGGTAGGAGACGCGATCATCTCTCAGACGCGAGCGGCCACTGCCTACACCACCCAAGATGCGCTTGATCGCATCGAAAAAGATATCCGTCTCAGTTCGGCATTTCTCAGTACATTTAGCGCAGTCCAGCCTGGCCAAGGCAAAAATGCCACTCCGACTTCAATGAGTGACACGACGGGCTTTATCACCTCTAGCGGGACAACCAATGATACGCTCATTCTTCACTCACCCGCTACGACGGCTAATCCCCACGACAGTGGTCGTGCGCTCATCTACTATGCAAACCAGCCAAATGCTTGTAGTGCACCGAATATAAATCTCAATAGACCCCTGTTTGTTCGGACGATCTACTTCCTGCGAACAGAGAATAACGTCACGACACTCTGGCGCCGCACAATTGTACCAACAATAAATCTCAATGTTAGTCCTAGTATTGATGCAAATTCTGTATGTAATGAGCCGTGGCAGCGGGACAGCTGTCCAATTATTAGCGGAAACGATTGTAAAGCTAGAGACGAACGACTGATAGATAATGTGAGTGAACTTACCCTTACTTATTACACCGCCTACGGGTCACCTACGACTAATAGCCTGCTTGCAACAAATGTTAAGATATTTCTCAAAACTTCTCAATCTATCGCTGGCAGCGTAGTGACACACTCCGGCACTCTCCGCGCTACACGCACCAACGAGGCTACCGACGCCGCTCTTGCCGCACCGGTTGTGTCTGTACTTAATCCTACACTAAACAACTACAACAATCCTACGAAGACAACGTTTGGATGGAGCGGTATCCCGTACGCGGCATACTACGCGCTCACCTACACTATCAATGGCATAACTACAGATACTACAACAACCAATACACAGTACGAGATCACGACCAAACCTCTCGATGTCGTATCTATTAGTGTTACTGCCAAAAACGATACAGGAGAGTCTCCGCCAGGTAGTTATTCCTTTACAACACCCCTATGGACTACTGCAAACTATGAAAACGGATGGTACTGTGAGAGTTTGAACGAAACTCAGTATGGATGCCCATCCTACACAAAAACAACATCAGGGATCGTTATGGTGCGTGGTCTGGCCACAAACCCATCGGCGGTAGCAAATCAGACCATCTTCACTCTACCCATCAATTTACGTCCACATAAAGCACATGCCTTTCCCGTATGGGCTAGTCTCAATAATACTACTGTTAGGGGCAGGATCAACATATATCCTGACGGTCGAGTGACGATCGTTGTGCCTACAGGAAATGTCAACTGGGTGTCTCTATCTGATATACGTTTTATGAGTAGTGACTCGCCAATCGCATGGATCAATGCAACTCCGACAACTAACCCAAACGGCTGGGTTCACTACGGTGGAGCATTCGGAAACACACAGTATCTCAAAGACAGCTACGACAGAACACACCTTTACGGCATAGTAGGTAGTGGCGATGTCGTCACCGACGGCGCTAGCGTACTCACAACTGCAGCCAGCTATGGTCCATCCTATTCGAGTCTGCTTCCTTCGCTTATGACAACCAACTACACGTCGAGTGTCCTTATGTCCACATCGGGTAGTGTACTCACTAGAGGTGTAGGCCCGGCGTTTTTTGCCTTCCCCGTGTGGGCAACTCTTTCCGCTATGCTTCCTAGTAATTCATCAACTACTCCACAGTACGCTCTTCCGCTATCTTCAGGATGGGTAAATTACGACACGGTGACCTATTGGAGTGCTGCTCCTGCACAGTACTCTAAACCAGCCGACTATATTGTCACCTTGCGTGGAGCTATAAAAAATGGCACATCGGCTTATGGAAGTACGGTTGCGACTCTACCAACCAATTTTAGACCCTCCAAACAGCAAGCCTTTCGGGTCGTTGGAAAAAACACTAGCAATCAGGAGACAAACGTACGTCTAGACATACTACCAAATGGAGAGATCAAACTCTATTCAAATAATGTGTCAAATACCCTTCTATCCTTAGAAAATGTTAGCTTCTATGCAGAGCAATGACAATTCCTCTTGCACTAGCATAAGCGATTTGCTATCATACATTTATAAGTAACAAAATAACTAGGGGGCACTTACATGACCTTGAATAACAAAGTTAAACAAAGCGG
>CAZPEO010000034.1:0-6436 GCA_964585675.1 uncultured Candidatus Saccharibacteria bacterium | reverse complement strand
GGGACGACCCCTCGTATCCGTTAGCAGCAAGCTACGATGACCTTAAAGCAAGCAATGTACGACTTATACCTATAGCTACATTTATTCGGACGCAGTCTTATTTGCAAAGTTGCGGCCTCGACGGTCTCAAGATCTTACTTACTTTTCCTACAGCAATTAGCTATGCGCCTGAGGGGGTACGGGCCAAGATGGAGAACTTCGCGGCGCTTGGGCTTGACGGTGTTAAGATAGTCAATGCTTTTCCTGCGGCAATTAGCTTGGCGCCTGAAGGGGTGCGGGCCAAGATGGAGAACTTCGCGGCGCTTGGGCTTGACGGTGTTAAGATAGTGAATGCTTTTCCTGCGGCAATTAGCTTGGCGCCTGAAGGGGTGCGGGCCAAGATTAATGCCCTTGTCGAAGTCGGACTGATAACACATGGCTCCGAAATACCTCTAGAGAGCACGTCGCAAATAGCTAACTTCTTTATATTGCCTATAGAAAATTTACTGCTCTATATCGCCCACACCCCAAAAGAAAACATAGCCATGAGCTCCATCGCGTTAGACGCAAAAAACTATGCAAGGAAAACGCTCCAAGCAACAAATGGGCTAAAGCGAAAGCAAGAATTCCTTGCTCGATTACCTAAACTGTACGAAGTACTAGGCGGGGTGGCTATCGACCATGCAAACTATATGAAATTACCAAAAGATTTTACCCTTCTGCCCACATCCTAGACAATCACATGGCAACACTGTGGAAATTTACAGATTTATCTCGAAGTATGGGCTCAAACCAACATATGCCACCGTGTCACACTAAAATACTTATCAAATTACGTACGGTGAATTCTGTTTCAGACTTTCACTGCCAGAGTTACTAGAATCACTGGACATTCAAGGCTGACCGAGTGTCAGTGAGAGCACAGATGCCAGGTGCCGAGCCCGTGGCCGAACTCCTAGACAAGCGTGTCGAATTCTTTGTCTGATGAGCCTCGAGCATGTCTGTAGTCCATAACTGTCGTCACGATTCGCTCCAGGCTCAGTTTCTGCTCGTCGCCTGTTCGGAGGTTTTTAAGCGAGTACACCTCCGATTTGAGCTCCTCTTCGCCGACAAACATCACGTGAGTAATTGATTTTTTGACTGCGGTTTTCAGCTGCTTATCGAGCTTTCGGCCAGTCATATCTAGCTCGACATTGACACCTTCGTCGCGTAGTTGTCGGGCAAGTTTGATCGCAGGTCGCAGCACGTCACCGATGACGACTGCGTAGATATCTGTTGTAGAACAAAATTCTGGCAGTAGCTCATGCGTCTGAAGAAACAGCTCGGTCATGCTGAGCCCAGGCGCAAACCCGACCGCGCTCATAGGCTCTGCACCAAACAGTCCCACCAAACCATCATAGCGGCCGCCGCCAAACAACGCTCGACTATTCTCAGGGTGTGTGTCGTAAAATTCAAATACCGTGCCGGTATAATAGTCGAGCCCTCGCATAAGCGTGATGTCGAACATGGCGTTTTTTATCCCTGCATGCTCGAGATATGTAAATAGCTCTTGGACTTCACGCACGGCGTCGCTATCCCGTATCACCTCTGGCAAATCAGCCATCGTGCGGGCAGCCAAAAGTTCAGCGACTTTGCGCAGACCCTCTTGCGCAGCCTCTTGGCCGAATATCTCGATTGCTTGGTCGCGAAACACTTCAGGCGCTATCTTGTTCTTGCGATCAAAGAGCTTTATCATCAACTGCGCCTGCACTGCATCGAGCCCCAAGTAATGCGCCATCATCACGTTGATGATCCTTCGGTTGTTGATCTTGATGGCAAACATCGACTCCTCAGCCCCAAATGCCTTAAGGATATCGTAGCCCATACCGATAATCTCTGCTTCTGGCTGCGCGCCTTCGGCTCCAAAAATATCGCAATTGAGTTGCCAAAACTCGCGTTCTCGGCCTCGCTGCGGCCGCTCGTAGCGCATAAACTGACCAATATTATACCACCGCGCGGGCAGAGCTATTTCTTGCTGGCGCGCCGCGATCATACGGCTGACGCTTGGAGTCAACTCTGGGCGAATCGCAATCTGTCGATCACCTCTGTCAACAAATGTATATGTCTGCTCACTGACCAGCTCCTGCCCACTTTTTGCCATATAGAGTTCGATCGGTTCGATAAGTGGCGCATCATAAAGCTCATACCCATGACCCTCTGCTACGTTGCGCCATGTCTGAAAAATATACGACCGCAAGCGCATATCATGCGGATACCAGTCGCGCGTACCCTTGTAAGGCTCTGTAGAAAGTTTGCTCATGCTGTCTATATTTACGCATAAACACTAGTCAAACGCAAGGATAAGCGTTACAAATGATGTTGTTGTAGCCACGCATACATCGCAATTCCTGCCGCCACACCAACATTGAGGCTCCGCGTACTGCCCAGCTGCTCGATCGCAATCGTCTGGCTGGCTCGCGCGAGAAATTCAGCTGAAATACCCGGCCCTTCAGCACCAAAGATCAGCACCGCGTTTTTTGACAGAGTCACTCGTGCAAGCGGCTCCGAGCCAGTCACATTATCTATCGCAATTAGCTCTTTGCCAACTATTGTTTCCATGAAATCATCAACCGAACTATGGTATACAACCGTCAAATATTTATCGGTCATCATCGCACCCCGTTTGTTCCACTGCTTGCGGCCGATGACATGAACGGTGCGCACACCAAATGCATTGGCGCTGCGCACAATCGTCCCCATGTTAAAATCACGCTCAAGATTTTCTATTGCGATTTCGAGCTCTACACCGCGCTCGTCTAGCTTAGTCACGATCTGCTCATGCGGCATACCTTTTAGTTCATCGGTGACGTTACGCGTATCATGCATAGTTACTATCATAACAAAAATACCCCTCATGAGGGGTTATGCCCCAGAGTGGAGCGGGAGGCACTAGCTACCTCAACCGCTCCACTCTGGTACTAATCAGCGCATCGGAACAGGCATCAGATGCCTGTGGCCGACACGCTTGTGCGTGTTTGGAGCCCGGGGGACCATGCGTTTGTGCGCTGCCCGCAAGAGCCTCTCGACTCTCACACCGTTCAGCGTCTGTCGCACGATGTCCTCCGCTTGCTGACGCGAGGCGAGCGAGTACACGTCGAACTCGCTTCGAACCGAGGCGACGCTGAAGCTGATGGCATCGCGCACCGTCATGCCCGAGCCGACCGCGCGCTCAACACTCCGGTACATCTTGTCGACGATGCGTTTCATGCATGTCGAGAGGTCGTGGTATGTCATCTTTTTGCCGTCGTACTCGAACGCGCGCTTCTTGGCGGCATGAATCGCTTCTGCGATCATTGTTTTGGTTTTGCCTTCAAACCTCGTTTGCTGACTGGACACGAAATCCACTTCCATTCTCTCGCATTTGTGCGAGGGTAGGTCAGACTGGGCAGACGATTTCGCTGGTTTCAAAATCGTAGTAATATCATAGCACTTTTATTTTGTTTTGTCTATACTTTACCGTCACTACCATTTTTCGTAATTTTAAGGATACTCCTAGCCATTTTTTAGTGTAGGCGCGAGAAATCCTCTAGACGCCCAGCGTCTCCAAGGTGTGAGATGATCTAAAAGCATAAAGACGCTTCATACCCTTGCGGAGTGCCGACTGAACGAAGCACGATCAATAAGACGCGTAGCACGTCATATGCCGAGTCAGGTAGTGTAGAATTATGAGTAACACCTATCTGTGTTTATATGGCGGCTGCGTGAAACGTAAGTTAACCGTAGACGCGTAGCGCGTTGGATAATGATGCAACATAAAGTTAGGGTGCAACCTGTAATTATGCATATATAGCGATTACATGTGGAACGTAAGTTAACCGTAGACGTGCAAAGCGTTGAATAATAATAAAGTAACATAAAATTAGTTTGTAACTTATATTTTATGCGGATATGGCGGCTGCGTGAAACGTGAGTTAATCGTAGACGCGCTAGCGCGTTGTATAATAATGAAGTAACATCAAATTAGTTTGTAACTTATATTTTATGCGGATATGGCGGCTGCGTGAAACGTGAGTTAATCGTAGACGCGCTAGCGCGTTGTATAATAATGAAGTAACATCAAATTAGTTTGTAACTTATATTTTATGCGGATATGGCGGAATTGGTAGACGCGCTAGCTTCAGGTGCTAGTGTACGAGAAGTACGTGGAGGTTCAAGTCCTCTTATCCGCACCAACCTAAATCGACGAGTATTAGTTCGTCGATTTAATTTTACACATATTAATATGAACCTCCAGCGCGCAAATCTGCATGCAGATTTAGTGGAGGTCGCTAACGCTCCTCCGCATCTAAAGCTGCTGTGCCAAGTCCTCTTATCCGCACCATTTTGGGAAAAGAACGGAAATTGCCGCCTAACGGGTGCTTGCACCCGTTAGGCGGCGGGGCTCACTCACAGCTGCGCCGAAACTGGGTTCGCACGAAAATATAAAATTCCACCAACAATGAAACCGGCTGCTGTAGTCGGTTATGTCATTAGCCTAAGCTAATTCGATCTATCAAATGACTCTACAGCCCAAACCTCGCACTACCCGCGACCTCATGCTGGTCATGCAGCATGCCCGCCATCGTACGGAGATCGTTGACTTGTTTGACGCCAGGATTGAGCGTGCCCTGCGGGTCACAGACGTTGCGCACTTCTTCGTACATGGCGACTGTTTTTTCGTCGAGCTGATCATATACAAACTTAGCTTTGAGCCGACCCTCGGCTCCTTCGGCGATCATCGTTCCACCATGGCTATGTACGAGCTCAGTGATTTCACCCATGAGTTTGAAAATCTTTTGCTTGTCGCCGACTTTACTCAGAGAAAACACCGGATGCACGCTATAGATGTTGGTATATGCATGGCCAGAAAGCGGCAAGGAGAGATGTTCTTTGTGTGACAGCGCCGTGAGAGCTTTGACAAAATCTTCGAGGCGATCTGTCGGTACATAAAACCCGCCGAACACATCTGGTGAGGACTCGCCTTTTTTGTCTGGCCAGCGAGTATAATGTGCTACTGATAACGCCGCCAGCATATCTTCAGCCGCTTCGCCGTCTCGCGAGTCTGTTACGACACCCGGAGTCTTCGCAAACAGCCGCTGGATTTTTTTCAGGTATTTGGCACGCTGCCTATCGCTAAAATCGTCAAAGCCGACCAGTACCACAGAAGCTGGTGTGAATTCCTGCGCCGCAGTCTTATAAAACCCATACTCGCGCCCACATGCCGCCGCGGTCTCAAAGAGTTCGGCATCAAAATACTCCACAAATGCCGGGTTGAGCTTACAGATATCATCAAGCGCATCTCGCGCTTTCTCGCTACTGTCAAACACAAGCGAGACAATCGCAGTTCGCAGGCTGCGAAACTCTGACCGCAGTATCATCTCAGTGATGATCCCCAGTGTCCCTTGGCTCCCAACAAATAGAGGAGTGAGGTCAAAGCTCCCGTCTTTTTGTTTGACATCTGCAATCGTATTGTAGCCTGTAGCGTCGTTTGACCGCAGCCCGTCGAGCACTTCAGCGTATTCTTCGATGATCCTATCGATTCCCCGGTAGATATCGCCAACAAACCCTTGGACACCTTTCATTTTGTTGAGTTCTCGCTTGCTGAGTCGCTTCGTCTGCAAAACGTCACCGTTTGCCAGCACCACCTCTAGCTGATCGATTGCTGGCTCGATTGTTTTGTACTTGCCCGCTAAGCGCCCAGACACCGCAGAAGCGATCGCTCCGCCTACTGTTCCATAAGGATGTGAACCTGCAAGCGCCATAACGCTCGCGCCATGGCACGCCAACATCGATTCTAGCGCTCCCACAGTCACGCCAGGCTGTAGTCGAGTAAGTTTCTGTTTGGCATCATGTTCAAAAATCCGATTCATGTGTGCAGTCATCACCAGTGAAACACCTTTGCCGATCGCTGCGCCCGTCGCATCCGTCCCAGCACCTCTTACTGTGATCGGCAACACATGACCCTTTTCGGCCAATTGCCAGCTAAACCGTGCGACTTTACGGACATCATTGGTGTGGCGCGGATAAATCACCATATCGGGCATTAATTTCAAAATACCACCGTCGGCACTCATCGCTTCGCGCACGTCGTCGCGGGTACTCACTTCGCCTGACACATGTCCCCGCAGATAGGTTGCAACCTTGTTCATCTGTCCCCCAGTATTTATTCTTTGTGACTATTTTAGCATAAGCATCGGCGTATTTCATTATTATTTCATCTCTGTTATAATTTTACTGACACCGAAGGAGTCAGTGTTGTGCAGCTGTAATGGGAGACCCCACGCGACCGTGAGCTATCTCAGCGCCTTTCAGAGATATATGTCCAGATGTGGTGACTGCGTGAAACGTAAATGATCGTATACACGTTACGTGTCCCTCGCAGTATGTCCGAGACGACGATAAACTATGATGTACCTACTAATATATGCGGATGTGGTGA
>CAZPEO010000033.1:0-6471 GCA_964585675.1 uncultured Candidatus Saccharibacteria bacterium | reverse complement strand
GTATTATTTTGTGCGGTGCGGGGGGCAGCTGCCAATTAGCTATACACGTGATCCGTTTCCTAAATTTGGAGGGATATGGAAAGAAGGCTACCTTGCTCCTTCAGATTTTCGCTACTATAGTCCACCGTATGTTTGGACAACTACTTTTTACTGTACTGAGCAAGATGCACTAAACGATAGAGTATCGCCCAGCCCCATGTCTGAGTCATATAAATTACACAAAAATGATGCGAAACTAAAATAGGCAGGACTCATTAGCAATGCATGTTTGACTTTCATGCTGAATCACGCGCCAGCTAATGACAATAAATAGAGGACCCTCACTAGTTGACCGTAAAACTTGAGTACTTTCAGGTTAGTAGTTACTTCGCTCCTGTTTTTCGTAGCACGACACCGATAGTTTTGAAAAGGATGCGCAGGTCCAGCCAGAAGCTCCAGTTTTGGGCGTAATAGAGCTCGAGTTCGATGCGCTCTTCAAAGCTAAGCTCACTCCGCCCCGAGACTTGCCAGAGGCCAGTAACACCGGATTTCACGCTGTGGAGAAGTGCTGTGCGGCTACGATTGAAGTTGACCTCTTGGGGCAAGATAGGGCGAGGGCCGACAAGACTCAGATCGCCTTTGATGACGTTAAAAATCTGCGGCAACTCATCTATTGATGTTTCGCGTAGGAACTTACCAAATTTGGTAATGCGAGGATCGTCAGCGACTTTGCGGTTCTTGCGGTATTCGGCTGCGAGGTCGGGTCGGCTCATTTCTTCGAACTCGTCCGCGGCATCTTTTTTGCCGTACTGCGCGCCCATGGTGCGGAATTTGTAGAGTGTAATGGGCTTGCTAAATTGACTGAGGCGCTTTGACTTATATAGAATCGGTCCAGGAGCAAGGAGTTTTTGCAACACAGCTATAAATACCAATAGCGGTCCTAGCACTGCGATAAGCAGCAGTGAACAGGCAAAGTCAAAGATACGTTTGACGACAGCCCCCCAGCCGATAAGTGGCGTTTGGCTGACAGTGATCATCGGGTAACCAAGAAAGACATCGACAGTATTTTTGCCAGTATAAAACTCGGGCTCACCAGGAATGAAATTGTATTGTATGTGGTTTGTTTGCGCTGCACCCAAAATCATATGATTGCGGTCTTCACTATCGTAAAGATCCGTCTGAATAATAGTCGTGACGCGCTGTGAGACGATGTGTTTTAACGCTTCCTCGATGCGCGCATAGTGAACGACGCCTAGATGGGGAGGGAGAAGTCTGGCTGGTCCTGCGAATGCCACGACTTGGTAGCCGGACTTATGTGTGTGTGCCAACTCTGTCAGAATATCAGTCGTGGCCGGAGAGTTGCCGATGACTAGCACACGGCTAACACCACGTCCGTAGCGATAGAGTTCGTTGCGTATGTCACGAATGATTTCTCGCACCAGTAGTAGCGCGATGGTTGAGCCAAAGAGGACGTAGAGCGCAACGAGGCGAGCGGGAAAAATATGCACATTGGTGGCGTATTCCCAACCAATTACGAGCAGTACCCCCAAGAAACTACCTAGTATGATGCGGCTCCACTCGACAAGTCGCCTGCCATAGACACTGCTGCTATAGAGACCAAGAGAAGCAAAGATGAGGAGCCACATCGGCGCGATAACCAGAAAACCACCGACGTACTCCCAAGTGTAGACAGTATGCAGCAAGGTGCGATGATCGAGCTGTGTACGCACATAGTAGGCTACGAAAAAAACAGTCGCTAGCACGAGCACGTCTGCTGCCATGAGAATAAGACTGTAGAGCTTGGTATTTTTAGACGGCATATTTAGTAGTGGTATTATACCATTTTTCGTTACAATAAGAGCTATGAGACGTCTGAAGCTCGCTGATAATATCGCATGGATCTTGCTGTTTGTGCTGGCAGGTCTAGTGCTCCATGCGCCAATCACGGTATGGCTGGTATCTCAAGGCGCACCCGTGGGCGTCAAAGCATGGAAAGAGGTACTGCTGGTGATCGCAGGATTGCTCATGCTTTTTGATACTGCTCGTCAAAGCAAGTATCGAGTCCTGAGTAACGATAGGGTGTTGTGGGTTATCGGGGGGTACGTGCTGCTGCATGCGGTGAGCATACTGGCGAGTCCACCCTCTCTCTATGCGATACTTGTCGGTCTCATGATTGATCTACGATATGTTGTATATTTTGCAACGGTATACATCTTTTTGCGGCTATATCCTTCGTACCGTCAGTCTTTTTTACGTGTCGGAGTGTTGGGGGCAAGCGTTGTGGTCGGGGTGGTGCTTTTGCAGCTGTTTGCTCCTCATGACGTGCTCAAATATATTGGCTATAGCGACGTGACCATCAAACCATACATTTTGCTCGATGAAAACCCTGATTACGTGCGCCTGAACAGTACGATGCGCGGGCCAAATCCGCTCGGTGCTTATGCCATGATGGTGCTGCTCGGTGTGGTTGCATATGGTGTGGCAACAGGTCGCGCGCTTCGAAAGAGTTCCGAGTGGGCACTGCCTGGTTTTTTGGCCGCTGGTGGAGTTGTTGCGCTATGGGCGAGCTATTCAAGGAGTGCTTGGCTGGGGTTTGCTGCTGGTCTAGGTGTACTAGTCGTAGTGCGATATGGTCGCAATTTCGGGGTGCGGCAGATCGTGGCAGGCGTGTTGCTCATCGCGTCGATTAGCTTGGTAGGTTATGCGGTGCGCGACACTGATGAATTCAAAAACCTTGTCCTTCACGACAATCCAACCACGGGTGCGGCGTATACCTCTGATCAGGGCCACAAAGACTCGCTCATGCTAGGTGTAGATCGTATGCTCCAACAGCCATTTGGAGCGGGAGTCGGATCGACAGGGTCGGCTTCCCTCGCGACCGACAAGCCGTTCATTATTGAAAATCAATACCTCATGGTGGCGCACGAAGTCGGTTGGTTGGGATTGGTGTTATTCATGGCCATCTGGGTATGGGTGCTATGGCGACTATGGAAGAATAGGGGCCACTGGCTGACGAATACGATGCTCGCAAGCGGCGTGGGCTTGATGGCAATTAGTTTTACGTGGCCAGTATTGGTAGACGACCCGGTGTCAATGATTTGGTGGGGGCTAGCGGCTACAGCCTTAGCTTTGCAAGTAACTACGAAAGGAAAAAAGCGTGGAACAACGACCAACAAAAAAGCAGCGTGAGCTCCTGAGTTTTATCGATGGGTTCATAAAAGGCAATGGGTATGGGCCAAGCTACCGAGAAATTATGCGGGCACTTGACTACAAAAGCGTTTCGACGGTTGCCACACATGTCGATGGATTGATCGCGCGTGGATGGCTCGTCAAGAAAGATAATTCGGCTCGTACACTCGAAGTGGTCGGCTCAAATGCCGAAACCACTGCGCACATCGGCACGATCGCAAATTCTGCCGAGCAAGTGCTGCTGGCGAAGATTGAAGAACTGCGCGGCATCGATAACAACAAGTACACCAAACAGATCGAGACACTGCGTGAGGCGCTGCGGATTCTTGGCTATGACAGCGCCGACAAGCGAACGATAGTATAATAAAATGCATGCATAAGTATACACAAACCATTGCGCATCGTGTCCGCAAAGCGAACTGGCGCATGGTATTTCGTTTGGGTGGGGTAACCCTGCTTGGCGCGCTAATGCTTGTGCAGCTGCTATATCCTGGCGATAGACTTTTGCCGTTTGCCAAAATCGATGGGCAACGAGTCGGGATGATGAGCAAACAAGAGGCGGTGCAGCTGCTTAACCGCGCATACAGCCAGCACACCGTAGCAGTATATATGGGCAACGACACTACGCCGCTTTTCAACACAACACTTGAAAGAAGCCATGTCCGTGTCGACACTGCTGCACTTGTTGAGCGGGCAAATTATGCAGTATGGCAACGACTGATTCCAACGTCACTTTTTTGGGCCCAGATGGGAGCTGGTGGTGCGCCTGAACCTCAGTTTGAAAAAGAGTTTGAGACATTTGTCGACACCTCACTCATGAAGGAGTGTGCAAAAAAGCCAGTCAATGCATCGCTTAGAGCCGTTGATACAAAATTGGTCGTGGTTCCAGCGGCGAACGGCGGAGAATGTGATCGATCGAGTGTGATGAAAGAGCTAAAGAGTATGAGACCAACGCTTCAAACACCGACGTCGCTACGAGTGTCGCAAAAGCAAATTCCCCCGAATATTACCGATGCTATCGCCAAGGCATATGCTGAAGAGCTCAATACTCGACTAAAAAATGGAATACTAGTAGGAGCTGGTTCGTCTCAGTTGACGATTCCTGGTGCCGAAGTAGTGAAGTGGATTGACACTGAAGTAAAGGGAGATGCGCTAGAGGCGACAGTTCAGAGCGAGCGTGCTACTGATTATCTTTTGCAAACGATCGGGCCAAAGGTTGTGATCTCACCAGGAGTTTCGTATATCACCACTATCGACTTTACTGAGCAGTCGCGGGTGAACGGAGCAAACGGACAGGCGCTCGATGTCGTACAGACCACAAAAAGTATTCAGCAAGTCGTGCTTGGTGTCGCTGACACCGCAACTGCTGTAACTGTGAGCGTACCACCAACCGAACAGTATACCCGTACGTATAGCGCTTCCGATGCGGGGCTTTCGGCACTCCTCGCAAATTATGCAAAAGATCATTCTGGCACGTTTGGTATCACTTTGGTAGAGCTTGACGGCAGAAAACGTCGCGCGAACGTCAACGGTGACAAAAAATACGTGACCGCCAGCACCTACAAGCTCTTTGTAGCCTTTAGTGTACTGAAGCGTATCGATGCCGGTACGCGCAGCTGGGAAGTAGACGCACCTTGTTTTAACAAGATGATTAGCCTCAGTGACAATGCGTGTGCCGAGGGATTTCAGGCGGCGATTGGGGGCGGATCTATGACAAAAGGCGCATCTGCACTCACCAAAGAAATAACTGCGATCGGACTCAAGGGCTCAAATTTTACTGAGACAGGCGGGCCGTTTACGACGAGCAATGACCTGGCGTTGTTCCTCGGTATGGTTCAGAGTGGTCAGAACGTTAGTCCTATAGGCCGCGAACGACTGATAGCTGCGATGAACGCGAATGTCTATCGCAAAGGCATTCCGTTGGGAGCTGCTGGCAGTGTGGCAAACAAGGTGGGGTTCATGGATAGCCTGTTGCATGATGCGGCGATTGTGTATAGTCCCACCGGCACGTATGTGCTAGTAGTTATGACAGAAAGCAGTAGTTGGGCGACGATTGCCGAACTCGCAAAGCAAATCGATGGTCTTCGTGCGCAGTAGAGGAGTGCCCCGCAAAGAGGCTTTACACCTCTGGTCATCTGCGGTAAAATACTATTTGTATCTGCGTGTCTCGGCACGCAGAAGCACCTTACATTTTATTCCGGCATAGCTCAGTGGTAGAGCGGATCGCTGTTAACGATTAGGTCGCTGGTTCGAGCCCAGCTGCCGGAGCCATGAAAAGATGAGTCCGTCGTGGCTCATTTTTTTATGGCTATGGAATCATGGCGCGATAACCAGGTCTTTTGCCTCGGCAAAAGTGGTTCGGTGTAATGAGTGAGGCAAAAATGTGTTTACATATTTTTGTGAACGAATGAAAGAGCGAAACAAGGTGCAGCGACCCAGCTGCCAGAGCCAATTTGTAGACTCAATCGAAACTGACCGATATCCGCATCGGTCAGTTTCGATGTTTAACCACAGTTAATTTGATGAAAAGTCTAGTAAGTAATGATGTAACGTGAATAGAGTTCGGAGTCTCTATCGTTACTAAAAAGATGACCAGAATTTTGCCCAGCAAATTTAGCTAAACAGGGCCCCTTTTTTGCTTCTTTTGAATTTATTAATACATTCGATCGAAACAGCCTAAGCAAATCTTAAGCAAAGCCGGCTATGCTACAGCTATAGGCCTTGGTGGCTTCACCGATGTAACGTCAATCGGCGGGAAGCTCACCACAAAATAAGGAGCGTTTCATGTTTAACACGAAAAAAGAAGTCCAAAAGAGCGGTAGAAGTACGAAAATAGCGACCCGTAGTGTGCTGGGGATACTCGCGGTACTGGTGATTATAGGAGGCTTCGTGGTGGGTGCGAGTGTATTTCGGCAGCCCGCTGCCAAGCAGGCGACAGCAAAATCAAATACTTCGAGCGCCAGTGCACCAAAAGAAACATCTGACATGAAAACTGCAAACAAAACACAAGTATCGCAAAACGATCTATTGCTCTACCTCATCGAAGAAGAAAAGCTGGCTCACGACGTGTATGCTCAGATGTATGATATCTACGGCGCACGTGTATTTGGCAGTATTCTTCAGAGTGAGTAATCGCATCAATCTCAAGTCCTCGCGCTCATGAACGCACGCGGTGTCTCCGATCCACGCTCGAGTGAACGAGGAGTATTCGTTAACCAAGAACTTCAAGCTCTCTACAACAGTCTCACCGCACAGGGAAAGCAAAATACCCAAGAGGCATACAAAGTGGGTGTTGCAATCGAA
>CAZPEO010000032.1:0-6626 GCA_964585675.1 uncultured Candidatus Saccharibacteria bacterium | reverse complement strand
TGTTATCGGGTTTTGGTGGCTTGCTGAGTTTTTTTATCGGCAGCCGAAACCCAAATGTGCTACCCTTGCCTTCAGTCGATTGAAAAATCAGCCTACCTCCATGCCCATCGATCACGCGTTTTGCCAAGTAGAGTCCTATTCCTGTGCCATCAGGTCGTTGACGGCGAGCGTTTTCGGCACGGAAAAACTTTGTAAAAAGCTGCCTCTGGACATCAGCTGGCACCCCCATCCCCTTGTCGGCGACTGTCACTACCGCAAACCCTTCCTCGAGGGCTAATCGCACAGTAATAGGCGCATGACTATCTGGCGAATAATAGATCGCGTTGTCAATAAAATTCATAACCACCTGGCGCAGCTTGTTGTCATCGATATATAGGCGCGGAAAAACGCGCGGCGCGCGGTAAACAATACTTTTGCCATGCGAACCTGCGATCTGACGAATCCCTTCTACTTCTTGCTCAACCAGCCGTGCAAGATCAGTCTCGCGGTATTCGATCATAAACTTTCCGGTCTGGAGCCGAGAAACGTTCAAAAAATCACCTATCAAATGCACCATCCGCTCGCTACTTGTAAATGCTTCACCGAGCAACTTCCGCTGCTCTGGTGTAATCTTGCCCACATCACCCTCGAGCACCATACTGAGATACCCCTTGATACTTGTCAGGGGTGTACGCAACTGGTGGCTTGCCATACTGACGAATTCGTCTTTTGTGGCATCGAGCTCCACGAGGCGCTTGTTGCTCGCACGAAGCTCTTTGGTAGCGCTGTTAACCCTTTGCTCGAGATGAGTATTGAGATCGCGCACGACTTGTACCGAACGTGCGTTTTGGATCGCTATCACCAGCGAATCAGCGATGGCTTCGAGCACCTCTGTGTCGCGCTTCGTATAGCCGCCACCCATCTGCTCTTCGAGTAAGAGGTAACCGATAGTTTCATCAACAGTTGCCAGTGGCAGCACTAGCGCGACATTCCGCTTGGCTAGCAGCGCGTGGAGTCGCCGTGCTTCATGGGTGCGCAGTCGGTCGAGGCTCTCTATCGACAGCAAACCGCCGCCAAAGTGTGTGGCTGCCGATTTCAAAGACTCGTGCTCTTCATCGGTAAAGTGGTTTTTCATACGCCAACTCGCCACTGCATCCGGATGATTGTCGCGATAAACAACAATCATACTGCCACCCGCCTTGAGCGTTGTACCTATCTCGAGACCAGCCTTCTCAATGACATCATGCAGGCGCGTTGTGCTCGTGAGCACCCGCCCAAGTCGTGTGATGAATTCGTTTGCATCGTAACGATCACGATAAAAAAGCTGATCAGTTGCGCGATCAAAAAACTGTTTCACAGGTTGAAATATGAATGCAAGAATGAGCGCAAGCGCAACATTTATCGGACTAAAGCTAACTCCAGTCGTAACCGTGCCACTAAATAACGTCACAGATACTAAATACGCAAAAATGAAATAAATACTTGCCATAACAAGCACCGACATTGAGTAGGCTAATGTGCGTACTGCAGCTAACTTGATATCAAACATCTTATGCCTGACGATACTAATTGAACTAGCTACGATATATAGAGTTGTGGCCAGAGGCCCAGCCCATACAAAACGATAATCACCTACCCAATGAGCTAAAACAATGTTAAACCACCCCCCTACCGAGGCGGACATTATACCTGCAACCAAGAACCATCTTGCTTGCTCTCTATATAGACCTTTCAAAGTTTTTGTTCGTGTGTAAATCAAATAAAATGATAAAACAAAGAATGTGATGATTATGATTGCATACATCAAGTAGTGCTCTTGGTTGACCTCAACCTTATTACCCCATGATGCTCGCTCGATGGTAGCTGTAATAAAATTCGGCACTAGGCATATTAGCACCGTTAGAACACCCGTTGGAATTAACGGAGGAAGCCAGATGCTCAATGGTAAAGTGGTTTTTGCAGGGAACAGGTATGAGAAGTACACAAGCATTAGCACAATTAGGAGTGGAGCAACGTAGAATAACTTGGCGAAAAAGTACGCAGATGAATCTGAAGTTGCACTAAGGAACCCGGCTATGCCTAATACCCACAGGCTCACAGATGCCGAAAGAAGCATAAAAGTAAGGTTGACGGGCCTTCGCCAATCGCGCGCGCCTACAAGAAAGCCTAGAGCTAACGCTAAAGCCGCAATCAAACCTAACCCTACTGACCACCCATTCAACATAATGTTCTAATCAAAGTATACAGTTGATGTTGCTAAAGCACTAGTACTCGGGCATATTTCGTGTGACAAATCTGCCTAGCTTCTCCTGAACAAAGCCTATTGGGGCAGGTATTTCACCTGTCTTAGGGATATGTATAGTATAAATCGCATACAGTCCTTCTCCCTCTGTAATCTCTACAGCAACATCTTCTTGTTTGTAGCCAGCTTCGTCGATGATAGATAGCACTTCAGATATAGTTCTCTGATGCAAAGTAGGCCAGATTCCTTCGAACCATTCCTGCTGAGCACGATCCTCCACCATATTACCAAAAATTATTAATCCACCAGGGCGCATAATCTGAGCAACTTGACGTAACAGATTAGCAGCCATTTTATAACCAGCAACATTTCTTGGTATATATTCAATAAGGCCTACAAGATTAGCGTAATCTACACTGCCTGGTTCAACATAGTTTCCAATTGGCTTTTTTAGAAAATTCTTCCTATGTCGTGCCACAAAGTCTTCCAACCCGTGAGCCTTTGCCCTACTCAGTGCTGCTGCCATTGCGATTGGGTCGTTGTCAAATTCAAGCAACTGTTCGACGCTTATTCCGTTATCAATCAACTTCTTGGCAGCCCACATGTCGGGCTCAGCGAGACCGCTTCCTAAACTAGCAATTACAACTCCGCTGTCTAAATTCTGGCGTTTATTCTCTACGGCATGCTTAACGATAATATCCGTTACTACATTGGCTCTTGTAATATCAGCGATTCGATCTAGCGATCCTGCGATATAGTCATGAGCCGTTACACCGTATCGGTCCTGACCAGTTCGTAAGCTGTGGCCTGCAAAAAAATCTTCGTATTTTTTTAATATCCTCATCGCACTCTCTTCACTACTGCTATCTGCAATAGTGAGCTCTCTAGCCGAACGTCCATCAAACAGCGGCCAATCAAGGCATTCAAAGTCAATCCCGTCAGCAGGGGCATCAATTTCACCTGTATTGTAAAAAGCATGTAGGGCGATCGCTCTTTTAGATAGCCCAGCCCATGCCCTCGCGCCTGGCGAGAGCTCAGAAAAAAGTTGCTCCGAAAATCCTTTCGTCTTAGACCATTCGCCTATTGCATATTCAACTTGAGCCTGTCGATCACGATCTAAAAAATAATGACCTTCGAGACTAGGGCTTACAATTCTAGCATTGACACCTTCTGATGCAAGTCTTTCGACTTCACTGCGCACATTGTCATGAATACCTGGCCATCTAAAATTTGATACATCAACAGACATTAACTTTTCTCACCTTTGTTATATTACACAAATAGTACGTTTAATTATACTACTTTTTAGATGATTTGTCACTATATTTTATATGATGAGTCCTATAGTATACTGAAGCTATGACTAAAATCGCCATCATCGAAGACGACGCCGTAATTAATCAAATGTATCGCATGAAGTTTGAAGCGGCTGGGTTCGATGTATCAACGGCGAGCGACGGCGCACTTGGTGTCGCGATGGCTCAGAAGATAAAGCCAGATATCATATTGCTCGACCTCCAGATGCCGCATATGGATGGCGCGACGGCACTCAGCCACATTCGCAAGAGCTCGTGGGGTGCAGATACACCGGTTATTATTTTGACGAATCTTGGCATCGAAGAAGCCCCAAAGGAACTGCGTGACCTTGGGATTCATAGTTATATCGTGAAGGCAGAGTTGACGCCGAGCCAAGTCGTTGCTCGTGTCAAAGAAGCACTCGCCACGCAGTAGCATGCGTGTTATCATCATATCTTTATAGCTACGACATCAAAAACTAGTGCTTTTGCATTGGATTTGGCACAAACACTAGAGCTTGCCGACTGATCTCAGTGCCGATTGGATCACATGGTCAAAAAGCACTGCGATCGTCAGTGGACCGACACCGCCTCGAAGTGGTGTGATAGTGATATCATCTCGCATGCGCAAGTCCTCACTGGCGTCCCCCACCAACACTCCATTTTCGCTGGCAGTGCCCGCGTCTACCACAACTGCACCTTCTCCAACATCCGCACTCGTCAGTCTCCCTGGAACACCTGTCGCTGTGACGATAACATCACTACTTCGCACACTTTCGCGAATATCGCCCGAATCCACGTCGAAAACCGCCACCGTGTACTGCCTGTCCCGCCACATAGACGCAAGCGGCTTCCCCACCAGCCGCCCCTGACCAAGCAGTGCGATACGTTTGCCGCTGAGCTCGACATTATACCCCGCAAGCAGCCAGTCAATCGCTTCGGCGGTTGCGCTCGGAAACTCAGCTGTTTCACCTAGCCCATCGACATCTTTAGCCGGGGTGATCGTCGCAAGGATAGCGTCAGTTGCGCTACTATCTGACAGGGGCAGCTGTACAATAATCCCATGTATCTCAGGGTCAAGATTTGCTTGATTGATCCTCGGGCTCATCGCGGTTTCCTCAAGACTCTCTATCTGTACTTCGATAAAAACATCTTCTGCATACCGCTGTTTCATGCGCACAAAGGTATCTATCACCGGATTGGCAGTGTTGCTTTTGATGATGAGTAGTCTCGGGACCACGCCGTCTGCTTGGCGCAAATTACGCACTTGCTTGAGCTGGCGTTCCTTGATAAACCCTGCAAGTTCCGCACCATTTAACTCACGCATTAGAGTTTGTCCTTTCGATCGTCGATAAATGCACCCCATTGACGCACCAAGCGCAGCACAGTCTTGAGCGGCAATTCGATCAACATATCGAGCACCGTTGCGACGATGTTTACCTGGCTGTATTTCTCGCTCATCCACTGCCCTACCACCACAAAAGGCAAATACACTACATCTCGCAGAAATGTCAAACCATTGCTACTCGTGCGCACCAGCTCTAGCTCACGGATCAGTCTACTCAGACGAAACCCGAGGAAGCTCGCCGCTGAGATAAAGATAAAGAATATACCGATATGAACAAGTGAAAACCCGAGCATCAGCAGCAGCCACAAGACTCCGCCGAACACCGCCAAACTAAATACCACGTACAGCGTTGAGAAAATAGGCCCAAATCGCCCGCTGGTAGTGTGTTTTTTTACAAGAGTTGTTTTGGTGCCATAGAGCATCGCGTCGGTACGATCGACAAGCGCTGTTGTGTTGGTGAAGCCCGGTAGTGAATGCGTCAAGCGCAGGGCGACCATATAAAGTGGTGGAAACACAAGGTTGACAAGCAGCGGCACCCAAATAATCTCGCCGTGCGCCCAAAAATCATACGGCACCTCTATCGCGATCCCAATGATAAACTTCGTAATGATAAGAAACATCACGCTTCGTACAATCGCTCTATTGATTCGTTGTCCGATCTGCGCGTACTCCCTGTTGACTTGCTGTTCAAATTTTTCGAGAAAAGTTTCGCGTTTTGGTAGCCACGAGACACATTCTTCGTGGTCTTCTATCATGTGGCGCAAAATCCTTAGCGGTGCACCCTGTCGATCGACTACTCGATAGAGTTTGTCAGTCAATGGTGCTGACAGAAGACTGTCGATCTGCTGGTTGAAGGCGACGTAGCGGTCCAAGTCGGCTGTAGTTATCCCATATCGATCCATGAGAGAAGTGCGGATGATCGCGGTGTTCGACTTGAGCAGTGCTTTGTGAATCGCTACAAACAGTGCAGCGCCGTACTGATCATTGTCCTCAACCCTGTCCGTGACACTATCTTGTGGAGCGATTGTCTGCAGATACTCATACGCCACACTCACAAACGCCGCGTCTTGCAAATGGTGGTTGATTGTCATCTCGACGTGAGCAGAGAGAGTGTCAAGTACCCATCTGTTTGAGGAGTCGGCTGAAATCGATCGTTTTTTTAGGAGTTTTTCGTAGATGCGGTAGTGATCGGTTGCAAATTGAGAGATCTTTTCGATTTGAAACTTTGCAAGACTGTCATTTGGCACATAGCCCGCCAGCGTCAACTCAACGGCAAGCTCGGCACCGCTCGTATGCACAAGTCGCTCATCGCGGGTGATAAATACCTGCTTGTAGAACCGACGAATAGCGTTTTGGAGCAACAAATGCTCCTCAGTATTCTCGGCCGCATTGCGAAGCTGCTCATAGGCCGCTGTCAGTGCTCCCCCTGCCCCAACAACATTCACTTTCTCGCTCTGAGATATCTCCCGACGAATCGCATCATCAGTACGTTTTGCATGCACCAGCTCAGCCACCAAACGTTGGCCTAACGTATTTAACGCAGTCATTCTAGGCATAGTATACTAATGATACGCAGGTTTGTGTAGAGGTACTCCTAGGCTGAAAAGTACATATTTTGTCCCGATCGGGACAAAATATGTACTATTTGTTCTAGATTTGTTCGTACCCATTTACAGAATTACCTCTTTCTGCTACTATAACTTAGTTTATGGGCCAGTAGCTCAGCTGGCCTGTCCGAGACTCTGTTGAGTAAAGAGATAGT
>CAZPEO010000031.1:0-7834 GCA_964585675.1 uncultured Candidatus Saccharibacteria bacterium | reverse complement strand
GACTGCCAAATAAAAATATCCATCGCAAGGATGGGTATTTTTATTTGGAGGGCCAGGAGAGACTTGAACTCTCGACACCCTGCTTAAGAGGCAGGTGCTCTAACCAGCTGAGCTACTGGCCCACGTAGGACTATTATACAGAAAAGTGCGTATGACTCAACGGAGTTGAGAAGAGGCAGGGTCACGTCCCGCGACCACATTCTGCGGTCCCGACTTCGACATACTATCAACAAGTAGATAATCTGTCGAGAGTCCTTGCGATGAGCCACTGTCTCATCTCACCCCGGATTTCGCGATTGAAAGCACAGCTTTCATCGGAAAGTCCGTTTCCGGACTGCCACTGGCAGTCCTCACTCTAACCAGCTTCAGTTACTGGCCCGAATTTAACTAGCTAATAGTAGCAGATTACGTGCGCTTTGTAAATATTGAGGTGCGATGAGCTATCTGACTATCAAATCTAGTCACGTCTAGTATAATAAACGAAGTATGGCTGCCTTGAATGCAATTGGGCAACGGTTGGTGGCGGACCTGATGCACGCGACTGCGACCGATGATGCGCTTCGTCGGGAGATTTCGCATAGCGAAAAAGTAAATGTCGTCGGTGCAGGCGGCTCGCTGACAGCCGCCTACGAGCAGCTCCGCAACGCCACCGAAAACACCGAAGAGCATCTACTGCTCCAAAATGCGATTCGCCGTTTCTACAAACAACTCTTTATCACCCGCGACGAAGCGCTCGTGCGGACCAGCGGCAATGAGCTGGCTATCGAACTCACCTTTGCGGGATATGTAGCAAACGATAGTCTAGCCAAATTTCAGCTCGAAGCAATCTCTGACCTCGCGACCAGTCACTACCGTCTCTATGAGCGACTCCTCAAAAAACGCAGTATTTCACCTGATATTTCAAACAAATGGGTGCTCGACACGCTCTCGGCGCAGGTCGAATCAGTCATCAGTCAGCACCAGCGCGACACGGCCTTTATCAACTTTGCCTACGAGTATCTTGAGTCAATCGTCCCACACGAAAGTGTCGCTTCGAGCAAGACGGAGGCAGATGAATACGGCGCTGCGCTATTTGTGGCGATCCACAAAGCCTTGCTCAAATCAAACACGGCAATCATCCGCACGGCCCTCATGCGCCGCTACCAAATCACCCCCGAAAATCCCGATAGTTATGTAGCCTTCAACCGCCGTATCGATCATCTGCTCACCGCTTCGCTGACTGACAAGCTGTACCGCGTGGTCGACCGTCAGGGTGCGCCGCTGCGTATCATGCGCCGCATGATGGATGACCACGAAGAGTTCGTCAAGTGGCTGCCGCGTCGCGAGACATTTCTCGAGAAATTTGAGCAGCAAGTCAACAAAGAGTACGCGCAAATCGGCCGCCGCATCAATCGCGCTATCATCCGCAGTGTGATATTCCTCATCATCACGAAATTTATCATCGGTATCGCGATCGAAGTGCCGTATGACTTCTGGGCGCACGGCGAGATTATCTGGGTGCCCCTCATCATCAACCTCCTCTTTCCGCCGCTCTACATGGTGGCACTGCGGCTGACGCATACGCTACCTGGCTTTGCCAATACCACCGCACTAGTCGACCGCGCCGACGCTATGCTCTACGGCACCAAGACGACACTGGTCAAAAAGCAACTTACCGGTCGTCGCTACGGTCCGGTGTTTTCGGTGCTCTACGTGATATTTAGCCTGGCGGTGTTTGCTGGCGTGCTCTGGGGTCTACTCATGCTCGGCTTCTCGCTGGTGCATATCGCGATATTCTTTATCTTTATCTCGGCGGCGAGCTTCCTCGGATTCCGCCTCAGTCGGCTTATCCGCGAGCTCGAGTTGGTTCGCAGCAGTAGCAATGGCCTGACGTTCCTGCGTGATGTCGTCTACCTGCCATTTGTAGTGGTCGGGCAGTGGATGAACGAAAAGTACAGTCAGGTAAATATCGTCTCGACTATTCTCGACATGCTGATTGAGCTACCACTCAAGACGATCCTCAGGTTGATACGACAATGGGGCGCATTTATCGATGATCGAAAGGACAAACTATAGTGGCGAGGGAGCTCAATGGTGCGGAACTGGCAGGATTTATCAAGGAGCGACAGCTCAGGCAGGTGCGCAATTTGCGTCAGGAGCACAAGGTTTTCCCGAAGCTCTGTATCATTAGCAGCAAGCAAGCGAGTGAGGTCATCGCGACATATATTCGTATGAAACAGCGCTATGCCGAGGATATCGCGATCGAGGTGGAGCACATCGTGTGCGCCGAGGACGACATGGTAGCACAGGTGCAGCTGGCAAATTCGGACGCGTCGGTACATGGTATTATCGTGCAGCTGCCACTGTCGGACGACGCACTCACCACTACTGTCGTCAGCAATATCGACCCAGCAAAAGATGTCGATGGTCTCGGGACTCACGCGCTGTTTCCGAGCGCCACGGCCGAGGCGATTGACTGGTTGCTGACTGGCTACAATATCGATCTGGCAGACAAAAACATCGCTATCCTCGGGCGCGGCAGGCTCGTCGGTGCACCACTCGAGAAGATGTGGCGTGAGCGAGGCTTGCGGGTGGTATCGTTTGATATTGATTCGGGTGATATCCGCGAGAGTTTGCGGGAGAGTCAGGTCATCGTCACCGCAACTGGCGTGCCGGGGCGACTCTCGAGCGCCGATGTCTCGCACAAAGCTGTGGTCGTCGATGCTGGTACCGCCAGCGAAAACGGCGTTATCGTCGGTGATGTGGCCGATGACCTGCGCGCGCGCGACGATATCGCTATCACGCCAATTCGCGGTGGAGTAGGGCCGCTGACGATTGCGGTGTTGTTTGACCATGTGATTCAGGCTGCGTTGAAATCAGTCGGAAAACTATAACCAGGAATTATTTGCTGCCCAGCGCTTCTTTGACGCGGGCTACCACTTGGCTCGGCGTCAGCTCGGCTTTGACGATATAGCTGTGGATATTGAGGTCACGGAGTTCTTTTGGCGCTTCTTCGGCACCGAGATTCGTCAATATCAGCACCGGGATATCCTTGCCCCACGCGCTGCCACGAATCAGCCCCAGCGCTGTCACGCCGTCCATATGCGGCATCTGTAGGTCGAGCAGGATGATATCTGGTTTGATTTTTTCGACCATCTTGACACCCGTTTCACCGTCGCTGGCTGTCGACACATCAAATCCCGTCGCCTCAAACTTCATCCGGTACATCTGGTTGATTACTTGGTCATCTTCGATAATAGCAATTTTGGTCATTGCTTGTAGTATACACCGTCTCTCGCGCTCCCGGCAACTACGCCAGTGGCACACACAGATAATCCCCTCAGCTTCCTGCCAACCTCTCACCGCCAAGCCTGCTACAGAGCTTTCAAAAACCTATTACAAAACATTTCCCCAAATCTGAAGAACCGTTCTCCAATAGCCATCCATCGAATATTTCATACTGAAGCGTGATTTGTTTGTGTTTAAGTGTATTCGCGTAATAAAATAAGAATAAGAAAAATATAAATTTGGTATTGTATTTTTAAGAAAATAGTGTATAATTATTATGAAAGTATAATTAAGTACCAAAGATTCAAGAATGCATAAAGAAGATTTCAGCAATAGCATTGATCGGCCACGACGTCGCGACCAGTACTCTATCAAGAGGTTTACTGAGGCAAGTGACGGAGAGCTCGCAGTCAAAGCTCAGCGCGTTCATGCTGAGGGCTATCTCGATATGGACTTTGTCGTGCCTGCTGCACTAGATGATGACGGAAGACTGCCTGGTGATATAGATAAAGCTCGAGGTGAAAATGTTGATTATTATTTAGCATCTGCTTGGGCACTCGATAGTGACGGGGTATTGGTAACGCAAGGCGCAACAATGCGCAAAGTCAATATACCAAAAAATGGCACCATAGATGACTTGCCGGCTTATCGACTATGCAAGGATTCACTGTATGGAGCTTATCGAGAGCTACTTGAGTCTACACCGAACCCACACAAGCATATTAAAGAGATTGCAGCTTTGGCTAAGTCAGCAAATGCAAGTCCAGTCGCGATTTTCGAACTCTTAAGAGACGCATATCACGAGGCACTAGGCAAAGAGGAGGTATGGTTTTTTAACATAGTCTCGACAACCTACCAGTCTTTGGTAGATAATTTTGGCGACAATGCTCTGAAGCAAATAGGTGAGCCTATTAGCTTTGATGACCCACGTATTAATAGTGAAGTTACTCTAGTTCCTGCGATGGTGGTAATCGAGTTGTTTATTGATGAGATTCGTGAGTCTGCGATATGCACTACAGATCCGCATGAGAGAAAGCGCTTAATGCGAAGTTTTGTATTTTTCTCAGAAGGACTTTCTGATGACCAGCTTAGCGACGACTCCAAGGCATTACTCGCTGCGCTACAGGAGATACGACCATAAGGTATGCCACGGAAGAAGCGTCACGTAATTAACTGCAGGAAATACTATTTATGAGCAACCCTTTTCATCACTTGAACTCCTACCCTTCTCATTGGTCAGAGCCAGTCCACTTTGACCTTAATGTCGAAGAGGATGCATTGAGACTCTCTCGAGAGCTAGGCTCAGAAAGCATAAAGTTTATTCACGACAGAGGTGACTTAATTGCTGATGAGCTATTTGAGGTCAGGCACCCTGAACTGATGCATGATACTTCTGCAAGAAAAGAATACATAGACGACTATCTTCATAAAGATAAAGGTGATTGGTTCTATTATGACTGGCTCAATACTTTGGTTCGCTTTGCTAATAAAGCAGATCACCAAGACTTAAGGACGTACAGGAATCGTGAGCTAATTACACACGACGAGCAGGCAACCCTACTTGGCAAGCGCGCAGTAGTATTCGGTTTAAGCGTAGGAAGTAACATCCTCGACCAACTTATACAGGGCGGGTTGTGCGGATCTGTTGCTTTTGGCGACTATGACCGTTTGGCTCCAACAAACCTGAATCGCTTAAGGGCGAGTATGCTTGAAGTCGGAATGAATAAAACCGACATAGCAGCTCGAAGTATTAGTCAGCGAGATCCATATATCCACCAGGTGCACTACCGAGAGGGTCTTACTGATGAATCTCTTCATGACTTAGGGAGCTACAAGCCCCATATTATTTTTGACGAAATTGACGATATGCAGGCTAAGCTACTCTTGCGTGATCGTGCGAAGGAGCTGGCAACGCCACTGGTGATGGTGACAGATTTAGCCGACAAGACCATAGTTGATGTTGAAAGATATGATATCGATCAGCGGACACAGCCTTTTCACGGTGTAGTTGCCGAGAAGAGTCTCGATAGTTTGCGTGCTGGTCAAGAAATGACAGAAAAAGAGCGCCGTCAACTGATGATGAAGATAGTTGGAGTTAGAAATCTTTCGCCTCGAATGGTGCAATCTGCACTTAAGATAGGTAAAGAGGTAGGAGGGCTGCCGCAGCTTGGTACTACTGCTAATGCAGGAGGTTCTCTCGGCTCTCTTGTGGCTCGAGAGATATTTCTAGGTAGGGGTATGGACTCTGGAAGATACATCTCCAGTCCGAAGCGTGTGCTGAGTATGAAACCCCAAACTACTGCACGCAACACTGTTAAAATCATTTCTGATTTTATCAAGCAAAAATAGTAATATTTTGAGCAATTCGACTATACTGGTGTTATGGGCGAGATGCTAGTGCTTATACTTTCTAGTGCAATTAGTATAATTGTTGGCTTTTTTGTTTTCTTGCAGGCAGTTGGTAAGACTGAGAACAGGCTATTTGGGCTACTTGCTCTCTCATTTACCGGACTTATAATCAGTAACTATTTCTCTCTACGTTCAGAGGACGCGCTACTGTTCATTCGTCTTGTCATATTTTTTACGACATTAGTGGGAACCCTGCTGCTCGTGATGATATATACAATGGGTAGTTGGCGCGCTTCTGCGTACCTCAAGTCGTTTTTTTGGCTGCTATTTGCTGCTACTGTCGTAATCGATGTCACTCCGCTGGGCTTCCAGAGTGTCTCACATTCAACGGGTGAATCAGGAGTGCAGCCGAATGTCGGAATTGGAATTTGGTTGTTCGCATTTTATTTTATTGCTACCGTGTCGTCAGCAATCTTCTTGCTATTCCGTGCAAAAGCAAAATCCTACAACAAATCGCAGCGTCGAAGATTCTCGCTGATACAGCTTGGCTCTCTCCCGGCTATTGTGCTCGCACCTATAACAAGTTTTATTTTGCCGGTCATGCTAAAAGACACTAGATTTATTGCAGTAACACCTTTGTATGTAATATTCTTTCTTATCATGATTGGCTACGCGATTATAAGGCATGGCCTTTTTGATATTAAGTCTGCAGCTATCCGCACACTCGCGTATCTACTGTCGATTACCACGATGGCGAGTGCGTACTTTGCATTTGCCTACATTGCTTCCGTAACTCTCTTCAAAGAGAATGTTACAACTGGACTGAGTATGAGTCCGGTGAATATAATTTTGGCACTTATACTGGCATTCATCTTTCAACCAATCAAACAATTCTTCGATCGAATCACGAACAGGATTTTCTATCGGGATCAATATGACACAAATGTGCTTTTGTCTCGTATCGGTCAAGTCCTGACAAGTACGACGAAGCTGCATGAGGTGATGCAGCGCTCGGCGCATGAGATTGAGACGACGCTCAAGGCAAATGGGAGTATGTTTATCGTCTACCGCGACCATCATCCAGACGCGGTGGTGATGACGAAGCTAAAAAACAACTTTGGTGAGGCTGAGTACTCGCTCATCCACGATATGGCATCGACAGTCGGCAAGGGTGTGTTGCTGGTGTCGTCGCTCGAGGGGAGCCACACGCATGTTGCGCAGCGGCTGCATACATTGCTCGCCAAGCGCAATGTCGCGCTCGTGCTCCCGCTGGTGACGACAAATGAAATAATCGGCTACTTGCTGCTCGGTGAGCAGCTGGCGGGGAATTATACCAAGCGCGATATCGAAGTGCTAGAGACGCTGGCAGATTCGCTGGTGATCGCAGTCCAAAACGCGCGCTCGGTGCAAGTCGTCCGCGATCTCAACACACACCTCGAGCAGCGCGTCGAGACCGCCACCAAAGAGCTGCGGACGACCAACAAGCGCCTCGTCGAACTTGATGCGACCAAGGATGAATTTGTCAGCATGGCGAGCCACCAGCTGCGTACGCCGCTGACCAGTATCAAAGGCTACCTGAGTATGGTGCTCGAGGGTGACGCAGGCAAGATTAGCCCCCAGCAGCGGCAGTTGCTCAACGAGGCCTTCACGAGCAGTGAGCGCATGGTGCATCTCATCGGAGATTTTCTCAACGTGTCGCGTTTGAACACGGGCAAATTTGTCATCGAGCAGCGCCAAATGAATATCGCTGACCTCGTGGCGGGAGAGGTAGAGAGTATGCGGCAGATTGCTGGCGCACATGGGATGGATATCACGTACAGAGCGCCAAAAGTGTTTCCGCTGCTCTATGCCGACGACAACAAGCTGCGTCAGGTGGTGATGAACTTTCTGGACAACGCGATGTATTATTCGCCCGATAGTCGCGCGCCGATTGTGGTGCGGCTCGGGGTGGAAGACGGCGACGCAGTACTGCGTATCATGGACAAGGGCATGGGTGTGCCGCAGGATGTACAAAAACAACTGTTTACGAAGTTTTTTCGGGCTGACAATGCACGAAAGCAGCGACCTGACGGTACTGGTATCGGGCTGTATTTGGCGAAGAAGATTATCGATGGTCACGGTGGCCAGCTGATATTTGAATCAGTCGAAGACAAAGGAAGTACCTTTGGGTTTCGGCTGCCGATAAAAAAACTCAGCAAGCCACCAAAACCCGATAACA
>CAZPEO010000030.1:0-7893 GCA_964585675.1 uncultured Candidatus Saccharibacteria bacterium | reverse complement strand
CCTACGGACAAAGGCTACCGACTCTACGTGAACGGCATCACTGATGCGCAGATGACTGAGCTACCGAGCAGTATCGATCGTAGTGCGAGAGCGATCGAAGCACACGTTAATTCACATCTTGACAAAGCCGACCGTGCTATCCGCAGTGCGGTCGATAGCCTCGCGGAGCTGACGGGAAATCTTGGGTTTGCCACAATTGGGAGTGAGCTCTATATGAATGGTATCGGGACGTTGTTTAGTCAGCCAGAATTTCTCGAGGGCAAACACGTGCAGGCGGTGGCGAGACTCATTGATAATATCGAACCATGGCTACGTGAAGCAGCACCAAACCAACCGCTGAATGTGTTTATTGGCAGCGAAAATCCCATCGGCAAGAGTAGTGGCGCGACACTGATAATTAGTAAATTTCGCTCACCCTATAGCGACAGGAGTTATATCGGAGTGATCGGCCCGACACGGCAGAACTACGCACGGACTATGATGCTCGTGCGCCGCACCGGAGCAGTATTAGAGGAGGTATTGTAATGGCAAAGAAAGATGACAAAAGAAATCAGCAGATCGAAGAGCTCACCGCTGACCTGCAGCGAGTGAGGGCTGACTTTGAGAATTATCGTAAACGCGTCGAAGTAGAGAAGCGCCAGGCAGCCGAACATGGTGAGGCCAGGACCGCGCTCAAGATGCTTCCTGTCATCGATACTATTGAGCGTGCAATTCTACACATTCCTACAGACATCGCCGATCACCAATGGGTCCAGGGAGTGGCAGGTCTTATCAAGCAACTAGATAAAGCGCTCGCCGATATGGGCATTGCGCGCATAGATGCCAAAAGTGGTACGGTATTTAATCCTGAGCTCCACCAAGCAGTGCAAATGGATGAGGATGCGTCAGGTGAGCAGGAGGTGATTGCCGAAGAGCTGCAGCCTGGGTACACACTGCGCGGCGCACCAATTCGCCACGCTATGGTGAAAGTGACGCGCGCGTAGGCTATTTATCGATAACGTTAAAAATTACTAAGAATTTTTAAAAGTCACCCCTGTTAAAATAATTGTTGGCACTCTTGACATGAGAGTGCTAACTCGCTATGATAGACATAGAATTGGCACTATCCTGCGAGGAGTGCTAATCATAGTACCGTCTGCAACGAATAAAGTAGGTAAAGGAGAATAGAATATGGGAAAGATTATCGGTATAGATTTAGGGACAACAAACAGCGCGTTTGCCTACCTGATCGCAGGTAAGCCAGAAGTTATCGCAAATGCCGAAGGTAACCGCACAACGCCAAGTGTCGTGGCTGTCAATAAGAGTGGCGAACGACTCGTGGGGCAAGTTGCACAGCGACAGCGAGTGACGAATGCCAAGAACACAATCTACGGCGTGAAGCGCTTGATTGGACGCAAGTTCCAGGACAAGGAAATTCAAAAAGACATCGATATTATGCCATTTGAAATCGTCAAACACGATGCTGGTGTAGCAGTAAAAATGGGCGGCAAAGATTATACACCAGAAGAAGTGTCGGCGATGATTCTCAGTAAAATCAAAGCAGATGCTGAAGCCTTCCTCGGCGAAAAAGTCACCGAAGCGGTCATCACCGTTCCTGCATATTTTGATGATTCGCAACGGCAAGCCACCAAAGACGCTGGTAAAATTGCCGGTCTTGAAGTTAAACGCATCATTAACGAGCCAACTGCGGCTGCGCTTGCGTATGGACTCGACAAAGGTAAGGAAGAGAAAATTGTGGTATTTGACCTCGGTGGCGGTACCTTCGATGTGTCGATTCTAGAGCTGGGCGACGGTGTGTTTGAGGTAAAGAGCACTAATGGCGATACGCACCTCGGTGGTGAAGATTTCGATAATGCGATTGTTAACTACTTTATCGATGAGTTTAAGAAAACAGACGGAATTGATCTAAAGAAAGATAACGCCGCCATGCAACGCCTCAAGGATGAGGCCGAAAAAGCCAAGAAAGAACTTTCGACGGTAACAGAGTACGAAGTCAATATTCCATTTATCACAGCCGATGCGGATGGCCCAAAGCACTTCGAGCTCAAGCTCACTCGCGCCAAACTTGAAGAACTCGTGTCATCACTACTCGATGGACTTGATGGCCCTGTTGAGAGAGCGCTAAAAGACGCCAAGCTCAGCAAGAGCGACATCAACGAAATTGTTATGGTGGGTGGTATGACTCGCATGCCTGCGGTGGTCGAGCGCGTTAAGAAACTATTTGGCAAAGACCCAATGCAAGGTGTCAACCCAGATGAAGTTGTTGCGATTGGCGCAGCGATTCAGGGTGGCGTATTGAGCGGAGATGTCAAAGACGTGCTGTTGCTCGACGTTACGCCTCTAAGCCTGGGTATCGAAACGATGGGTGGCGTGTCAACGAAATTGATCGAACGCAATACGACTATCCCTACCAGCAAGAGCGAAGTGTTTTCAACCGCCAGTGACAACCAGCCGCAAGTCGAGATTCATGTACTGCAGGGCGAGCGCGAGTTTGCCGCTGACAACAAGAGTCTGGGTAAATTTGTGCTTGATGGTATTGCACCAGCGCCACGCGGTGTTCCGCAGATTGAAGTCACATTTAATCTCGATGCCAACGGTCTATTGAATGTCACTGCCAAAGACAAGGGCACAGGCAAAGAGCAGTCGATTACTATCCAGGAATCTGGCAATATGAGCAAGGAAGATATAGAGAAGGCTCAAAAAGAGGCTGAGCTGCACGCTGAAGATGACAAGAAAAAACGCGAAGCAGTTGACCTCAAGAATCAACTTGAAAACGCTCTCTACCAGGCAAAGAAAATGCCCGATGAGTATAAAGACAAGATCTCTGATGATGATAAAAAAGCGATTGAATCAGCAGTCGAAGAGGCTGAAAAGCACAAAGACGCAACTGATAAAGACGAGCTTGAAGCGGCTATCAAAGCACTCAATGATGTACTGATGCCGATTGGTGCAAAGATGTACCAGCAGGCAGCCGAAGACGCCAAGGCTGACGAGTCAAAGACTGATGATAAAAAGTCAGACAAGAAGGATGAAGCGGTCGAAGGCGAAGTTGTCGACGAGAAGTAGTCAAGGCACCGTGTTCATATAGAGAATACCGCACTTTCAGAGTGCGGTATTGCTATAAGTAGTAGGTAGTGAACCAGTTACTGGGCGTGAGCAGCTATAGGGTTTGCGTGCAGGTGCCACTAGTGACACCAAGCAGTACGGGAGTTACCGAGACTGCATTTGTTGAGTAATCAAACTTTGTTAGCTTTACTCCAGCGCCGCTTCCGCAGAGTTCAACTTTCAGTGACGTTTTGCCATTTGCACTCGTGGGAGTGTTTGGTGTAGCGGTTGAAGGGATTGCCGTGAAAGTTGTTGTACCGACGCGTGACTCGGTATAGCTATTGAGATCTGAAGTAAGCGCACCTGCGGCAGTGTTTGATGGATAAGACCCCCTCAGTGTGTAGTAGGCATGTAGTTTCTTTGAGACATTGTTGACGAGCGAGTCAGCTGCTGAATTATTTGCTCGAGTCTGGATCCCGGTGTAGGAAATAATCGTAATTGCTGCCAATATTGCGATAATTACAACAACTATCAATAGCTCTACAATTGTAAATCCCTGTTGCTTTTGCAAAATCCTCATCTGCTAGACCCTCCTTCGTACGCTTATGTATACAGAGTATATCATACTGCTTATGGCCGTAGTAAATACTTGTGGTGTTTATGGCCACAATATACTACCATAAGTAGTATGGATTTACAGCGTGAGCTTTCTGGGATTATTTCTGGTGATGTTGATACAAGCGACGAAGCGCGGGCGTTCTATAGTCATGACGCAAGTTTATTTGAGCTGGTGCCACAAGCAATTGCCTTTCCGAAAAATAGCGCGGATATCCAGGCGCTCGTACGGTTTGCTGTAAATCACAAAAAAGACCTGCCAAATCTCAGCATAACAGCTAGGTCCCGTGGAACCGATATGTCAGGGGCAGCGATTAACGATTCGATTATTCTCGACACGAGCCGCTACATGACGAGAGTGAGTGCGGTTTCTGCAAAGTCAGCAACTGCCGAGCCAGGTGCCATGTACAAAGATTTCGAAGCGAAAACACTTGAGTATGGGAGTATTTTGCCGAGCTATCCTGCGAGCCGTGAGTTAGCGGGGATTGGCGGGATCGTCAATAATAACTCAGGCGGAGAGAAATCACTACAATTCGGCAAAACAGATCGTTACGTCTCGCAGCTGAAAATGGTTCTGAGCGATGGCAACGAATACACTATCCGACCACTTAATCGTGCAGAGTTAAACAAGAAAATGGCCCAAGATACGTTTGAGGGCAAATTGTACAGAGAAACCTTTGAGCTGGTAGATAAAAATTACGATGAAATCAAAAACGCTGCCCCTAAAGTCAGCAAAGATTCCACAGGGTACCACCTCTGGGATATCTGGGACAAGGAGACGGGGGTGTTTGATCTTACGAAACTATTTGTTGGCGCGCAGGGTACTCTTGGTGTCATGACAGAGGCGACGCTGCAGCTTGTCCCCAAGCCGGTATTTTCTGGCACGCTGGTCTGCTATATGCCTACGATCAAAAATTTAGGGGAAGTTATCCCGGCGGTGCTCAAAGAAAAGCCAGCGACGTTTGAGTGTTTCGATGACAATACCTTGTGGCTGAGCTTTAAGTTTATCTTCTCGTTTATCAAGCGACTTGGCTTTATGACTTGGCTGGTGATGTGCTTGCAGCTCATACCAAATGGTCTGGCTCTGCTCCGAGGCGTGCCAAAGCTGATTTTGTTGATTGAGTTTACTGGTAATTCGCAAGAGGAGGTAACCGAAAAAATACGCATTGCTCGTAAAAATCTCAGCATCTACCACTTTACGTATATGGAAGAAAATCCTACCGAGGCTGATGCTAGGAAGTTTTGGCTGATGCGCCGGGAGAGTTTTAATTTACTGCGCAGTAAAGTCAAGGAAAAACACACAGCACCATTTATTGATGATCTGGTTGTACCGCCTGAGCATCTCAGTGAGTTTTTGCCTAAACTTCGAAAAATCATCATCAAATACAAGCTCCTTGCGACGATCGCTGGACACCTAGGTGACGGTAACTTCCACGTCATCCCACTTATGAAAATTGAGGACCCCAAAGAGCGCGCAAAATTCAAGCCTGCTATGACTGAAGTCAACAACCTTGTCATCAAATACGGCGGTAGTGTTAGCGGCGAGCATAATGACGGCATGATTCGTGGCCCTTGGCTCAAGGAAATGTATACCAAGAGCGTGTAATTGCTGCCAATATTGCGATAATTACAACAACTATCAATAGCTCTACAATTGTAAATCCCTGTTGCTTTTGCAAAATCCTCATCTGCTAGACCCTCCTTCGTACGCTTATGTATACAGAGTATATCATACTGCTTATGGCCGTAGTAAATACTTGTGGTGTTTATGGCCACAATATACTACCATAAGTAGTATGGATTTACAGCGTGAGCTTTCTGGGATTATTTCTGGTGATGTTGATACAAGCGACGAAGCGCGGGCGTTCTATAGTCATGACGCAAGTTTATTTGAGCTGGTGCCACAAGCAATTGCCTTTCCGAAAAATAGCGCGGATATCCAGGCGCTCGTACGGTTTGCTGTAAATCACAAAAAAGACCTGCCAAATCTCAGCATAACAGCTAGGTCCCGTGGAACCGATATGTCAGGGGCAGCGATTAACGATTCGATTATTCTCGACACGAGCCGCTACATGACGAGAGTGAGTGCGGTTTCTGCAAAGTCAGCAACTGCCGAGCCAGGTGCCATGTACAAAGATTTCGAAGCGAAAACACTTGAGTATGGGAGTATTTTGCCGAGCTATCCTGCGAGCCGTGAGTTAGCGGGGATTGGCGGGATCGTCAATAATAACTCAGGCGGAGAGAAATCACTACAATTCGGCAAAACAGATCGTTACGTCTCGCAGCTGAAAATGGTTCTGAGCGATGGCAACGAATACACTATCCGACCACTTAATCGTGCAGAGTTAAACAAGAAAATGGCCCAAGATACGTTTGAGGGCAAATTGTACAGAGAAACCTTTGAGCTGGTAGATAAAAATTACGATGAAATCAAAAACGCTGCCCCTAAAGTCAGCAAAGATTCCACAGGGTACCACCTCTGGGATATCTGGGACAAGGAGACGGGGGTGTTTGATCTTACGAAACTATTTGTTGGCGCGCAGGGTACTCTTGGTGTCATGACAGAGGCGACGCTGCAGCTTGTCCCCAAGCCGGTATTTTCTGGCACGCTGGTCTGCTATATGCCTACGATCAAAAATTTAGGGGAAGTTATCCCGGCGGTGCTCAAAGAAAAGCCAGCGACGTTTGAGTGTTTCGATGACAATACCTTGTGGCTGAGCTTTAAGTTTATCTTCTCGTTTATCAAGCGACTTGGCTTTATGACTTGGCTGGTGATGTGCTTGCAGCTCATACCAAATGGTCTGGCTCTGCTCCGAGGCGTGCCAAAGCTGATTTTGTTGATTGAGTTTACTGGTAATTCGCAAGAGGAGGTAACCGAAAAAATACGCATTGCTCGTAAAAATCTCAGCATCTACCACTTTACGTATATGGAAGAAAATCCTACCGAGGCTGATGCTAGGAAGTTTTGGCTGATGCGCCGGGAGAGTTTTAATTTACTGCGCAGTAAAGTCAAGGAAAAACACACAGCACCATTTATTGATGATCTGGTTGTACCGCCTGAGCATCTCAGTGAGTTTTTGCCTAAACTTCGAAAAATCATCATCAAATACAAGCTCCTTGCGACGATCGCTGGACACCTAGGTGACGGTAACTTCCACGTCATCCCACTTATGAAAATTGAGGACCCCAAAGAGCGCGCAAAATTCAAGCCTGCTATGACTGAAGTCAACAACCTTGTCATCAAATACGGCGGTAGTGTTAGCGGCGAGCATAATGACGGCATGATTCGTGGCCCTTGGCTCAAGGAAATGTATACCAAGAGCGTGCTCGGTTACATGAAAGAAATCAAAGCTCTCTATGATCCACTCAAGATTTTTAATCCTCACAAGAAAACTGATGCAACGTGGGAATATAGCTTTAGACACATTCGAAAACAGTTCTAGCTAGCACTCTTGCATGTCGAGTGCTAATTCGCTATACTAGGGTGAGATATGAGCAAACGTGACTACTATGAAGTGCTTGGCGTCGGCAAAACAGCCAGCGATGATGAGATAAAAAAGGCTTTTCGCAAAGCTGCCGTCAAACACCACCCCGACAAAGAAGGTGGTGACGAGGCAAAATTCAAAGAAATCAACGAAGCCTATGAAGTTCTCAAGGACAAGCAAAAGCGTCAGCGCTATGATCAGTTTGGCCACGCGGGTGTAGGTGGTGCAGCTGGCGGAGGTGCCGGAGGCGGCAATCCATTCGAGGGCTTTAACTTCAATGGTCAGGATATCCATTTTGACTTCGGCGGTGGTGCTGGTGGATTTGGTGATATCTTTAGCCAGTTTTTTGGCGGTGCGCCAGGTGGACAGCGCGGCCCTAAGCGCGGGCGGGACGTCGAGACGCAACTGACGCTGACATTTGAAGAAGCGATTTTTGGCAAGGAAGAGACAGTGCGCATGACGCTTGATGATGAGTGCACACACTGTCGTGGCACCACAGTCGAACCAGGGCATGAACTCAAAGTGTGTTCCGACTGCAAAGGAGCCGGACAGCAAGTGCGCCTCATGAACACGATGTTTGGACAGATTCAGCAGGCAGTCACTTGCGAAACCTGTCGAGGGCGCGGCAAAGTGCCTGAAGTCGTCTGTACACGCTGTCGAGGGCGTGGCACTGAGCGTAAAGAGCAGCAGGTTAAGGTAAAAATCCCAGCTGGCATCGATGACGGTGCAACAATTCGACTAAGAGAGC
>CAZPEO010000029.1:7694-8941 GCA_964585675.1 uncultured Candidatus Saccharibacteria bacterium | reverse complement strand
GCAAATGACTGCGGCGGAGGCCGGTCTTGCGCGGGCTGCTCTGTTTCTTTGGCTGCGCCATGAAATGTTCTCCTTTTCTAGGTTGTCTAAAAACTTAGGGTTCATTATAACGCATTTACACCTTCACCTCAAGTACTTGACAAATATGTACTTCCTAGCGTTAGCATGTTGACAAATATTGGTTATTGTGCTAATATGAATTATATGAGCAATAGATTACGCCCAGGACACAACCGATACATCAAACCGCTTACAGTAGCCGTTGTAGCTGCCCTCGGTCTCAGTGCATGTAGTGCCGCGACAAAAGATTACGGACTTAGAGATCCTTCTCTTACCTGCATCACGATCGAAGATGACGCTACTATCAGATCTCAACCATACGTCCCAAGCCGCAGCAGCGAGCCAAATGATGTGGTTACTATAGAACTTGTAGATAGTAAGAACTATGATATTCCAACTCAAGATCTGCGTGTTACTGACCCGAGAGGTATGTACACATCTTATGACAACAATGGTAAGTGGTTTGGTATCTCTGCAGACGTACTAAAACGCTCTTTCAAAGACCCATCAACTGCCAATGACATTGCAAGTGACCCTGATAACATCGTGTGGGTCAATGAGCAACTTGCAGGTCCTTGCATAACAAATAAGCCAAGCTCTACCTTCAATGCGACCCCTGGCAGTACCAGCTAAGGCTGTCTAGCTGGTACTGTATTCTATTGGAGCTATTAGAGTCTTTTCAGCTTAGCTGCCTCTGGTGATTAGTGCCCACGACCGTTGTAGCTAGCTCACCACATTCACGAGCTTTCCAGGGATGTATATAACCCTCTTTGGCTCACCTCGTACAAACTTTTTCACATTCTCGTCTGCAAGGGCGAGATTTTTTATTGATTCTTCGTCGGCATCTACCCCTACTTGGAGCTTGGCACGGAGCTTGCCATTCACCTGCACAATGATTGTCATAGTGTCAGAGACTATGCTGCTCTCATCCCACGCCGGCCAGGTTTCATAATCGAGTTGCGTCGTGTGCCCAAGCTGTTGCCATAGCTCTGCTGTCATGTGTGGTGCAAGTGGCTGGAGAAGTTTTATCATGCTGTCAATCGTAAACTCCCAGCTCTTCGAAAATCCGTCGAGTTTGAGCTTATAGAGTTCATTGACTAGCTCCATCTGTGCGGCAATCGCAGTGTTAAAGCTCAATCGATAATAGTCATCAGTGACTTTTTTGATGGTCGCGTGAGTGAGCGACA
>CAZPEO010000029.1:0-7594 GCA_964585675.1 uncultured Candidatus Saccharibacteria bacterium | reverse complement strand
TCATATTCTTGCACCAACGTCCATACGCGATTAAGGAATCGGTAGACACCTGCAATCCCCTTGCTACTCCAACTACTATCCTCGTTGATAGGCCCAAGAAAGAGCTCAAACACGCGCAGTGCATCGGCACCATAGCCAGCATCAATCACCTCGAGTGGATCGACCACGTTGCCAAGGCTTTTGCTCATTTTGCGGCCATCCTCGGCCTGAATCAGCCCGTGATACACCAGTTGTTTGACCGGCTCTTTGAAGTTAACGAGCCCTAAATCATGAAATACATGTGTCCAAAAGCGCACATACAAGAGGTGCGCTACCGCGTGATCACCCCCAACATACATATCAAGTGGTGACCAGTAGTTTGCGATCTCTGGCTTCCATGCCTGCTGATCGTTATGAGGGTTGGTGTAGCGCAGCAGGTACCAGCTACTACAAGCATAACCGTCCATAGTATCGGTTTCGCGTCTTGCTGGCTCGCCGCATGTCGGACAAGTTGTATTCACCCAGTCTTCACTGGCAGCCAATACTGATTTGCCATCGCCACGAGGCGAAATATCCTCGACATCAGGCAGCAGCACAGGCAAATCTTTTTCAGCAACGGCCACCGCGCCATGCTGTTCGCAGTGGACAATGGGAATTGGCGCGCCCCAGTAGCGCTGACGACTGATGAGCCAGTCGCGCATTTTGTAAGTAACTTTCGCACACCCCCGACCTTGCTGTTCGAGCCAGGCGACTATTTGCTCACGTGCATCATTCGTTGCGATGCCGTCAAATTGGCCCGAATTAATAAGCAGGCCTTCGCCGTGATAGCAACGCTCCTCGTTGCTTTCGGGTTTTTCGATAACTTCAATCACTGGAAGGTCAAATGTTGTCGCAAATGCAAAGTCGCGCTCATCATGCGCTGGTACACCCATGACAGCCCCAGTACCGTAACCCCACAGTACATAATCAGCTACCCAAATCGGTATCTTCTCGCCTGTTGCAGGATTAGCCGCGTAACTGCCGGTAAAGACGCCGGTTTTTTCTTTGCCTTCGCTGCTACGTTCGATTTCAGATTTTTTGATAGCCTCGTCGATATACGCTTCGACCGTCTCGCGGGTATTATCGTTTACGAGCACACGGCACAGGGGATGTTCCGGTGCAAGCACCAGGAATGTTGCTCCAAATAGTGTATCGGGTCGAGTGCTAAATACCGTGATTAGGTCAGAGTCTAGATTATGGATAATTGATTCTAGAATGTGCTCGACATCTTGGATCGCAAACTCAATCTCAGCTCCGTCGCTGCGACCGATCCAGTTGTTCTGAGCTGTTTTGATTTTTTCTGGCCAGTTGAGTGCAGGAATCTCTGCTAGGAGTGAGTCAGCGTAGTCAGTAATCTTGAAAAACCATTGTTTCATGGGCTTTTTGACGACCAATTCTTCGCAGCGCCAACATTTGCCAGCTACCACCTGCTCGTTAGCGAGCACGGTTTTGTCTTTAGGACACCACCATTGGTTAGCTTCTTTTTGATAGGCAAGTCCTCGCTCGTAGAGCTGAGTGAATATCCACTGCGTCCATTTATAATACCCTGGGTCGGTAGTGTTTATTTCTCTCGACCAATCAATACTTGCACCCACGCGCTTCAATTGGTTTTTGAAATTTGCGATATTTGTTGCTGTCGTTTCTTGCGGCATTTTGCCTGTCTTGATGGCGTAGTTCTCGGCGGGTAGCCCGAAACTATCCCAACCCATCGGGTACATCACATTGTAGCCAAGCGCACGGCGAAAACGTGCTACCCCATCGACAATGGAGTGCTCCATGAAATGCCCTGCGTGCATGCCAGCGCCACTTGGGTATGGGAACATACCTGTCACATAGTACTTTGGCTTATCACTGCTATCTGGCGCTTGGTAGCGCTGCTCTTCGGCCCAGATTTGTTGCCATTTTGGCTCGATTTCAGATGGATTGTAGCGTTTCATTACTCTCTATTGTATCAGAGGTAGAGGCCTCTGTGCTATTTATTTGAGACTTGCAAAATACGCCGCCTTTTTACTCAGCCATTCGCTCGATTGCCGCACTAATTTGTCATGATACTTTTCCTCTATCAGTAGTTTGGTGCACTCCTCGAGAAAAATTGTATTTTGGGAACCCTTTACGAGTACCACCGCCCCAGGCTGCGCTAGCGCGCGAACGAACTCGCCTGCCTCGAGAGCAGTTTTCACACACTTCACCGTACAACCACGCGCTCGTGCCACCGGCGCAGTGTATTGCGTCATATCAGGGCCCACCACTACGAGCTGTGTCAATCGAGCCGAGTCACAGAGTCCACCGATCGCCTCGTGGGCAACCTGGCTGGTGTCGCCTAATTCTCGCATATCACCGAGAACAGCGATTCTCTGGGTTGCATCGTCCCCAAATTCATACAATGTTTGTAGTGCTGCCGCGACGGCTGCGGGACTCGCATTATATGTATCATCAATCACTGATATGCCGCGCTTGCCAGGAATCAGATGCATCCTGCCTGGCACGGGCTGAAGCTGAGCAATACCCTTGGAAACCTCATCGGGCGTCACCCCCATCTCTGTGGCGACGGCGATCGCGGCAATCACAGGAAGCAAGCTATGTCTGCCCACCACGCCGATCTCTATTGCTTGCTTGTAGGTAGACTCAGGAGTGTGAATCTTGCCTCTATACCCTTGGCTCGACAAGTGGTAGTGTTCGAGCCGATAATCAGCCTGCTCAGAAAGACCATATGTGCTATAAGTATCTCTCCCTAGCGCAGCAAGGTAGCGCACCTCGACATCGTCGATATTGATAAGTAGTCTCTGGCTATAGGCTGCTACCGACAACTCTTCATGCGCAACCGTATCAAGCGTCTTAAAAAACTCCATGTGCTCGGCCGTAACCGCCGTCACTACTGTTATATTTGGTCGCAAATATCTACCAAATGCCGCGATATCGCCTGGGCTATCGGTGCCAAGTTCTTGCACAATCACCTCTACATCGTCAGGATCTTTGACTCGCCGAGCTGCTGCTCGAAATACCTCAAGCCACTGAGCAGCGCTCGAAAGTCGCGTCGGCATATCTATCCCAAGTATCGCTAGAGGCACTGAAACTTCAGAGTTGAAATTGCCGCTATGCATGCGTACGCGGTATTTTTGCTCCAGAAGTGTCGCGATCGCGTGCTTCGTGCCAGTTTTGCCAACGCTCCCCACTACCGCCACGAGCTTGACGTGCGGATGAGCCGCAAAATACATTCGCACGTATCGTTGAAGTTGTTGAATGATTGCTTTTTTGAGCATAACGTGGCCTAGGCAGATTTAAACCGTTCAAAAAACGCCGTCTTTAGCGCGATCCAGTCTGCGGACTGACGTACTAGACTGACGTCCTCTGTCATATTGCAGAGCACTTTGACTGTTTCTTCCATATAAAAACCTTTTTTAGGGCCTTTGACCAATATCGCTGCACCAGGCTCGCTCACTGAACGCACGAACATACCTGCCTCGATCGCATCACGGCACACTTTCACTTGACACCCTCTTGCTCGTGCCGCTGGGGCAAGATACTGAGCAGCTTGAGAGCCGACGACGACTACCCACTCGAGCAAACTCGGATCACACATGTGTCCTAGCTTTTCGTGCTCAGCCTGGCTCGCTTCGCCCAGGTCAGTCAGATCTGCCAAGACGGCAATTCGTGTTGGACAGTGGCTAAAAGTGTAAAGTGCCTGTATCGCTGCCTGAGCTGTGAGCGGGCTTGAATTATAAGTGTCATCGATGATCGATGTGTCGTCGATTCCTCGCAAAACGTTCATGCGACCTGGCACTGGCCTGACCGCCTCCATACCGCGGGTGATCTCCTCTGGTGTCATACCGAACTTTGCCGCTGCGGCAACAGCAGCCATAACAGGTCGGATACTGTGCTCGCCCACCACATGGAGTGTCGTAGTAAACGGCTCAGAAAACTCTGGTGCGACAACCTTACCGACATACCCTACCCCTGGCGTTTGGTCGTTGATTTCAAAATGATACTCGGCGAGCGCACTCGTGCCATAGGTCGTGAACCCTGGAGTATTGATAAACTCGGCAAATCGCGCCTCGATATCATCGCGATTGATTAGGGTGAGTTTGGCAAATGCACTGATCGATAACTCCTCTTTCGCGACCGCCTCAATCGTACCAAAAGCATTCATATGCTCTGGCGTCACCGCTGCAACCACTGCCATATCTGGTACCATAAACCGCGCAAACCGCGCCATGTCACCAGGTTTTTCAGTATATAGCTCCTGTATGACAACATCGGCATCAGTTGGCTGTAGTGCGCGCTTTTCTGCTGCTTTGAGAACTTTTAGCCACTGTAAAATACTGTTCGCTTTTGAAGGATATTTGATACCAAGAATCCCCAGCAACATGGAAATAGCTGGTTCATACGCCGCACCTTCATGCATACGCACACGATACTTCTGGGACAAAATATCTGCGATCGCTCGTTTTGTGCTGAGCTTGCCGGCACTTCCCACAACAACAATCAGTTTCACTTCTGGATGGCGCACAAAATACTCGCGTACCCGCATCTCGAGCTTTTTTTGGATATACTTTTTAAACATATACTTTTAGTTTACTACATTTTACACACTATCACTGGTCAATACCCGCAAATCAACCTCAATCTTAAGGATTTTCTCAATCTGTTGCGCATACTGCACGATCAGCTCTTCAAAAATACGCATCGTGGCATCATCACGCCCAAGCCCAGGTGTCAAGGCATTATACACCGCGATATAGTAGTGAACTTTATCAGCCACACTCATCGAGAACTTCTCGATCGGATCTGCTTTTAGTTTGTACAGCTCAGGGATACGACATGTCAGCGCATGACTCTTGTCAGTTGCGATAACCCTCAGAGCAAGCTTGTCTGGCGACAGAGATATTTTGCCGAAATACACCTCGTCCGTTTGCGACTTATCCCGAGTAGCCAACTCCACACCTGCCGCAATGCGTCGACCAAACAGATCTTCTACCATCGCCACGCTCACTCTACCATGCGAATCTTCGTCTGTATCATGCAGCAGCGCCATCACCAACGAAGCCTCAGCTTCAGAGCCTGGCTCTACATCATATGGATCGATACCCTCAATCTCTGCTACCATCAGCATGGTCTCAAAAGGATGCGCCAAGAAGGGCATGTTGGCTAGTTTACGCCGATCTCCTTCATGTGCATAGGCCGCCAAGCAGAGAGCAGCCTTCACAGTCTCAGTAAATCGCCCTATTTCGTATCCATGTGTATTAAGCTCGAGGATATCAGCATGAGAAAAAGTACCCATTTCCTCTTGAGAGATGCATTTTTCAACCATCGACATCTTTGTTGTTACTGTACGCTGTTGTCTATAGATAGGCAAGTTGTTGAAATTTCTACGCCCTATCTGTATAATTTTATGAGTGCAGAGAAATAAAAGATATGCGGGTATAGCTCAGTTGTTAGAGTGAAGATTGCCGGGTGGCAATCTGCAAGGCGACGTCACTTATGAACTATGTTCATGAGCCTGACTCGCGGGGTCGCGCTCGCGTGACCGTCCTTGCCAGGCCAAGGCCGCGCTCTCATTTGCTATAATCGTACATGCACCTTCCAATATAGTTTATATAGATATGCGGGTATAGCTCAGCTGTTAGAGCGCGTCCTTGCCAAGGACGAGGCCAGGGGTTAGAGTCCCCTTACCCGCACCAAACCAGGACAAAATTGCACAGGCGGGCGCGAAAGCGCCTGTTTTGTTTGGGAAATTATGGTTTTGCGAAGCAAAACCCATCTGTTTTTCTGGGGGGAGAATTGCTGTTCGAGCACGCGCATGCGTGCTTTTTTGTTTTTCAGAATCAGGTTAGAGCCGAAGATTTCGAGGCAAAGCGACTTTTTTGCTTCAAGATTGTCAGAGCTGGCTATTTTACAGATAGAAACGGCAGTTTCTAGCCACTTTTTCATCGGTTCGAGCCAAAGGTTTTGACCAAGCGTTAGCTTGGATAATTTCTCCTCAAAACCTTTCTTTTGGCTCATAATCTCCGCTTTCTTGTTAGTGTATGTATCTCGATCAATATCTTGGTCGAGATAGCTATCAAGCAAGCGTTGGAGCTTGACGGAGAGTCGCGCGATATTTGCCCGTAAGTCAGTGGTTTGTGCTTGGCTTCGTGTCTGCTGGTCGGCTACGTCTTTGTCCATAAGCTCGCGCAACTTGTCCGCCCATGCCATTGGCATGGTGTATTCCTGTAACATCGCAGATAATTGCTCGTCGAGTAATTCTTGGCGGACGTGCGGTTCAGGACAGCGCGGAGTGTTTTTGCGTTTTTTCGTGCAGTGGTAATACACATAATGATGAATATTGCCATTCTTTTGTCGTTTGGTTTGATTCTCGCCTGTAATCATCATATTGCACGAACCGCAGCGCAACAGCCCGCATAGAGGTTTTGGGTCGTTCTGTTTAGTGGTTCGCTTGTGTTTGCGACGGTCGATAACTTTTTGGACATCGTCAAACAACCTTTTCGAGATAATCGGTGCGTGTTTACCCTCAAAGACTTCGCCTGCATAGCGAAAATGCCCATAATAAAATGGATTTGTTAGCATTTTGGTAATTTGGTCTTTTTTGAGCGGTTTGTCGCCTTTGGTTTTGACACCTTTACTAGACAGAAAATCGGCAATATCTTGTAAACGGCTTTGACCTTTTGCATATAATTCAAATGCTTCAATGACAAACGACGAGCGCCGCTTGTCTACAATAACGGTTTTAGTGCGAATGTCATTTATGTAACCAAGCGGGGCACGCCCAGGCATTTCGCCGCGCCGAACTTTTTGGCGCAAGCCTCGCTTGGTGTTTTCGGACAAATTGTCTACATAATACTTGGACTGACCAAAGGCAATCGACAGCATGAATTTGCCCTGCGAAGTATTTTCAAACCAAAACGAGGGAAACTTGAGAGAATTGAGGCGCATTTGGTCAAGTAAATAGACGACTTGTCCGCCATCAATCGAGTTGCGGGCGAGTCGGTCGGGATGCCACGCGATAATGCCATTAGCTTCACCTGCCTCTATTCGCTTGAGCATGTTACTAAATATTGGACGCCCTGGAACTTTGGCAGATTGTTTTTCGATGAGTTCATCTATTATCTGTAGGTTCTCATTGCGTGCATATGCACGCAACTCAACCAACTGTGCCTCGATAGATAAAACCTGTTTATCTTCCACGTCTGTGCTCTTGCGAGCATACAAAATATATTTTTCACTCATCACACCCTCCCAACTTAAATGACCGTCCTGGTGCAACCAACCTAGAAAGACTAGATTGTCCAAGACGGCCATTAAAGCCCGCGACAAATAAAAATAGTCTTTCAGTGGTTGGTTGCCCTTTTATTATATCGCAGATCGACGCAAGGCGGCGAAAAACAAAAGCGTGTCTTTAGACACGCCGAACCGCAATTCTCCCCCCAGAAAAACAGATGGGTTTTGCTTCGCAAAACCATAATTTCCCAAACAAAACAGGCGCTTTCGCGCCCGCCTGTGCAATTTTGTCCTGGTTTGGTGGCATTTTACAACCAAGTTCGAACTGAATTGGAGCGCGAGGGCTGAAGCGTAAGCTCAG
>CAZPEO010000028.1:0-9089 GCA_964585675.1 uncultured Candidatus Saccharibacteria bacterium | reverse complement strand
CGTGAGCTAGTCACCGCAACAAGACGAATCGCTGGGCACTTCGGGCGCAAGTAACCTATACTAGTAGTATGAGAATTATAGGTATTGATCCTGGGACGGGTATTCTGGGGTTTGGAGTGATTGAAGTGCAGCAGGGCCGGGCAAAGCTGGTGACGGCCGGCGTGATTCGTACGCCTGCACATACGCCGCTCCCTGATCGACTCAAAGAGATTTATGATAGTCTGACAGAGATTATCGAAGAGACAGAGCCGACAGTGATGGCAATAGAGAAGCTGTTTTTTGCGCGTAATGTAACGACCGCAATGTCTGTGTCTCATGCCCGCGGGGTGGCTATGCTGACCGGCAAACAGGCAGGTCTTACAATCGAAGAATATACGCCCCTTCAGATCAAACAATCACTTACTGGTTACGGAAAAGCTGACAAAAAACAAGTACAGGAAATGGTGCGTATACACCTTGGGCTGGCTGAGGTCCCCAAACCTGACGACTGTGCGGATGCGCTCGCGGCAGCTATCATGTGTGGGTTTATGATGCGCGGCAAACGATAACAGCGTATACTAATAGGTACATGACTAGTCATAAACCACCAGCTCGATTGGGCCGCTATGCCAACCTTGCTGCTAAGCGTCGGCCAGCTCGGAAAGCGTCAAAAAGAAAAGGTCGCTTGGCGTGGTTTTGGAATTTGAGCCGCAAAAAGAAACTGCTACTGATCGCGACTCCGATCACGGTATTTTTAATCGCAACACCACTCGTCACCTACCTTTTGCTGCAGCAGGACATTCGCGACCCAGAGCGCCTGATGAACAGAAACAACACGGGAATCGTGCTCAATGACAAGAACAGCAAGACAATTTATAGCGTTGGTCGTGCCGAACATCGCACGCAAGTGCCCTTGAGCCAGATTTCGACCGATATGCAGCGTGCATTGCTGGCGAGTGAAGATAAAGATTTTTATAAACATGGGGGGTTCAACGCGTTTAGTATTGCTCGTGCGCTGGTGACGCGGACTGGTGGCGGGTCGACGATCACGCAACAACTTGTCAAGAACACACTCCTCTCTGACCAGCGGAGTTTCATGCGTAAGTACCAAGAATTGTTTATGGCGATTGCGATTGAGCAAAATTACAGCAAAGACCAAATTTTGGAAATGTATTTGAACTCAGTATATTTTGGCGAGAACGCGTTTGGCATAGAAGACGCCGCAAAAACATATTTTAATAAATCACCAAAAGATCTCACACTTGCTGAGAGCGCTATGCTGGTTGGTCTGTTGCCAGCCCCAAGCGCCTACTCGCCGATTAGCGGCAACAAAGACTACGCCCTGCAACGCCAAACAACAGTGCTTTCTCGCATGGTAAAGACAGGGACTATTACCGAAGATCAAAAAAAGGGAGCGCTGACTGAGCAGCTACAATATGGTGCAGGCGCCCAAAACGTTAACAGCAAAGCACCTCATTTTGTTGAAATGGTTATCAACCAACTTAGCGAGAAATATGGCTACGAAACAATCATGCGTTCGGGGTATCAGGTCAAAACGAGTCTTGACTTGGATGCGCAAGATACACTCGAGGCAAGTGTGGCAGCAGGTATGCCACATATCAATGCCATGGCAGGGAGTAATGCTAGTGGCGTGGTTGTCGATCCCAAAACGGGCGAGATTCGTGCGCTTGTCGGTAGTGCAGATTACACCAATGATACGTGGGGCAAGGTCAATATGGTGACCACCGCGAGGCAGCCTGGGTCAAGTTTTAAGCCTATTTACTATGCTGGCGCATTGGCCGATGGTATCATAACACCTGCGACGATACTACACGACGTCAAAACTGATTTTGGCAACTATATACCGCTCAATGCTGACAAAAAGTTTCGTGGCGATATATCAGTGCGTCGAGCGATTAGCCAGTCGCTCAACATCCCAAGCGTAGAAGTGATGCAGACCTATACGATCAGCAAGTCAGTGGCAACGGCAAATAATCTTGGGATTAGTGCTGTCAAAAAAGATGGCAACTACGGGCTTGCGTTGGCACTAGGTGCCGCTGAGGTGCCGCTGCTGCAAATGACGCATGCCTATGCTGCTTTTGCTAATCAAGGGCAACAGCATGATCTTTCTATGGTGCTGGCTATCAACGATAAATTTGGAAAAAGTATTTATATCACTCCGCATTCCAGCAAGCAGGCGATCAACAAAGAAGGCGCGTTTTTGATCTCAAGCATTTTGAGTGATAACGCGGCACGCGCACCAATATTTGGGAGTAGCTTGACCGTACCTGGACGCACTGTGGCTGTTAAAACAGGTACGACCAATGATAGTCGTGATGCCTGGACAATCGGCTACACTCCTGAATATGTGGTAGGTGTTTGGGTGGGCAACAACGACAATGCAGCGATGGCAAGTGGCGGATCTGACATGGCAGGGCCGATATGGCGCGCTACCATGACGAAACTATTGAGCAGCAAGACAGACGTAGCATTTGCGATTCCAAGCAGTATTGTACAGAGAGATACCTGTACTGCTACCGGCGGCCTAGCTGACAAAAAAGGCTCCAATACCTATATCGAATATTTCATGTCGGGTGCGCTCCCTACTAATAATTGCACAGCTGAGCCGACCATGATCGAAGTCTGCGATACCTCAAGTGGCAAAGTCATCTCGATTGACGAAACAAAGTTTGATGCTGCCGCTCAGAGCAAGGACACAGCGAACTGTAAGGCACCTATGATCGAAGTCTGCGATACCGCAACTGGCAAAGTAGTGACCATCGACCAAACGGCGTATGACGAAACAAAATACACCAAAGATACTGAGAATTGTCAGAAAAAGCCGACAGCTCAATCCGTGGCAGCCTGTAATCTTTCGACGCAAAAGATTGAGCAGGTAGATGCAGCTGCCTATGATCAAACGAAGTATACTCTACAATTTACCAAACAAGGCAACAACTGTACGCCGACTCAGTAGAGTCGCGCCGCAATACGGCAGTCCACACTACTACAGATGAGGTGATACAATAGAGATATGATAGCGCATGTATTTGGAGTGGTGGCTGAGAAGTTTGCAGGCTCTTTGATTGTGGATGTTTCAGGTATAGGGTACGAGGTCAGCGTGGCAGCGGGGGACTATGACGCGGCCTTGCTCGGTCAAGATATCAAGCTCTATACTCACCATCACATCCGCGAACAGAGTCAAGAATTGTTTGGGTTCTCATCACTTGCGGCCAAGAAATTGTTTGAACTGCTGATTACTGTCCAAGGTGTCGGGCCAAAAGCTGCGCTATCCATACTGAGTCTCGATACCGCCGAAAATGTGCGCAATGCAATCGCAAATACTGATAGTATATACCTTGCAAAAGCTAGTGGAGTGGGCAAGAAAACTGCCGAAGGCGTGGTAGTAAAGCTCAGTGATAAAGTCGGCATGCCGATTGTGTATAAGCAGTCGAGCGGTGTGCAGGTAGAACTCAATACGAGTGATGAAGCTCTCGAAGCACTTATCGCGCTGGGTTATTCACTGCAAGACGCCACGAAAGCGCTCGAGAATGTTGATGCAAAATTATCGACCAGTGAGCGCGTGCGCCAGGCGCTCAAATCAGCATAGACATTGCATCGGCTGTAACGCTCATCTATAATACGCTCATGAATAATTCTCCAAAATCCGAGCAGAGTAGCAAGAAAAATAAAAACGCCGGTCAAGAGAGTGACAATGTACCTCACCATGAGAACCCAGAACCTCCGAGTGATCCTGTTGCGACGGCGCAACCAGCATCACCAGCACCACAGCAACCAGTTCAACCAGTTCAGCAAATGCAGTATACCCAGTTAGTTCAGCCGCTTCCAAGAGTAGAGAGCAGCTACGCGAGATCACTGAAGAATATTATCCTAAAGGCACTTCTCGGTGCGACAGTCGTGGCTGCAGTAGTTACCGTGATTTTGATTCTGATTGGATCATGGAATGATGCAACGTGGAGAGCACTTTGGACCATTGTGATCGCTGTTTTACACCTAGTGTTCGTACTTGGGATAGCTTCTACATCGATATATGCAAGGAATGAGCGAAGCGTGCGCTCAAATAATGTGGTACTCAATACGATCTTAGGCATTGTCGTAATGAGTTTTTTTGTCGCGATTCTTGGGACTTGGAGCGTATTGTCTGGAGCAGTAGTCGCAGATTTTTATACATCATTTGTCGTGATGATCTTTGCCGCCCTCCATGCAAAAATACTCTATGATACAACACCTACGGCGGTCAACGCCGGAGTCTTCATTGGGATAAATTATGGAGTGATCGCTCTTCTGTCTGTACTAATTATTCTATGGTCATTTGTGCCAGGGGTGAATGATGTGCTGAATGGGTTTTATGGACGACTTGTGGCGGCGACAGTCGTTGTCAATGTGACACTAAGTATTGTTATTGCGGTGATGCGTCGGTTCTATATGCAGAGTCATCCTGAAGTGCGTCAGCATAGTGACGGCATGAGCAGCGGCATGATCGCAATCATTGTGATTGTCTCAACGATAGCGCTCTGGGTACTGCCTGCCATACTATCGGTTAGTGGTGGTAAATACCAACCGATTCGCAGTACCACGGTAAATATGAGATGATAGATAGGGCATGGCTACTGAACGTATTGTCGACACTACTATCTACCAAGACGACCAAGAAGAGCGTCAAATTGAGGTTACGCTTCGGCCACAGAGCTTTGCTGAATATGTAGGCCAGGAGCGTCTAAAGAAAAATCTCAAGCTCGCAATCGATGCTGCCAAAAAGCGCGGTGAGCCGATAGACCATGTGCTACTGTATGGTCCTCCCGGTCTTGGCAAGACGACAATGGCGACAGTGATTGCCAATGAGATGGGCGCAAATATCCGGATTACAGCCGGGCCGGCGATTGAGCGCGCAGGTGATCTCGCGAGTATCCTTACGAACCTACAAGACGGCGACATATTGTTTATTGATGAGATTCACCGGCTGAGTCGAGTAGTAGAGGAGGTGCTTTATGCGGCAATGGAGGACTATAAGCTCGACATTGTGATAGGCAAAGGGCCGGCAGCGCGTAGTGTGCGACTTGACCTGCCGAAGTTTACGGTGATTGGGGCAACGACTCGTACTGGCTCGTTGGCGGCACCCCTACGTGACCGATTTGGGCATCTCTATCGACTAGAGTTTTATACGTCAGAAGAAATCGCGAAGATAATCTCCCGTGCTTCAAAGATACTGGAGAGCACAATTGATCCAAAAGCGGCCGAGTTGCTGAGTACTCGTGCGCGTTTGACGCCTCGGATCGCAAACCGGTTGCTCAAGCGTGTGCGAGACTATGCAGATGTCAATGGTGACGGGATTATCGATGTTGTTACTACAAATAAGGCGCTTGCCATGATGGAGATCGATGAGCTCGGTCTCGACCCGGCTGACCGACACCTATTGAGTAGTGTGCTCGAAGCATATGGCGACAATGCCGTCGGTCTCACGACGATCGCTGCCTTGACAGGCGACGAGGCCACAACGATCGAAGACTTCTATGAACCATATTTGCTGCAAATAGGGTTTATAGAACGTACTCCGAGAGGTCGCAAAGTAACTCATCGTGCGCGCAAACACCTTGCAAAATAGCAGATATGATATAATAAACTTCACTATGAGCAAAACAGAACTGTTTAAGCGGAGAGATGAAATAGTGGAGCGCAACATTGAGTCTGCCGAGCAGTTTGCAAAAGAGCAAGAGCAGGAAGTAGTGGCGCCGAAGCCAGTAGCATACGATGCCAACGGGCAGCCACTCTACGCAGCGCCTCTACAGCCCGATGCAGCGCAGCATCAGGTTGTACATGTCGCAAGGGCAACCGAACCAGTGCCTGTCGAGATATCTGAAGAGACAAAAAAACGCCACGATGAGTCAGTAAAGCATTTTCCGACTCTCAATATTAGCGATCATGAGTATGTCATCAGCGCGATTCGCCGACATCCGATCGGGATAATTCTGCCGCTACTAGCGATGTGCCTCGCGCTTGCACTGCTGTTTGTGATGATGTTCAATTTTCCGTTTATTGCAGAAGTTCTTGGCCTGGGAGGCCAGTCGTACGGCATGGTGATGTTGGTGGGTATATTGGTGTCAATTCTGGTGCTAATTGGTGGATATCTTGCGGTCTGGGTCTACAACAATAACCGTTTTTTCTTGACGAACGAGAGTGTGGTGCAGGAGATTCAGATGAGCATATTTTCGCGCAAAGAACAGACAGTGAGTCTTGGCAACATCGAAGACGCCAGCTTCCAGCAGCACGGCCCGGTGCAGACACTGCTTGACTATGGCTCAATCCGGCTCAGCACAGAGGGAGACGAAACGACCTATCGGTTTGATTATGTCGCTAAACCTAAGGAGCAGATATCCATCCTCAACAACGCAGTTGAGGCGTTTAAAAACGGTCGACCTGTCGAAGGTTAAGAGTTGCGATTTGTTTTGACATACTCGGCTTCGCGCTCCATAGAAGCGCGGAGTTTATATCCTTTGCAGCGACCGTCTGTCGTGCAATCCTCACCCGTATATCGATAGTTGGCGCCCGCTTCACCTAACTTTATACCAGTAGGGTCTGTAAACAGCCCTGGATCCATAGCACGAAGTGTTTTGCTATCGATGCTTGATGGATAGTAGCGATTTTTCTCGTAAAAAACCTCTTCGAGGTTGTAGTACATGGCGTTGATGGCGATTTTGCGCTGCGAATCACGAGTCACTGAGTCAATTCGTGCTTTTTCGGTAAAAAAAAGCCAGCCACCTACCATCAAAAAGCTCACCACGATGAGAAGTTCGATAACAGTAAAGCCAGACCGACGTTTCATATCAGACTTATTATACCAAACAATGAGTAAATTAAATCTGCTCATGATTGTACTCATAGGCAGGGACGTGTACGGTATAATAAGAAAGAGAATACGAAAGGGGAGAACAATGGCGAAAAAGACTGATAGTAAAGTGCTTGCCGAGAAGCCAACTGCTGATGAGGGAAAGCTAAAAGCCCTTGGGCTCGCGATGGACCAGATCACCAAGCAGTTTGGTGATGGCTCTATTATGAAGCTTGGCGATACCAAACGAGCAGATGTCGAGCTGTTGCCAAGCGGAAGTTTGAGTCTAGATATCGCGCTCGGTGGAGGGTTTCCAAAAGGCCGTATCATAGAGATCTATGGGCCTGAAAGTAGCGGTAAGACAACACTGACACTCCATGCGATCGCAGAGATGCAGAAGCAGGGCGGTACGGCAGCATTTATCGATGCTGAGCACGCGCTTGACCCTGCGTATGCCAAGCGACTTGGCGTTGATACAACGAACCTCCTCGTCAGCCAGCCAGACAATGGCGAACAGGCACTCGAAATCGTCGAGACGCTTGTCCGCAGCAATGCAGTCGACTTGATTGTCGTTGACTCTGTCGCGGCCCTTGTGCCACAGGCAGAGATTGACGGTGATATGGGAGATAGCCATATGGGGCTTCAGGCGCGTCTCATGAGCCAGGCGCTTCGCAAGCTCACGGGTATCATAAATAAATCGCATGCAACAGTCATCTTCATTAACCAGATCCGTATGAAGATCGGTGTGATGTTTGGCAACCCCGAGACAACCACAGGTGGTAATGCACTCAAATTCTACGCGTCAGTTCGTGCCGACATTCGCCGCACCGGCCAGATCAAAGAGGGTGAAGAGATTATCGGTAACCGCACCAAAGTAAAAATCGTCAAGAACAAGATTGCTCCGCCATTCCGTGTGGCTGAGTTTGACATCATGTACAACGAAGGCATCAGCAAGACGGGTGATGTGCTCGATCTCGCGGTGCAGCATGGTATCGTGGGCAAAGCTGGCGCGTGGTTTGACTATGCGGATGCAAAGATTGGCCAGGGCCGCGAGCAGACCAAGAAATACCTGAAAGAAAATCCAGAAGTTCTCGCAGAAATCGACCAAAAAGTTCGCGAAAAAGTAGCTGCTGAACTGGAATAGATATGAGGCGGGCAGTCATACTACATGGCACCGACGGTAGCCCGGACGAGCTTGAGTGGCAGGGCTGGCTAAAATATCTACTCGAAGAAGGGGGGTATGAGGTTTATTTCCCCAAACTGCCACATTCGCATACACCAAATCTAAAGGTATATAATAAGTTTCTTTTGGATTCAGGGTGGGACTTTTCGGATAATGTACTGGTTGGTCATTCATCGGGCGCAACGACACTCCTCTACCTACTACAACAGGAGTGGTTTCCATCGGTGCGCGCTATCATACTAGTAGGTGTATTTCTCAATGAGCGTTTACTTATTGCTGCCCCCTGGTATGTGCCAGGTCAATTCGATGATCTCTTTGTTGAGGAATTTGATATCGCTAAGATTAAACAAAAATCAGATAAATTCTATTTAGTTCATGGTGACGACGACCCGTACTGCGATTACATAGAGGCAAAAGAATTATGCAAAAAATTAGATGGGAAATTTATTACAGCGTCTGAAGCAGGTCATCTTGGAAGAGCTGCCAACATAGCTGAATTACCCGAACTAGCGAAGTGCTTAAAAATCGATGAGATACTGAATTGAAAATCACGGATATCTCACTACAAGTTAAAAACCCTGATCGAGTAAATGTATCGGTCGATGGAAACTATCGATTTAGCCTCGATGTTTCTCAGGTAGGCGAATTGGGGGTGAAAGTTGGCAGAGACTATACCCAAGAAGAGCTTGCGGTTATTGAGACCGAGAGTGAATTTGGAACACTCTACGGGAGGGCACTTGAGTATTGTCTCATGAGACCACATAGCGTTCGCGAAGTTCGCGACTATCTCTACCGAAAGACTTTGACAAGAAAATATCTAGATAGGCAAGGTAAGGTCAGGGAAAAGCACGGCTGCTCCCCTGCTCTTACAAACCGAGTGTTAGAAAAATTACAACAAAAAAACTATGTCAATGATGAAAATTTTGCTCGCTGGTGGGTAGAGAGTCGAAATATTACCAAAGGCACTTCCCTGCGTAAGCTAGCCGCTGAGCTACAAGCCAAGGGAATAGCAAGTAATATGATCGAAGAAGTGCTAGGGGAATCAGCTCGCACTGATGAAAATGAGCTAACGAAAATCATTGC
>CAZPEO010000027.1:0-9213 GCA_964585675.1 uncultured Candidatus Saccharibacteria bacterium | reverse complement strand
TTGACGATCGACCAAATAAAAAGATCATCTATCGATGACCTCTTTATTTGGTCGGGGTGAAAGGACTCAAACCTTCGACCTCCCGGTCCCAAACCGGGCGCGCTATCAACTGCGCCACACCCCGAAATATGTGAAATGTTAATGGTCGGCTACCAAACCGGGCGGTCACATTCTGCGACCCCACGAGTCAGGCTAGTGAGCATAGCTCACATTGTGACGTCGTCTTGCGGATTGCCGACGGGCAATCCTCACTATCAACTGCGCCACACCCCGAAATATGTGAAATGTTAATGGTCGGCTACCAAACCGGGCGGTCACATTCTGCGACCCCACGAGTCAGGCTAGTGAGCATAGCTCACATTGTGACGTCGTCTTGCGGATTGCCGACGGGCAATCCTCACTATCAACTGCGCTACACCCCGATGATGTTATGAAGCGTACGTTGGGTATTGTAGCAAATATTCTCACGTTTCGCCAGGGGTATATAGTATTTGCTCATCAAGTCGCGTAGTATAAAGTTATGAAACGCCATTATTTTTGGTTGAGTCTCGTTACTATCGCTGCTTTGGCTATGACTGTCAGCTTTTTGATAGGGATGGGACAGAGCATATGGTTTGATGAGGCATACTCGATCGTTGTGGCTCAGCGGCCGTTGCCAGAAATAGTTAGACTGGTTGGGCTCGATACACATCCTCCGCTCTACTACATACTAGTTCATGGATGGGGCGAGTTGTTTAGCTGGAATACTGTGGCTTTGCGGCTTCTGAGTGTGATAGGATTTGGAGGATCAATCATCATGGCGGGTCTTTTGGTAAGACGTCTCTTTGGTGCGAAGGCAGCGATCGCGTCCGTTGGTATGATTGCTCTCTCGCCACTTCTTATTCGCTATGGGTTTGAAATTCGCATGTACTCGCTTGCGTCGTGTATCGGAGTAGTTGCGACGTATGCCATGGTGCGAGCTTATCAGGCAAAATACGGCTACCAATGGTGGTTGGTGTATGCTGTGCTCGTGGCGCTTGGTATGTACACGCTCTACTATCTCGCACTGCTGTGGTTGGCTCATGCTGTGTGGTTAGTGTGGCGCATGATCCAACTCAAGCAGCAGAAGATATGGTATAAACAGTTTTGGCTGCGTGCTTATATGGGCGCTGTCTTCCTCTTCTTGCCATGGTTGCCAACTTTTCTCAGGCAAACAGGCAATGGAGCGCTGGCGCCTATCGGCCAGCCGATGCATCTGGAAAACCTTATGGGCATACTGAGCTTCAATAGTATCTATAAGCCGATTTGGCAGTTCACGATGTTTGATACGATCGTGTTTTTGGGTGCGACTGCTGCAGCTATCTTGCTGGTGCGTCGAGCGCACCGCAACTACACGAAAGACCAGACCGCATATCTCTGGCTGCTCATCGGGTATAGCGTTGTCCCAGTTCTTGTACTGATGGCAGTGTCGTTCGTGCGTCCGATGTATGTCGAGCGCTATCTCTCGCATACCGCTATCGCAATACCGATACTGCTCGGAGTTGTCATAGCCGGAGCGCTCAGTTACCGCAAAGACAAAGTTGCCGTGGGAGGCGCGGGTATGATAGGTGCGGCCTGTATATTCGGTGTGCTGCATGTTGCAATGATTGGCAACTACAATTTTCAGCGTATGTCGCGGCCAGATGTTGCACAGATGAGTCGGTATATCGCACCGTGTGGTGAGCGGACTGCTGTTATAGCAGCTGATCCGTATGTCGCGATAGAACTCATGCCGCAGATGCCTGTGTCATGTTCGATTTATTTCTATAGCGCCAATCCGCACTTGAGTGGTGGATATGCTCCGCTCAATGCCAGTAAGCAGCAACTAACGAGCCAGTCAGTACAGCTTCCTTACGACACGCTCTACTATGTGTACTACGATACTCCGCAACTCTCAATCGAAGGTATGCGCCAAACAGCAACCATAACGTCCGATAATTTACATGTCAGCACATACCGCAACTAGCGCGGGATAACTTTGTTGATGTGAGGAATCTTGAGGAGCGCCCAAGTTGCGGTGACGCTCAGTACTGCAAGGCAAGTGTTTAGCCAAAAATCGCCTGTAGTCGGTGCGATAAAGAACTGTATAAGTACGAGCGGCACCGTATGCAAAATATACGCGGTTAGTGAACGCTGGCCAAGCGTCAGTAGCCACACAGCGTACCGTTTGAGAAGCGGGGTGATATACGCAAAGAGACTGAGTAGCCCTAAAAACCACAATGCGGCAAGAGGGATGGTCGCCGGAGAAAGAGGGCGTCGGGTGAATACAGGGTCAGTATAGAGACCTGGTTCGTGGCTAAAAACAATCGACATAGAAATCACAAAAGTACTCACCATGCCAACAATCGCAAGCACACGAATCGCATGCTTTGTCTCATCGTGAAGACGACGAAAGTGTCTCATTGCGGCGTCAAAATAATATCCAAACGCAGCAGCTCCAAAAAACAGCACGAGCCATTGAAGCCACTCAATATTGCGCTGTAGGCCGATCATATAAAACAGCCCGCTTACGAGTAGGACCACCCACCACCCACCACGACGCAACAACCAGATCGCAATAGGTGAAATGACTAGATAAATAGCATAAAGAAACAGAAAATGTGTGAGCGAATGTGCATAGTCGAACGTGCGCATGAGATCAAAGAGTGCCGACCAATCACCTTCGCGTACTGGTATGTATGCCATGCCGCCTTTTGGCGAAAAATTCCAAGTGACCGCTACAAGCGCTAGTGTCGTGATCCACATCCAGACATAGAGCATAATCCCACGACGAATCAATGTAGCAGCGAGTGGGCCGAGCGGGAGCTTTCTCTTCTTGAAGCCATGTACATAGCCCACGAGCAAGCCAGAGATGATAACAAACCCTTCGGCAGCCGATACCCATAGCTCCCCGCGGCCAGTTAAGTACTGCAGTGCATTTGGCCAGCGCCACAGATGGTCGATGATAATCACTGCAATAAAAAACCCACGCAGATAATCGAGCGCTTCGATTCGCGGAGCTGGTAGTTCCCTGGTATTTTTCACTGTTCTCTAGTATAGCAAACGTCGGCTTATGCCATCCTGGAGAGGTAGCTTAGCGAGGTCGTTGCATAGCGGTTGTGCGAGCTGCTTCTGCTAGGGTGTCATCAATAACGGCAGGTTGAAATGTGCCATATTTGCGACGCACAGCACAGCCGATTAAGAAGTCTGCGACACGTGGGTTTTTGGGCAAGAGCGAGCCATGCAAATATGTGCCGATGACGTTGCGATAGCGCGCGCCTTCGCTGCCGTCGCTGCCATTGTTTCCAGCGCCTTGCCGCACTTTGCCAAAAGCACTCACACTTGTTCTTAGCGTTGTTTTACCGCTGTGATTTTCATACCCCACTACCAGTCCGAACTCATCGGTCTCGATAATCGTGTTGCCAATCATCCGCGTATCACCTGCTGTGGTCTCGCTATCAAAGAGTCCGATACCTGGAATGATTGTGCCATCTTTTGTTTTGAAAAAATGACCGAACTGCTGGTACAGTCCGCAGATCAATAGCATTGGTACATCTTCGTTTGCAAGCTGTATGAGGCGAGGTCCTATGGCGAGAAGGTCATCGCTAATCTTTGTTTGGCCGCTATCTTGACCCCCACCTCCAATAATTATATCGATATCGTCCGGCAATACATCGCCAAGGTTGTACTCGAGCAACTCAACTTCGTAGCCATGCCATTGTAGCCGGCGAAGTAGTGTCAATGTGTTACCCCAGTCGCCGTAGATATTCATATCTTTTGGATAAAGCTGGAGGAGGCGAATCGTGCCTTTGCTGCTCATCGTATCGCCTCCACAGTCGTCTGTTTGCTAAGTGCACGGCGAAGCGCAATCATGGCGGTGTAGGTGCAAAAGATGCGCTTTGTAGGGTTGTGGTGACGATGGAGTAGGTAGTCGAGCGCAGTCGTAAGAGTCGGCTCAACCATAGAGCACTCGACTGCGTCGTACTGAAGCCGCAATGCCATATCATAGGCTCTGGTGCCGCTTGCGATTGCTATGTGAGGTACAAGACTTGAAAAATCAACATCCCACAGCCAACTCATGTCGCGCCCGTCGGCGTAATCGTCGTTGATTGCGATCATCACATCGACATCTTTTGAGTCAAAACTATTGAGGCCCAGCCGAAATCCTGAAGGATTTTTGACTAAAATAAGTTCGCATTGGATATCGTCGATATGAATAATCTCACCTCTCCCAAATGCAGGTGTGACTTGAGAAAGCGCTTGAAGCATGGCAGGTTCATCGAGATTGTCTTTCATGATAGCGCGAACGATTGCGATCGCTCCAACGGCATTGTGTACATTATAAATACCTCGAAGGGAAAGGGTGACAATGCGCACGTGGTTGTTGAAGCGGATGTGCGCCGTGCTACCAGAGAGTGCCGCGAGACACGTATCGTCAACAGCAAGAGTAGAAGGCATAGAAGTGAGGCGACCAGCTGACTGAGATGTCGCAGCACCCGGTCGTAGTGCGTCGTCACTCGGAAAATCAGAGAGGAGCGACTCATCGACTCCATACGTAGAGATAGCTGCCTGAAGGTTATGCAAAAAGTGTTGACTCGCTAGCCTAGGGTCATCACGATTGATCACGACATGATCGGTCGTGCGCACCGCTACCTCGTGCAGCAATGAGGCTGTGGTGTCGATTTCCCCGAAACGATCGAGTTGGTCGCGCATAACGTTGAGAAAAAGTGCATGGGTAGGTGGGACGTGTTTTACGAAATGTACCGCATGAGCCTCATCAAGTTCGAGTACGGCGATATCTGCAACGAGTTTTCCACGAGCGTCAACCTCTCCGAGTAGTGATGCCGTCACGCCTCTTGTGAAATTGCTGCCTGTGCGGTTTGTGAATACAGTGAGTCCTTGGCTTTCAAGCAAAGCGACGACCATTTTCGTGGTGGTAGTTTTGCCGTTGGTGCCGCTTATGAGCACCACCCCTCTTGGAAGAGTCGACAATACACGCGCCATATAGTCTGTGTCGAGTTTTTCAACAACTAGCCCAGGCAATGCAGAGCCACCGCCCCGTAGTGCTGACAGGTGCTTGACGCTTTTTCCGATGGCAGTACTGATACGGTGGCGCATGTGCATGTTCATATTATAGCCTAACCAGTAGGCCTGAGGTACAATAAGAATATGTTTATCGTGGGACTCTTTAGTTGGTGGTACGGGAAAGGGTGGCTAGATCAGGCAATGGCTGCCAAAGATCGACTACTTGGGCTGTATGACTACTTCTCTATTGATATGCTAGTCAGGACTCTCTTTATGCCATTTCGACAGATTTCAGCAGGGGGTGTCCGAGGCTCTCTCTCGGTGCAGTTGCAAGCGTGGGTTGACCAGATGGTATCGCGAATCATAGGCATGATGGTGCGTACTGTGATGATTGTGATAGGAAGTGTGAGTTTGCTGCTTGCGTGTGTGGTAAATATTGTCATGCTCGTTCTATGGCCGTTTGTACCACTCCTGCCTGTAGTGGGGGGTGTCCTCAGTATGACTGGGTGGATTCCGTGGAAGATCTAATCTACGACTACACTGCTCTACGTGCTGCGGAAGCACGGTTTGGCAGGCGGGTGAAAGGAGTGGCGGCTGCACTACCATGGGTAGCGTGGGTGCTTGTGCTCGCAGGCAGTGCCTTGATTGTCGGGCTTGGGTGGTCGATAGGATGGCTGTTGGCTGGCTGCGCAGCGGTGCCATATGTGTTGTATATGTTCTATCGCTATCATGTTGCTGACCTGCCTGTCGGCAAAGAGGCGGGGATAACTGCGCTACTTGCGGGGGATATCCTTGGTCGCTTGCCAATAAAGCCATCGCCGTTTGACATAGCGACTGCGGTCGGTCAAGTCACGAGCGGGCAATTTCTAGCGGTTCGTTTTGGCGTAACACCTAGCATGCTCCAGTCAATGGCAAGTCATGATTCGGCCGCCACAGCTGAGGTATGGTCGCTGGCAAACGATATCCGCCAGAACAATGGCCTCTCGCAGATCACAGGCATTGTGCTCGGCGTGGCGATTGTACGTTCATTTCCTGATTATCAGTCGATTTTGGCGCAAATTGGCGTGGAAGATAGCGACCTAGACAGTGGTATACGGTGGCAGCAGCATCTTGTAGAACTAGTCCGCCGCTATGGTCGTCCCAAACGAACCGGAGGGATTGCGCGCGATTGGTCATTTGGCTATATCCCCTTGCTGACGCGTTTTGGTCAGAATATTAGCGAGCAGATTGGTCGAGGCTCAGGGTTGTTGACGATACAGGTCGAGGCGCACAACGAGGCAATCAAGCAGCTTATCGACACATTTGGCAGTGGCGGTCGTCAAAATACTGCTCTCATTGGTAAAGAGGGCGTGGGCAAAACGACGATTATTTATGCCTTTGCAGAACGGCTGCTCGATGCTTCGGCAGCGCTCCCTGATTCACTACGTTTTCGTCAGTTATTTCTTCTTGATTCTGCGACGCTGATTGCAGCAGCGCCAGGGAGGGGAGAACTAGAGCAGCTGATGATGCAGCTATTGTCTGAAGCTCACCGCGCAAAAAACATTATACTTTGCCTTGATAATGCACAACTCTTTTTTGAAGAAGGCGTGGGAGCGGTTGATCTGAGCAATGTGCTGCAGCCGATTCTTGACGCGGGCAATGTGCGCATGATTCTTTCGATGGATGAGCAACGCTTTTTGCAGATCGGGCAGCGCAACCCAAGTCTCGTCAATACTCTCAACCGTATCCCCGTAGCTCCTGCAACGCAGCAGGAATCGTTTATCGTGATGCAAGAACAGCTGATTTTGATCGAGACACAGCGCCACGTGACGTATATGTATCAGGCGGTGAAAGAAGCGTACCGGCTGAGCGAGCGCTATGTGCATGATCTTGCCATGCCGGGTAGGGCAATTAAACTGCTGGAGTCGGCGGCGGGTTATAGTGAGTCTGGGCTTGTGACAGTAAACTCTGTCCAGCAAGCCATCGAGAAAACACTAGATGTCAAAGTAAGTGTCGCAAGTACCGCCGAAGACAGAGCGCGTTTGCTCAACATGGAAGAGCTGATACATAGACGCATGGTAAATCAGTCGAGAGCAGTCAGCGTAGTGAGTGACGCGCTGCGGCGTGCACGAGCAGGTGTGCGCAACGAGCAGCGGCCGATTGGTACATTTCTATTTCTCGGACCGACGGGAGTCGGCAAGACAGAACTGAGCAAGGCTCTGGCGGAAGTGTATTTTGGTGGTGAAGATCGCATGGTCCGTGTCGATCTCAACGAGTTTGTTAGGGCAGAAGATGTCAGTCGACTGATCGCTGATGGCGCAGACGATCCCACTAGTCTGACGGCGCAGGTGATGAAACAACCATTTAGCGTAGTCTTGCTCGATGAGATAGAAAAAGCTGCTCCTGAAGTGCTGGCGACATTGTTGCAGCTACTGGACGAGGGGATACTGCGCGACGTCAAAAATCGTGAGATTAGTTTTCGAGATGCAATCGTGATCGCGACTAGTAACGCTGGCGCTGACCGGATTCGCGAATATATAGAGCGTGGTCTCGAAGTGCAAAAGTTTGAAAAAGCGTTTGTAGACGAGCTCATCAGTAGTAATCAATTTCGTCCCGAGTTTCTCAACCGGTTTGACGAGATCGTGGTGTTCCGGCCGTTTACGAAAGAAGAGTTATTGCAGGTGTGCGATTTGATTTTGGCTTCTGTCAACAAAACATTGGCTACGCAGCAAGTGACTGTAGTAGTGGAAGAAGCGGCAAAGTGGTATTTGGTAGAGCAGGGGTATGATCCGCGACTTGGTGCGCGACCCATGCGGCGAGTCGTGCAGCGAGCGGTGGAAAACACGATTGCCAAGCAGATGCTCAGTGGCAGCGTGACGCCCGGAGACACGATCACTGTCACCGAAGAGCAGGTGCGACGCGCGCTTGACGCTCAGGTGTAGGTTCTCGAGCGGCTTGATAGTATAATACAGGATACTACTAACCACAAAGGATGGCACGATGGCGAACTGGGATGATATAACGAGCGAAGGGACAGTCGAAGACCGTCGAGGTATGCGACCAACTGTTGCGTTTGCGGGTACTGGCGGCCTTGTGGCGCTTTTGTTAACGCTTGGATTGAACTACCTTGGGCTCAATGTATCGCCAGAGACTGTCGACTCGGTGTTGTCAACCGTACAGTCGCTCAATACCGGCAAGGCAGATCAGGTATCGCAGCCAGCGGAGTTCCAGGGTGCCGACAGCTACGAAGTGTTCACCAAAAAGGTCCTTGGCTCGACCGATGAAGTCTGGACGGGTGTGTTTGAGCGCAGTGGCCGCACCTATACTAAGCCGCGACTGGTTCTCTTTCGCCAAGCTACTCAGTCGGCCTGTGGCGTAGCGACGACACAAGTGGGGCCGCATTTTTGCCCAGAAGACGACACGATTTATCTCGACGAAACCTTCTTTGATGAGCTGCATCGACGGTTTGGGAGTGATACCGGCGAAGTCGCGCAGGCATATGTGATCGCACATGAAGTCGGGCACAATGTACAAAAACAACTAGGTGTCTTTGACGGCGGCCCGTCAACGAGTCCTGCTGAGTCGGTTGCAATCGAGCTTCAGGCTGATTGCTATGCGGGCGTATGGGCTTATACGCAGGCAAAGAACGGTAGGTTCGAAAACGGTGAGATCAACCAAGCGCTCAGCGCAGCTGCCGCAGTGGGTGATGATAATATTCAAAAAACTGAGGGTATGCGTATCAACCCAGAAACTTGGACTCATGGCAGTAGCGCAGACCGAGTCAATGCGTTTACTGTCGGCTACACGACCGGACAGCCCAGTAAGTGTACAAACTTACAGTGATGCAGTATACTATACCCCAGTAACTAACGATTGGAACATCATGGCAAAGCAACGCAACAAGCATAGCGCTGATATCAAGCGCGTGCTGAAAAAGAAGCTGAAAGCTGCAAAGAAAAAACGAGCCTAGCGCTCGTTTTTCTTATCTCTATAGAGTCCCGAGGTGGATTCGGCGTAGCACATTTATGCACGGAGGAGCTACAGGTGACATACCGGGTATTTTTGTCAGAAAATACGACCGGCGGTTCGATCATCGCACAAGTAAACAAAAAACCCACACAATCGTGTAGGCTTTTTTGGTGCCCCGAGGTGGATTTGAACCACCGGCCTTAGGCTTAGAAGTCCTCTGCTCTATCCAGCTGAGCTATCAGG
>CAZPEO010000026.1:0-9258 GCA_964585675.1 uncultured Candidatus Saccharibacteria bacterium | reverse complement strand
AAACTGACTCATGCTATTTCTCCGCCTTCTTCGTACCGTATTTGCTACGGCCTTGTTGACGCTTGGCGACACCCTGGAGGTCGAGTGCACCACGGACGATGTGGTAGCGCACACCTGGGAGGTCTGGCACACGTCCACCGCGCACGAGCACAACAGCGTGCTCCTGGAGGTTGTGGCCTTCTCCGCCGATATACGCCCACACTTCGTGGCCATTAGTCAAACGAACACGAGCTACCTTTCGGAGGGCTGAGTTTGGCTTCTTCGGTGTTTTGGTGGTTACCTTGACACACACACCACGCTTTAGAGGCGCATCTTGCTCGTAATAACGAGTCTTGAGTGCATTGTGGATGCGACCAAGCGCAGGAGACTTACTCTTTTTGAGGGCAGTCTTGCGAGGCTTGCGCACCAGTTGGTTGATGGTTGGCATAGATGAAAACTCCATTTTCAAGAATTTAGATAATAGATGATAGATTATAGATTAATTGATTGACTATGATTCCATAATCAATAATCCTTACTCTACATTCTGGCTTTCGCTTTGCTTGCTAAAGGCATCGCTCTCTCTGTGAGTACCGTGCAGCAAGCACATACTCACGTCTCTTGGGCTATATCAGTTTCACACTCGCCTCTATAACTTCAAGAAAGAAACTCACCGTTTACTATAGCAATTACTGTCGCATTTGTCTAGCTGTTGTAGCAAATCCTCTATTGGCTTGCTATACTGTTCAGCATAAGAATAATGCAAGGAGCCTGCAATGAGCGATGAAGATAGATTGCGTGCAATAGAGACGCTGCCCGACAACACAGAGAAAACAAGGCGCGATGCCCCAATCGACAATGACCACTCTCTAGGAGATGCGCACCGTGAACATCAGTTCTCTACCACGGTCTCTGCACTCGAAAAAGAAAAAACTAAACGACGCAGTAAGCCGCTGTTAGTGTTTGTTCTCGTGCTGCTCATAGCAGTGCTTAGCGCAGTCGCAGGAATCGTCGTATATAAAGCCTCCTTTGATAAAAACAGCAGCCATACACCTGTGGCTGCTACCCCTACGACTCCCTCTAAAACCACTCCTAAACTCACCGCAAAACAAACGATCGCTCTCGTAACGCCGCTCATCTCGGGCACTTCTCCTGATACCGGCGGAGTAACCGCACCACCAGTCAAAAGCGCCGGTTACCAGTTCTATGTCGCGCCCGGCATGGGCGACGAAAACCAGTCTGTCATTGCGCGCGTGATCACTGGCAGCCAAGCTGGTATCGACGCTGCTAAAGTAGCCAAGGAGCTCGTTGACAAAGGATTTTTGGAAGAAAAATTTACTGCACATAGTCCCGACGGGACAACTTACTCAACGTATACTCACGCCGATGTCGCTTGTGCACTCGAAAACACCGAGGGGAGCATCCCCACAGCCAATCACGTTGTCTCTGTAGCATGTGCTGACATGAGTAAATACGCAAATGATTCGGCAAAGCTCAAGCCCTTCGCAGACCTCTACCTGGCTGCGACAAATGATCCTGCAGTAGATAAGCACGCGCTGCTTTTTATTGGCACACCGAAGACTATTGACAGCAAAACAGCTAACTACAAGACAGCCCAGGTGACTGTGGGCAGTTACCATAATGGACAATCCAGGACTGGTGGGTTTGAAGGGATGTTTTACCAGACGCCCGACAAAGTGTGGCATTATTTTATGGGCGCACAAAATGCTCTCACGTGTGACAAATACAATACCACTGATCTCAAAAAGGCTTATCTCGGACAACCATGTACTGACGTAAGCGGCAACCAAGTAACAGTTTCGCTGTAAATTACTTACTTGCTCCAAGAAAATACCGCCCCTAGTGAGGGCGGTATTTTGTAAGGTGCGTCACCGCCCTATGACTCGAGATCGACGTCTGCTCCAATCTCTTCCTCTGAGAGCTCAAGGCTTGCGACATAGTCATCTTCGGGTGTTGGCGCTACCTGAAGGGTGCGCGCTCCGGTCCCCACGGGGATCTTGCGACCGATGATGACGTTCTCTTTGAGACCACCGAGGTGATCTGCTCGACCACTCGTCGCGGCATTGATGAGCACGCGAGTGGTGTCCTGGAAGGACGCGGCTGAAAGCCATGAGTCGCTCCAGATACTGACTTTGGTGATACCAAGCAGGAGCTGAGTATACTGAGCCAAGTTTTTGCCTTCGGCCGCCAACGCTTTGTTGGCATCGACGACACTTGCTTTTGAGACAATATCGCCCATCACGAATGCACTCTCACCTGCATCTTCGATCTGCACGCGACTAAACATTTGTCGCACAATGATCTCAAGGTGTTTGTCGGCCACATCTTGACCCTGCGCAGCGTAGATACGCAGCACTTCGTTGATGATATAACGCTGTGTTGCCTCGGTGCCTTTGAGTCGCATCAAATCGTGTAGGTTCAACGATCCGATCGTCAGACGATCACCTGCTTCAACTCGGTCGTTTTTCTTGACGACAACCTGTGAGTTACCTGGGATCTCGTAGCGAACTGGCGCTGAAGCGTTAGCGGCGATGACGAGTGTGTCTTCGGCAAGCTCTACAACACCGTCAAATGGCGCAACCAACGGGTGTGCTTGGCCTTCAGTAGTAGCGAGGACGTCGCCCACCTTGACATTGCTCCCTGACTTTATAGCAATAGTGCGGCCTTCAAGTGGCATACGCTCGACATGACCCGCATCGGGAGTGACTTGTACGATGTACTTTTTGCCGTCTTCCCAGATATCGACTGTGCCAGTGACTTCACTCATGTATGCTTGACCCTTTGGATTGCGGGCTTCAAATAGCTCTTCGACACGCGGCAAACCTTGGGTGATGTCAGAGCCACCCACACCAGAGCTGTGGAAGGTGTTAAGCGTCAGCTGTGTACCCGGCTCACCGACCGACTGCGCGGCAATCACACCGACTGGCTGGGCGGTATCAACCAAGTTGCCTGTCGCCATATCGATACCATAGCTGCGCTGCGGGATGCCGCGAAGGTTATTGGTAGAAAGGACGTTCTGGATGACAACTTCGGTGATCTTTTCATCAGCTTGAATCGCGTCGGCGATCTTGTGTGTGATGAGCTCGTTGGCACCGATATGACCAGGGACTTCGGCCGCAGTAAATCGACCATAGAGTCGGTTGCCAAACTCGATCATTGTGAGTTCAGTTTCGTTGCGATAAATCGTGAAGCCCTTGTCGTCACCAGCCTCGTCTGGCACCGTGAAGACGTCTTGACTCACGTCGACAAGACGACGTGTCAAATATCCTGAGTCAGCTGTCTTGAGTGCCGTGTCGATCAGACCCTTACGAGCACCACGCGTTGCCACGAAGGCTTCGAGGCTACTGAGACCTTTTTTGAAGTTGCTACGGACAGGGAGCTCGATTTCGCGGTTGGTCGCATCGACCTGGATACCGATCATCGCGCTCGCCAGTTTGACGTTAGTGATATTTCCACGCGCTCCAGAGTTGACCATCGTTGAGATACTGGTGTCCATGTTTGCGAGCTCACCTCGCAGAAAATCTTCCACCTTGCGGTCAACGGCTCGCCAGTTAGCGACCGTCAAACTATAGCGCTCGTCTTCGGTGATGAGACCGTTGTCAAACTGATCTGATACCTGAGCAGCTCGTTCGTCGCCTTCATCGACAAATGTACCGATTTCATCAAATGTCAAGTAATCCTGCATACCTGTCGAGACCGCACTGGTAGTCGCAAATCGAAACGCGAGACCCTTCATGCGGTCAGCGGTCTTAGCGGTTTCTTCAGCGCCATAGGTGTCAAAGATTTGGGCGAGGACTTTTTTGAGCTCTTTTTTGTTCTGGACATTGTCGTTATATGGGAAATCGTCCGGCAAAATCTCGTTGAAGAAGACTCGGCCCAATGTCGTGGTACGGATCTCGCCTTTGGCGCGAACCCTGATTGGGCTTTGAAGCTGCAGCTTCCCCATATCATAGGCGAGTTCAGCATCACGGCTATTGGCAAACACCGCTACGGTATCGCGCTGAGCGCTTGGCTTATTGTAGGTCAAATAGTAATTGCCGAGCACAATGTCTTGGTTGATATTGAGTACCGGACTACCGTCAGCAGGCTTGAGGAGGTTATTGACCGCACTCATGAGCTCGCGAGCTTCGTCCTGAGCGTCCTGAGAAAGCGGCAAATGAACAGCCATCTGGTCACCGTCGTAGTCGGCATTGAAACCGCTGGCCACGAGGGGATGGAGCTGAATTGCCTTGCCTTCGACGAGCTTTGGCATAAAGGCTTGAATGCTGAGTCGGTGGAGTGACGGTGCGCGGTTCAAGAGCACGTATTTACCCTCGATCACTGCATCGAGTGCATCCCACACAACAGCATCACCCGCTTCGATCAAACGCGTCGCACTGCGAATATTATGCGCATGCTCACCGCGAATTAGCCAGCTGATAACAAACGGCTTGAAAAGTTCGAGTGCCATTTGCTTTGGGAGGCCGCACTGGTTGATTTTTAGCTTTGGACCAACGACGATCACCGAGCGACCAGAGTAGTCGACACGTTTACCGAGGAGGTTTTGGCGGAAACGGCCTTGCTTGCCCTTGAGCATATCCGAGATACTCTTGAGGCGTCGTCGACCGCCAGTTGCATTGACAGCACGGCCACCACGTGCAGCCGAGTTATCGATCAAACTGTCAACGGCTTCTTGAAGCATGCGCATTTCGTTGCGACGAATTACTTCTGGCGCGTTGAGATCGATAAGTTTTTTCAAACGGTTGTTGCGGTTGATGACTCGTCGATAAAGATCATTGAGGTCGCTCGTGGCAAATCGCCCACCGGTCAACTGCACCATTGGACGCAGGTCTGGAGGAATCACCGGCAAGACAGTGAGACATAGGCTGCTTGGTTTGATACCAGCCGCCAGCATGCCTTCGAGAACCTTGAGACGCTTGAGAAGTTTCTTCTCTCGCTGACCCTTCGCCCCTTCGATCTCTTCGCTGAGTTGTGCGATGAGTGTTGGCAAGTCAATCGCGTCGAGCAAGGCTTTGAGAGCCGTTCCACCCATACTGACAGTGACCAGTTCCTCGTATTCCTCTGGCAAGTTGCGATAGTCAGTTTCGTTCAAAAGTGCGCTCTTGACAAGACTTTCGAGCTGGTTTTTTCTTATGGCAAAATTGCTTTCAAGCTCTTCTACCTCTCGGCTCTGTTCTTCGGCCAGTTTCTTGATATCTGCGCCTTCAGCACCGGCTTCACGTTCATAGCGAATCTTTATGGCGACACGCCCTGCTTCTGTCTCGGCTTCGAGATCAGCTAGCATCTGGTCACGTTTTTCGGTGTCGACATCGAGTATGACATAGGTTGCAAAATACGCGATGCGCTCGAGGTTACGAACCGTCACGCCGAGCAGGAGGCTCATGGCGCTTGGAGTACCGCGCATAAACCAAATATGCGCCACAGGAGCAGCCAAAATGATATGGCCCATTCGCTCACGGCGAACGATCGATTTGGTGACAAGTTCACCGTTTTTATCGACAGCAGCTTCACGACTGCGAACACCTTTTAGTTTGTTGTCGTGCGGGTTGATATCTTTGACTGGACCAAATATTCGCTCGCAAAACAACCCATCGCGCTCAGGCTTTTGAGTACGATAGTTGATCGTTTCGGGTTTGGTGACTTCACCATGGCTCCATTTGAGCATATCTTCTGGGCTGGCAACAGCGAGTCGCACCGCGTCAAAGTCGGCGATTCCTGTGCTTGGAGTAACACGCGGCATATTACACCTCCTCCTTTACTTCTTCGATTTCATCTATATTCTGGATACTCATCCCGTCATCGTCGTCGATATCCCCAAAGTCATCTGCTTCATCGAGGATCTCTTCGTGAACACCACCATCATCGATGACTGGTACCGTCTTATCTTCAGGCCCGTGCTGTTCGATTACTGTTTCGGCGTCGATCACTCCATCTACGCTTTCGTCGATCAGGTCAACGCGCAGCCCAAGACCCTGAAGTTCTTTAACAAGCACGTTGAAACTTTCGGGCAGCTTTGGCCCAGTAATGATCTCGTCTTTGATGATAGATTCATACGCTTTGGCACGTCCATACACATCGTCAGATTTGATCGTCAACATCTCCTGGAGCGTGCTGGCGGCACCATAGGCTTCTAGCGCCCATACCTCCATTTCACCAAATCGCTGACCACCGTTTTGCGCCTTACCACCGAGTGGTTGCTGAGTGACCATGGTGTACGGACCAGTTGAGCGAGCGTGGATCTTGTCGCTCACCATGTGATGGAGCTTAATCATATGCATCACGCCCACAGTAGTGCGTTCTTCAAATGCTTCGCCGCTACGGCCATCAAACAACTGACTTTTTCCATCACGTGTGAAACCGGCCTTTTCGAGCTCGTCTTCGATCACGGTGTTTGGCACGCCATTGAATGGTGGCGTCGCGACATGGTAGCCCAGCGCTCGCGCTGCCATTCCAAGGTGAGTCTCAAACAACTGCCCAAGGTTCATGCGACTCGGCACGCCAAGTGGGTTGAGAACAATATCGACAGGGGTACCGTCGGCCATGTAAGGCATATCCTCAACTGGGAGCACACGTGCTACCACGCCTTTGTTGCCGTGACGACCTGCGAGCTTATCACCAACACTAATCTTGCGGAGCTGCGCCACAAAAATCTGAATCTGCATCAGCACACCGGCTTTGAGTTCGTGACCGTTTTCTCGAGAGAATATCTTAACACCAACGACCTTACCGCCACCGGCGTTGTTCATGCGCTGGCTTGTATCACGCACATCTTTAGCTTTTTCACCGAAAATAGCACGCAGAAGTCGCTCCTCAGAACTGAGTTCTTGTTCGCCTTTAGGGGTAATCTTTCCGACAAGCACGTCCCCAGCACGGACCTCAGACCCAACCTGCACAATACCATCTTCGTCGAGGTGACGCAGTGATTCCTCAGATACATTTGGGATATCTCGTGTCACGATCTCTGGACCCAGCTTGGTTTCACGGACTTCGACGTTATAATCTTTGATGTTAATACTCGTTAATGTGTCGTCTTCGACAAGCGCACGAGAGATCACTACAGCGTCGTCCATGTTGTAGCCTGCCCATGGCATAAACGCTACGAGCAAGTCCTTGCCAAGTGCCAGCTCGCCACGAGCGATAGAGGCACCTTCGATCAAAATATCACCTTGTTTTACTTTATCTCCGCGTTTGACACGAGTTTTTTGGTTAATTGAGCGGTCATCGTTACTCTTGGCAAAGTGGATAGGAGTATACTGCTTAACACCCGCCTTGTATTTGACCTCGACTACATCTCCATCAGCTCGCATCACTTCGCCGTCGGCTTCAGCCACGACCAATTGGCTAGAGTCGCGAGCCACATGGCCTTCGATACCGGTTCCGACGATCGGGGCTTCGGGGCTCAATAGCGGCACTGCTTGGCGTTGCATGTTCGAGCCTGTGAGGCTTCGGTCGATACGGTTTTTCTCGATAAATGGCACCAACCCGGCGGTGCTCCCTAGAATTTGCTTGTGTGCAGCGTCCATAAAGGTCACTTCGCTAGAATCTACCTGTCCAGGACGGAGGAATTTACGCGCTGAGACACGTTCGTCGACAAACGCGCCTTTGGCATCAAGTTCAGCGCCAGCATCGGCAATCACTTCCGTGATCTCCTGGCTAGCATCGAGATATACCACTTCGTCTGTTACCTTACCATCTTTGACGCGCAGATATGGTGTCTCGATGAACCCATACTCGTTGACCCGCGCATAGCTTGCGAGGTTGAGAACAAGACCAATGTTCGCACCCTCAGGGGTCTCCACACTACAGATACGTCCATAGTGAGTTGGGTGAGCGTCACGAACGTCAAACCCAGCGCGCTCTCGACTCAGTCCACCAGGACCCATCGAGCTGAGGCGACGTTTGTGTGAGAGTTCAGAGAGAGGGTTGACCTCGTCGAGCAGCTGACTCAGCTGGCTGCTTGCGAAGAATTCGCGGACTGCCGCCACAACTGGACGAGCATTGATGAGTTGAGATGGCGTGACAGTAGTGATGTCGCTCATGCTCATACGATCCATGGCGTTGCGCTGCATACGTAGCATACCGACGCGGAACTGGCGACCTACCAGTTCACCGACTAGTTTGATACGTCGGTTAGAAAGTGCGTCGATGTCATCACCTGGCTCCTGCGTGTTGTTGAGGCGAATCAGCTCGCGAATAATCGCGACGAGATCGCTCAACTGAAAGACACGGTACTCAGAAGTGTTGGGAAGATCCAGTTTCAGGCGTTGATTGAGTTTATAGCGGCCAACACGGCTATAGTCAAAGCGCTTGAAGTCGTAGAACATGCGTTCAATCATCTGACGAGCGTTATCGACTGTCGCAAGGTCACCTGGTCGCAAACGGCGATAGACTTCGATCAAGGCTTCGTTGACACCATGAGTTGGATCTTTTTCGAGAGTGGCGTCGATATACTTAGTCTCGCCAGTGTCAATATCTTTAAAGAGTTCTTTGATCTCGCTCACCTTGCTGTAGCCGAGAGAACGCAGAAGTGTCGTAACAGGGATTTTGCGGCGGCGGTCGATTTTGACATACATTGCACCAGTAGCGCTGGTCTCAAACTCGAGCCATGCTCCACGGCCAGGGATTAGTTTTGCACTGTAGAGACTCTTACCAACACCGCGCTCTGCCGTGAAAAACACACCAGCGCTGCGAATCAATTGGCTCACCACCACGCGCTCTGTACCATTGATGATAAAGGTTCCACGCTCAGTCATCCATGGATAGTCACCGAGGTAGATTTCCTGCTCTTTGACCTCACCTGTCACTTTGTTGACTAACTCGATCGACACATGTAGCGGCGCATCAAACGTCAGATTGTTTTCTTTGGCAAATTGCTCGTCGTTTTTGGGCTCCTGAAACGCATAGTTTTTGAAGCTCAGCTCCAGTTTTTGTTCTGTATAATCTTTGATAGGATTGAGTTCTGCGAAAATCTCACTCAAACCAGTCTCGACAAAGTCTTTCCATGACTCTTTCTGGTGAGCGATCAGGTTTGGTATCTCCAGAGCAGTGTCGTCTTCCGTGAAGAAGACTCGTTGCAACGGAGCAGTGCTACTAGGCTTGGTCTTTGCCATTACGTATTCCCTCTCGTTTATAGTATTGCTATCTCGCTGTATTGCTGGCTTCACGCAGGGGTCATCTGCCTGTAACGCTCGCAATCTCGCATGTACACTGGCGCCGAAGTTTTACTAACGACTGAATCTCTCGCATACCAAAACGCCA
>CAZPEO010000025.1:0-9282 GCA_964585675.1 uncultured Candidatus Saccharibacteria bacterium | reverse complement strand
AGCGCGTACCGGTGACCGAGAGCCAAGGCCGCATCCACACCAGCACTGTGACGGTCGCCGTACTGCCAGAAGCCCAAGAAACTGATGTCGAGATTCATGCCAACGACCTACGTGTCGATGTCTACCGCGCTGGCGGCCACGGCGGCCAGAGCGTCAATACGACCGACTCTGCCGTGCGCATCACTCACCTACCAAGCGGCCTTGTGGTGCAGAACCAGGACGAGAAATCACAGATCAAAAACAAAGAAAAAGCCATGAGCGTACTCCGCTCTCGCCTCCTTCAATTAAAAATCGACGAAGAAAACGCCAAACTCAGTGCCGAGCGCCGTGGGCTCATCGGCTCGGGCGATCGCTCAGAAAAAATCCGTACCTACAACTTCCCCCAAGACCGCATCACCGACCACCGCATCGGCTACAGCCGCAGCGGCATACCGCAAGCAATGAACGGTGACATCGACGACCTGATCGACCACCTCCAAGCCGCCGAGCGCGAGCTCAAGGCACAAGGAGCAAATCAAAGCTAAACTTATTCGCTCTTTGACTGGCTGAGTCGCACCAACGTTGATGCTGCCGCTGCCAAAAGAAGATCGCGCTGGCGTGTGTACAACCCCTCTATTCCAGGGTCAGTTGCCTCTGCAGCATAACCCCCCATTTCACCTGCTTCCCTTTTCAGTGCTTCAGGTGTACCTGCTATACCTTTTCGAGCCTCTTGGGTATTGTTGGGCATGTATCCTCTTTTTGTTTTTTGTAGTATATGTAGTAAAATATAGCACAGAATGGTAAAAAAGTCAAGCCCTACCTCGACCTCTATGCCCGTCCGCATCTGGCTGCGTGATGCCGCCGAGATGCTGGCAAGTGCCGGGATACCCTCGGCACTACTTGATGCGGAGATTATTCTCGCTCATACGTTGCGTAAGAGCCGCACTTGGCTCCATGCCCACAGCGACGATAGTATTTCGCTGCGAGAGCTCGAGATAGCCAACGCGCGACTTGACCTGCGGCTCGATCGCACACCCATTGCATACATCATCGGTCACAAAGAGTTTTATGGTCGGCGTTTTCTTGTCTCGCCAAGCGTACTGATCCCCCGCCCTGAATCAGAAACCCTCATCACCCTCTTACAGGGTCTGACCTTGCAAAATTACAACAGTTTAGAAGAGAAAACGGAGGCGAAAAAGCGTCGTGTAGTATTGTTTGATGTTGGTACTGGAAGCGGTTGCCTCGGAATCACTGCCAAGCTAGAGCACCCTGAGCTACACGTTTTCCTGATTGATATCAGCCGGCATGCTCTAGTGGTAGCTCAAAAAAATGCCGATATCCTCCGTGCAGATGTGTCCATAGTTACCAATGACCTCCTCACGCCCCACTCCGGCCTACCAGCTCATACCGATATCATTGTTGCAAATCTTCCCTATGTCGACCGCGAATGGGAACGCTCACCAGAGACGCGCCATGAGCCAAGTATCGCATTGTTTGCAGACAGACATGGCCTCGCGCTCATCGATAAACTTCTGCAACAATCTGCCAGCTACCTATCTCCAGCAGGCCACCTTGTTCTCGAAGCCGACCCCAGCCAGCACCACCACATCATCGAAAAAGCACGGTTGTTTGGCTATGAGCATCGCGCCACCGACGGATACTGTATCGTATTTAGTTACCGCTAGTCGCTGGCATATACACCAAGTGTCACTTTGACGGTGATCGTACGGCTATCGCGCACAATCGTCAGTTCTACCGTATCTCCCGGCGCATATTCACCAATAAGACTCGAGACTCCGCCCTGCTGACCCACCGTTAAGCCATTGATTTTGGTGATAATATCTTTACTTTTGACTCCTGCCTTCTCGGCTGGCCCACCAGCAATCACACTTGCGCTGCCTCGCTCATCTTCGACCACATACGCCCCTTGGGTAGCACTAAGATTGTATCGTTTGGCAACCGCTGGAGTAAGCGCGACATATCGCAAGCCCAGGTAGGCACGTTGCACACCCTTGCCGGCTAATACTAGTTTGAGTGTTCCTTTGGTAGCGTTGATCGGGATTGCAAAACCAATTCCCTGTGCGTTGGCAGCGACCGCCGTGTTCATGCCAATCACCTGTCCGCTCGTGTTGAGTAGTGGCCCACCAGAGTTGCCAGGGTTAATTGCAGCATCAGTTTGAAGCAAATCAGTCAATGATTCGGCACTTCTGCCTGACTCATCCGCCGCAGAGACAGGCCGGCCTTTGCCAGAAATAATCCCGCTCGTAACCGTGTTTTGGTACTGCCCAAGCGAATTGCCGATAGCGATAACATGCTGCCCAATATGAACGGTCGAAGAATCACCAAGTATGGCAGGTGCAAGCTCTTTGGCGCCGTTGATTTTTAAATAAGCAACGTCGTTGAGCGGGTCTGCACCAACCACCGTCACGTCGTCGTACGTCGTACCATCAGCAACTACCACTGTGACCTTGCTTGCGCTCGCAACCACATGACGATTTGTGAGCACATAGCCGTCCTTGCTGACAATGATGCCCGTGCCAGCTGCCTGCTGCGTAGCAGCGCCAAAGATTGTCTGTGTCGTCACATTTGTTAGAATCGAAACCACACTAGGGGAGACCTTTTCAGCTACTGTTGCGATCACGTCTTCTTGACTAGTAGTAGAAAGATTGCCATCATGTGCAGGCTGAGTACGCGCAGTAACGGCAGCACGATTTGTTGTAAAAAATCCATACGCCATAAACGACACGATTCCAATCGTTGCACCAGCCCCTAGTACCATAAATCCGATCAGCCACAAACGAAGTTTCTTCATGAAGCTCATTTTTTTGCTCTCTCTCATCTCCCCTCCTTCTTTCCTAAAGCGTACCGATGCCGTTGATCAGCGCCAAAACATACATTGTCACGAGTATCCCCAGAGTCAACAGCACCGCAGGCATGATGTCTTGCCGCCTGACGACCGAATGGCGGTGATAGCTCGCATATGCACGCTCAGCCGTAAAACAAAATAACGTCGCGATCAGAGCCATTTGTGATAGCTGCACTGTCCCAAATCCTGGCAAGCCATACGCCACCATCCAGTGAAACCCAATCCAGCCATATTCGGCAAACAGCGCACCACCCGCTAAACTATAGATCGTCGCGAGCGGCTCATCATAGCTTCCAAGTACATGACGCACTGACACAAAGCCAATCACCCACATACATAACACAAAAAACGCCACATCCCAGCCAAATGAGATCATAGAGACTGCAGTGATACCTGAAAAAATCGCTGTGCCTGCTTGCAGCGCAACCATGCTTCGCCTCGAGCGAGGTTTGATAAAAAGCAACCACACAATATACAGTGCCGTCAGCGCCAGCTGTAGCCACAGTGCGCCGCTCGCGCCATACAGCAACACGACCGTGCTCACCCCAACGATGATGTCGACCATGTTTGCGATCAAGTTTGCAAACCAAAATCGTGGACGCACCGCCAATGCCCGCCATTTACTCAGCAGCATCACCCCAATCGCGAGCCATGGAGACTGCCCGATCAAAACAATCACCAGTAGAGCAACCGCAAGCCCAATATTAAGAATAATATAGGCAGCTTCGCTCACGCGTGAGCGGCGTTTATGAGTTTTTAGTAAGTCCATACCTTTGATGTATTATAGCACAATTAGTTCGAGTTGTTGTCTGTTTCTACAGAGGTAGCCGTGGTCACTACCACGATGACAAAATCTGTTGTTTCAGGGACTGCAAACGGCAATTCGGTAGGCACTTGGGCAGTGGTAGCGTAGAGTGAGTTGAGTTTCGCAAGCGTTAGTGGCTGCTTGCCATTTGGGTCAACTTGGTACACTGTCGTGGCCGTGAGATCGCCCTTTGACGCATTGCCTACTAGATCGACTGTCAGGCCTAGGGCCGTCAACCTGTTAGCTTCTTGCTGTGCCGCACCCGCGACGCCAGACGCATTGAGCACCGTGACATGCGCATCTTCCTTAGAGAGTCCAGTAGCGTAGAGCTTTTTTTGTATATACGCCTGGATTTGTGTGTAATTATACATACCTGCCACTGGCTGACCATCACCGTTCATCACATTGTCATCGAGGAAATTAATACTTTGTATCGAGCTAGCCGGAATATCTTGGCCAAGAGCCATAAGTGTGCGTATCTCACTTGTTTCAAAGTTGGTTTTGAGATTATGACCAATCGCATCCATCAGGTTTGAAACTTTGGAAATGTTTGTCAACGTCCCGCTACTGAGTGCTTTTTCACGAATCGCCATGACGATTTTTTGCTGGTTTTGCTCACGGTCAAAGTTTGAATTGCCAAGTCCATAGGTGGGCTCGATATCGCCTCGAGCTTGCGCAAGATACAAAGCATGCTCCGCATCTAGTACAGCTGGGCCGTTTGGATAATCAATAAAATGGCCATTGGGCGGACAGTTTTTCTTCATCGTAGCGAGGCTCGCATAGGCATTACCGCCCTTACACTTCCAATCAAAGTTACTGTCCATCACGCCAGGTGCTCCGCCACTCCCCTGGATATCAACTGTGATCGGTCCGATGGCATTCACGACATCTCGCATAACCGTATAGTTAACGTGCGCACTATACTGAACCTCCATCCCAAGAATCTCTCCCACAAGTGTACGCATTGCCATTTGGCGTTTATCCTCGGCGGCTGCGTCTTCTCCATCATCGACACAACTAAAGTATGCATTGATTTTACCTGCATAGCCCGCAGGGCATGCCATACCGTACTTTACCTCAAGATCACGCGGTATGCTCACCATATAAGCATTTTTGTTTTTTTGGTCGACACTAATCACCATGATTGAATCCGTCAAATTGCCAGCAGGATGACCAGGGTCATCTTCAGAGGTGCCCACTACCAATACATTGGTACGGCCCTTCTCGTCTTGGCGCAACTGCTTATTTTGGATCAGACCAAATATATCACCTTTGAATATCGCGCTACTGTTGAGCAACGCTTTGGTGACAAGCCAGCCTCCAACGACAATGACGCCGATCACACACAACAACAACACCATCTTTGCAATACGTTTTCGATGAACAGGCCGCTCTTTGCGTTTGCGCGGCGCATCCCGATCAGTCGCTGCTTCTGCATCGATTTCACGCAGTGAACTATCGACATCTGCGCGCCGAATACCTGTTGGGGCATCAGTCTCTCGGGTGACACCATGCGCTGTCTGCTGTAGCCCTTGATTGCCATCATTTGCGCGTAAATGCCCTTCGGTCTTGTCGCGTCTCTTGAGGCCAGAAGTATTGGGGTGCACGAGATCTTTGCGAGCCTGCAAACCGCCGCCGATCGCATGATTTGATCGTCGAGGAATAAATCCATCTACATTTGGTTTTTTTGTCATTGCTTCCTCTTACTATAACGAAAAAAATCTCTATTGGAAACGGTAAGTAGTTTATGGTTAGTATGCATTTACAAATCACTACTGTATAGTGATAGGAATGGAAGCTAGTTTTCTCGACCGTCATCCAAAAATCAAGGACGCGCTCAATTTCGGTGTGTTTATTGGTATCGTGCTGCTCGGAACACTACTCATCAACACATTTATCTTTCGTAGCTTCTCTGTATCAGGCCATAGCATGGACAAAACGCTCGCTGACGGTGATCGACTCATCGTCAACCGCCTCCCTATCACTACAGCCCAGCTCAAAAATCATTCCTACCAACCCAGCCGCGGGCAAATTATCGTCTTCAAAAACCCGCTCTATACAGCAGGAGCGCCAGACGAGTACATCGTCAAACGCGTGATTGCGTTTCCTGGTGAGCGTGTCACTATCAAAAACGGCATCTTAACGGTTTTTAACACCGAGCATCCAAACGGCTTTGTGCCCGATGATGAATATCGAAAAGACGGTAAAGGGCCGCAATCGCCGAGCAGCGGCGAAGGCCTCGACGCTACCGTGCCAGACGGTACGATCTTTGTCTGTGGCGACAACCGTATCGGCGGCCACTCTAACGATTCACGGAGTGGACTCGGAATGATCCCTACGTTTGACATCATCGGCCCCGTCGCACTTCGCATTTGGCCCGTGACCAGTTTGAGTGGATTTTAGACAGTTTCTGTAGTTATTTCTCAAGTAGTTTGCTGATTCTTCTCAGATCTTGGCCATTTCTAAAACGAATAACAATCTGCCCCGCACCTTTTGCGTTTGCCTTGACGGCTACTGGCACGCCAAAGTGTTTCACTAGTCGTTCAGCAGTTTGCTGATAGATCGCCTGCGATGTATTGGCAGGAGGCGTGCTGGCTGCGTATCGTTTGTCGTTCGCCTTCAGACGAGAAATATGTTCCTCGACCATTCGCGCGCTCCAACCCTCTTTTGCGATACGAACTGCCAGCATCTCAGCCACAGTAGTATCGAGTCCGATGAGTGGTCGCGCCTGCCCTTCGCTCATTCGACCTTCAACAATCGCTTCGCGAACGCTAAGTGGCAAACGCAGCAAACGTAGCGTATTGCTGATTGTGGCGATGGATTTACCCCCCACTCGATCTCCAATTTGGTCAAGCGTCAGGTTGAATTGGTCGCGAAGTTTCAAGTAGGCGGTAGCTGTCTCAAGAGGGTTGAGATCCTTGCGCTGCAAATTTTCTATCAAGGACAGTTCGAGTTTGTGCTGGTTCGTGGGGGTTCTGACGAGTGCAGGGATTTTGTCGAGCCCAATCTGTTCGGCGGCACGGAAGCGCCGTTCACCCGCCACAATCATATAGCCGTCTCCGTGTGGCGCTACGACAATTGGCTGCAAGAGCCCATGAGAACGAATCGATTCCGCAAGCTCGGCAAGTGCTTCCTCGTCAAACGAACGTCGGGGCTGATCGGGATCAGCAACAATCTCACTGAGCTTGATATGGCGCAAGTCACTGACCCGTTCATCTTGCTCGGCAGTTGGATCAAATGATTCATCCAGTACATCAGTAGGAATCAACGACGCAAATCCTCGACCAAGTGCTGATTTCGTAGATTTTTTAGCTGGCACGTTCGATCACCTCCTTGGTTACTGCTTTATACGCACGCGCACCCTTGCTCCATCGGTCATAGGCTCCGATAGGCACACCGTGACTTGGTGCTTCGGCTAGGCGGACATTACGTGGAATAGTTGTTTTGAACACTTTAGCGGGAAAATGCTTGGTGATCTCAGCAAGTACCTGGGTACTGAGCGACGTGCGGCTGTCAACCATGGTAGGTAGTACACCGATGAGGTCAAGTGTCGGATTAAGGTTTTTGCGAATCAATTTCATCGTCTCGAGCAACTGCCCAAGGCCTTCGAGCGCATAAAATTCTGCTTGCACTGGCAGTAGCACGTAGCGAGCGGCGATAAGCCCGTTCACCGTCAGTAGGCTTAGGCTCGGTGGGCAGTCAATAATCACAAAATCATAGGATTCTTGCACTGTCTGCAGCGCAAGTTTCAGCCGACCAAACCGCTGCTCGGCCTGGGCCAGCTCTACTTCAGTATTGGCGAGAGTTGGCATAGCAGGTGCCAGCGATAAATTCTTGTGACTAGTCGCGATAATAACGTCCGCGAGCGGTGCAGCACCCATAATCACATCGGTCATAGTTAGTTGGAGCTCGTTTTTATCGATACCAAGCCCACTACTGGCGTTTCCCTGGGGGTCAAAATCAACCAGAAGCGTGCGGTGACCCATCTTCGAAAGATAATAAGCGATATTAATCGAGCTGGTCGTCTTGCCAACCCCACCTTTTTGATTTGTCACCGCAATAATTACCGGCACGTTTTGTCCCCTCTCATTACTCTCATGATTATACCACGCAGCGTGAAACAATGATCATTCTACTACGCGATTATTACGCCCCATGATGACGCTCTTGAACGATGATGATACCTCTACACATCAAGGCCTTGCCCCAAGCGCACAGTATGAGGATTGGCTGGATCAAAGACTTTAGCACGCTCAAAATCAATTGGTCGCATCGTTTTTATTTTTAGTGCGTCTCCTTCGCGCTCATACTCAATCATGAAATCCTTGAGCCGCCACGGCTTATCGAGACCAGTGTCGCGACGAACAGTTTCAGCAATTTCCTGCATACGCATGAGTGCGTCTTGAATTATTTGCTGTCGATTCTCGAGAGTCACATTATTTTCTCTTAGATATTCATCAATCACGCGCCCGCTATTTCCGACTAGTTTTTCCATCACCAAAAAGCCCTTTTGGCCTTCGGTAAATACCCTGGCTAGCGGTCGTGGGGCATCGATACCAAGTTTGTTTAGTATCAACAAGGCTTCGAACTCGTCAATAGGCCCTTGTTGTTTGTCTGGTACGACCTTTTTTATGATAACTTCTCTTCCGCCCTCGAGTGTCATCCCAAATACAGCCTCATCAGGATAAGGGTCCTCTGGGTTTGCGATCTTGAGTGTTGTTGCAGACTGTAGCAATTTGCTGCCGATATCTTCACTAGCAAACAAATCATGCAAAGCCGCGACCTCACCACTGGCAAGCGCACGCTCAAGTCTCATCGATCGATCATTTGCTAGCCTCTCCAATGGATAGTTTTGTTGCTCATCAAACGCTTTTAACTCTTGAGTATAGTAATGCCTGTGGAGCGCAAGCTGGGCTGCTCTAAATGCCAGCCGCTCTCGAGGCGTAGTAGGCTCCGCATAGGGCCGCAGTTGCTCGTTGTCATCATAATATAGTCCTTGCGCCGAGCCTTCATCCTTTACGTGATGCTCAACAGTATTAACAATCTGATCACGCTCATTCTTATCGCCCTTTACGCCGATCACAGTCCTACCCCGCTTGCTTGCGCTCAGTAACCGCATCCGAGCCTCCCAGTCTTTTTGGTCCAGGCCAAGTGTTCGCATGATATCTTCTGGAATTGTACCGGTAAAGCCAGTATCGTAATAATGTGCGTGTTGAGCTGAGCCGATATGCTGATCTAGGTAGGCATGTTTTGTCTCTGTGTCGAGATTATCACGAAAACCACGCGGATATACAAGATAGGTCGGAAACTCCATGTCCGATCCAGCCGCCTCTTTACTGCTCATGCCCATCTTGCGCCGACGAGCGTAGAGCTGAGCCCGACGACCGACATAGGCATAGACACCATCACGACCCAAAAATACTTCTTGAAATTCCTGCTGACCAATTCGTTTTGCATCCCATTCGGTAAATAATTTGTCATAATAACTCACGTCCACCTCGAGTACTTGCAAAAATGCTTGATTGGCCTGCGTCAGCGCTGCCTCTACATCACCATGTTGCTCAGCGGCTAAATAATCCGCCACGAGTCGTCGGTAGGTAGGCCACGCATCGCCGGTCTTTTCGCCTCGACC
>CAZPEO010000024.1:0-9759 GCA_964585675.1 uncultured Candidatus Saccharibacteria bacterium | reverse complement strand
AAAAGGAATCGGTAGACAACTACCGGAGGTAGTTATTTAAAAACGATATTGACGGGCTGGTGGCGGAATTGGTAGACGCGCTAGACTCAAAATCTTGTGAGATTTTTCTCGTGCGGGTTCAAGTCCCGCCCGGCCCACCAATACCGTTTTTAAACGCCAGACAGCAGCCACAGAGATGGCTTTCTACGCCAAAATCTTGTGAGGAATAGCTCGTACCGGTTCGTGAAGGCGGATGAGCAAAAATTAGCTTGCTAGTTTTTTGTAAAGACAACGAAAAAGCGTTGCGATAGCTCCGGTCCGCGGTACCAGAAATTCTTTGATTTACAATTCGAAGAAATTTTCTGTGTGGGTGAGAACTGCCGGTGGTAGTTCGGAAACGAACTTTCCGATGAAAACTACGTTTTCAATAGCGAAATTCGGGGGTCGCGGGACGTGACCTAGTCCCGCCCGGCCCACCAATACCGTTTTTCAACACCACCCAGCGGCCGCGAGGGAGTCTTTTGTACCAAAATCTTGTGAGCGGTTAACCATAGTCGATATGGAGTTACTCCTGTATACTAAAAAGAGAAATTAGGTCATATGCGTCCAGAAGACAACCGACAACAAGCGTCAATAGTGGTACCGTCGCGCCAGTCGACGGGCTTTGATGCAACCGCTCCGGCGTCACAACAAGCAGCAGCAGAAGTCGTGCGCAATCAAATCGACGCGATTTATCACCAAGATCCAGACCTGACGCACGCCGAACAAGCAGCAGCACCTACCGCACAGACCACCTCCTCAGCGACATCTGAACCAGCAGCTACCGGCAATTTACAGTACGACAATCAACCAGTCGCAGCTGCCAACCCCTATCATCGTACGCACGACGCGCAACGGCACACTACCTCCTCTGGCGCGTGGGAAAAATACCATACTGCATGGCAAAGCTACTATCAGCAGTATTATCAGCGCTACTATACCGGCCAAGTGCACGAAATTGCCGAGAAGCTCAGTGCCGAACACACACAAAAAGCAACAGAGGAGCCTCTGACACCCGATGAAGCGATCTATGACCTACGCAGCACTCTGCGCAAACAAATCGAAGCCAAAGCCACCAAAGCACGCAAAAGCCGCCACTTTATACCAGCTGCAGCAGCGCTCTGCGTGATGTTTGCATTTCTTTTCCTCCAGTACAACCGCGTGCTGTTTTCTAACGTCGCGGCCTATGTTAGCCCTGGCAATATGGACCCTTCGACACTCGTTGTTGACCCGAGCGCCAGCGTAGTTGTGGGCGAGGAGCCAAAACTGATTATCCCGAAAATCACCGTCCAAGTACCCATCGTCTGGGATGCAGTCGCAAGTGACCAAAACTCACTTAACGCCGCCATGGACAAAGGTGTCGCCTGGTTTAATATTCCTGGTGCGAGTGCACGTCCTGGCGAGAAAGGCAACTTCGTCGTCTCTGGTCACAGTAGTAATGATTGGCTCGACGGCGGTGACTACAAATTTATTTTTGCGCGCCTAGAACAGATCAAAGAAGGCGACACCATCTATGTCAATTACAATAAAAAACGCTACACTTACACTGTCACGAGTACAAAAGTTGTCAAACCAACTGATGTGTCAGCGCTGGTTGATGACGCCAGCAAACCGCGTATGACACTTGTCACCTGCACGCCACTGGGTACGGCAATTAACCGGTTACTCGTTTTTGCTGACCAAGTCAGTCCTGACCCCAATTCAGCAGTTGCCGCCACCCCCACGAGCACCTCAATGGAGGCAACCAAAATGCCAAGCAACTCACCAACGTTTTTGCAACGACTGTTTGGTGGTAGTTAGTTCGTACTTGACATGAGAGAGGTCGAATACGGTAGTTGGCTAACTGCCAACTACGAGCTTAGTGCGAATCAGCGAGGCCGCTCCTGCGCTCATGCTCGTGTGATAGACATATTTGCCATTACTCGAAAAAACTACCGGTAAATTAGCAGCATCTTTTGCCGCTACAGTCACGGCATTGGTGCCGTCAAAATCGCTAAACATCACCTTTGCGCCGGTACTCGTTGCAATATGGTAGGGGTCAACCCAATCAATGCGTCGGCCGTTTGCCGCCGGCAGTGTCACCTTCGAAATAATCGATAATTCTAAATCATACACAGTAAGACTCGTACCATGCTGCACATATGCAAACCGGTTACCCCCTGGAGAAAAACCAATGAATTCTGCTCCAGGTGACTCAAATACAGTGATTGTTTTCCATGACAGCGGTTCAGTCGAACTACTAGACGGAATATCACCCGTCAAAATCTCAACACGTGGCCCCTGTACAACTAGGAGGTAGTTCTTGTTGTAGTACCGGCCAAACCGCGCCATAAACGCTTGCGAGGTGTCTGCATTGAAGGTACGCAAGATTTTGGCTCTTGCGGTCGATGGCGTCAGATAGCCCACTTGACGAACGCCGTTGGCATCTGGCAGTGTCGCAAACTCAATTGTGCTGCGGTCAAATTGCGAAAACGACGCCACATTTGTCAGCAGCGGCCCACTAAGCGTCCGCTCAGCTATATTGACTTGGCGCAGCTCATGGCTAACTGTCAAGATATAGAGCGTGTTGCTATCACCATACGCAAAGGCTACGTCCCGAGCTACCACTCCCAGCTCTTTGCTAATGTTACGTGCTTCATCTGGCGCACGCGAATCCACCACGAGGTACTCAGTCGTATCACCAAAGTCGTGGCTCACCAGCACAAATTGGTTGTCGCGTGACCACTCCTTTACGCGGAGGATCTGAGGCTGGCCCTCTGGCGCGATGCTCAGAATACCCGCCGGCAACCTCAGCGCACGCGGAGCAAACACGTCTGCGTTGATATCGGCGACGACTACTACCGGCTCAGTCGACGAAGACGTATAGGCAAGCTGACTGTTGTTGGGCGATGCCACCAAACTCGAGACACTGGAAGTGCTCACGACGGCGTCTTGCACTGGAGCCTTGGGAAACAGTGTCGCATAATTAAGCCACAGCACGCCACCCGGCTTGACAATGACTTGTTTTTGCCACGGCTCATACCCGTCTTTACTGATCGTTACAGTATGCGTATCTGCGGTCGCAGTGATTTTGCTCGGGGTTTTGTTTGCCAGACGCACAACATCAAGAGTCACATCTGCGCCGTCGGGAGCTGAATCAAATTGCATCAAGCCTCCTTGTTCGACTTTACCGTCGAAACGGTTGTAGCGATATCCTTGAATCAACAGTAGCAAGATAGTTACAGACACAGCGATGACTACTACCATCAAGGCATAAATAAACGTCAACTGCGCTTGTTTGCGGCGTTTGCTGATCTTTGGGTGCATACAACTGTAGTATAACACTGCGCCTAGAGGGAGAAAACACTTGTCAACAAACTGCGACTCGTCTATGATAAGAATAAGCACGAGCAGGGTAGCTCGAGAAACAATAGGGGAAGCAATGAGCCAATCAACTGTCAGCGTTCGGGGTGTTGTCTACGACACACATTCGGGGATGCCCCTTCGCAAAGAGCGAGGCGTTGGTTCGACAGCAGCGGGAGCAGCACGATCTGTCCATGTACAGCCTCAAAAATCCCGCACCTTGAGCCGCAAATACATTCAAAAAACCAAAAAGACTCCTGAGCCTCGTCCTGTGACTGAGGCTGTGGCTATATCTGTCCACAAAAAACCAACTACTCCAGCGCTTCACCCCCAGCAACACCCCAAAATCAAGCGGTTTGCGACGCCCACACCAAAAAAACCCGCCCATCCCACTACTGTTATCAGCGACATTGCCGCAACTCCTCATCGATTGACACAAATCGCTCAGCAACGTGCGGTGGCACCAGCTCCACGCTCCGTCAAGCCGTCTCATGTACTCAAAAAAGAAGCAATCGAAAAAGCCACTGCCGCCATGCCATCTCACCGCGCAAAAACTGTCAAGCGCAGGCCCGCTCACCGTGTACATCGGCTGGCTGGTATGGCCTCTGGTGCGTTGGGGTTATTGCTTTTGGGTGCCTACTTCACCTACCTGAACATGCCTGCTCTCAGTACGCGCATCGCCGCCGCTCAAGCAGGTATCAACGCGAAATATCCCGCCTATCACCCCTCAGGCTATCGCCTCAGCGGTCCTGTGACCTTTCAGCAAGGCAACGTCAGTATGAAATTTGCCTCAAACGCAAGCCCAACGAGCTACACTGTCGAGCAAACCAAATCTGGCTGGGACTCTTCGGCACTACTCGAAAGCTATATTCTGCCAAAAGTTGGCAACGATTATGAAACAAGTTCCGTCAACGGCCTCACTGTTTATACCTATGGACGAAATGCGGCCTGGATCAACGGCGGTATCCTCTACACCATCAGTGGCGATGCACCACTCTCAAACCAACAGATCGAACGCATCGCAACAAGCATGTAGAAGAATTTTCTATCCGTATCGCAATCGGCTTCTCTGCTTGATATACTAGCTGCATGACTATTCGCACTCGTTTTGCCCCAAGCCCTACTGGCTATATCCATGTAGGCAATGTCCGCGCAGCGCTTTTTCCCTATTTGCTGGCACGTCAGCAGGGTGGAGCGTTCATCCTGCGAATCGAAGACACCGACCAAGCCCGCTTCGTCGAAGGCGCGACCGATCTCATTCTCGATACCCTCGAGTGGCTCGGCATTGACTGGGATGAAGGTCCGCGCAGGGGAGGGGACTTCGGGCCATACATACAAACCGAACGACGAGACATCTACCAAAAGTGGGCACAAAAGCTCATCGACAAGGGTGTTGCATACGCCGACCCCTACACACCCGAGCAAGTCCAGAGCTTCCGCGAAGAAGCTATTGCTGCCAAAAAGCCATTTCTTTACCGTGACTATCGCCCAGAAAACCCGCCTACTTGGGATGGTAGTCAGCCGCTACGTTTTAAAGTAATTGACGTAAAACGCTACACGTGGCACGACCCGATCATGGGCGAATTAAGCGCAGGGCCAGAAGTCCTGGATGATTTCATCCTCATGAAAGCCGATGGCCTACCTACTTACAACTTCGCGCACATCGTTGACGATGCTGAAATGAGCGTTACGCATGTAATCCGCGGCCTCGAATATATCTCGTCAATTCCGCGCTACTTGAGTCTCTACGAAGCCCTCGAGCTCACGCCGCCAGTCCTAGCGTGTATGCCGCATATCATGGCCCCGGACGGCAAGAAAAAACTTGGCAAGCGCGACGGCGCTCGCAGTGTCACCGACTATCAAACCGACGGCATATTGCCTGAAGCTATGCTCAACTTCCTCGCCAGCATGGGGTGGAATGACGGCACCGAACAAGAGCTATTTAGTAAAGAAGAGTTGATAGAAAAATTTAGCCTGGATCGAGTTCAGCGCAGTGGCGCACGCTTCGACGAGCAACGGCTCCTCTGGATGAACGGTCAATGGATCCGACGCCTAAGCCTCGACGACCTGCACGCGCGCGTCAGAGCCTATTGGCCTGCGAGCGCACAGTCTGCCGACGAATCTTACAAAAAACAAGTCCTCGCTCTCGTTCATGATCGTCTCAAAACACTTGCAGAATTAAGCGTGATGAGCAAATATTTCTTTGAAGAGCCATTCCGTAACGACGCGTTAATTTCCGACAATAAACAGCTCAAAAAACTTTCCTCAGAAGAAATATCTGATCTGTTAACAATAGTCAAAACTGAGCTAGAGAAGCTCGACGACTGGAACTCAGAGTCAATCCAAGCTACTCTCAACAGCCTGCTCGAAATTACCAGCCAAAAGCCTGGAGTTCTCTTTAGCCTTATTCGTATTGTCACTACCTGGGCACCATTTAGCCCGCAGCTCAACGACACACTCGCTCTTCTCGGCAAAGAAAAAGTCCTCCAACGAATCACTCGCTTTCTTGCGTCGGAGTAACCTACGGATTGCGCTTGTTTCCTCGCGACCGCACTATCCCACTCCAGTACTTCCAAGCAGCCTCAACAACCATCCTCCAACCCCTTCTTATCACACATACATCGCAAGGGTACGACCCTTGCGATTTTTGAGTTGGCTCGAGGTAGATGGTGGCATCTTTCTGGGAGTTAATGCCACAAGGTTTTATGTTTTTTGTGCTATAATCATAACCATCATGCAAGAGCAAAAAGCTCCACACAAACATTGGCTACAAAACATAAAAGCCTGGAAGTTCCGTAACCCGCTGGCTTTTTGGGCGGCAATCGGCCTGGCACTCATCGTACTTGCGGCTGGCGTTGCGAGCGCCGCCTATCTATTGACTACCCCTGAAAAAGTAGACCAAGCCGCTACAAAAATTACCAAAAAACCCGCTCCACCCGCACCAAAATTTTATTCACCGCTCACTGGCACGCTCGTAAAAGACGAAGCCTCTACCAAACAAGCTGTTACGGCCATTATGATCGAGAACAGCCCAGACGCGAGGCCGCAAAGCGGGCTCAAACAGGCAGGCGTCGTCTATGAAGCTATTGCCGAAGGTGGCATTACACGGTTTTTGGCACTATACCAAGAATCAAAACCCCAGCTCATCGGCCCAGTCCGAAGTGTTCGCATGTATTACGTCGACTGGGCAGCCCCATATAACGCCAGTATCGCCCACATCGGGGGTAGTGCTGCGGCACTCGCCGAAGTCCGCAATGGCAATTACCGCGATATCGACCAATTTTTTAACGCAGCCTACTACTGGCGCGCCACCGATCGCTATGCGCCGCACAATGTCTATACAAGTTTCGAAAAGCTCGACGCCCTCAACGCCAAAAAACAGTATACCAGTAGTACTTTCACAGGATTTGGCCGCACTGACGGCAAACCTGTCGCGACTCCCACCGCAAAAAGCATCGACATGACGATCAGTAGCGCCTGGTACAATACGCGCTACGATTACGACGCTACGACCAATACCTACCCCAGGAGTATCGGCGGACAACCCAGCAATGACCGCGAAGAGGGCAGGCTAGCGCCAGCTGTTGTCGTGGCGATGAGAGTCAATATGAGCAAGATATTTGAAGACGGATGGCGTGAAACTATCGCTACAACAGGGAGCGGCAGCGCTGTGATCTTTCAGAACGGTACCGCGACAGAGGCGACCTGGCGCAAAAACAGCCGCAGCGAACAACTTGAGTTTATTGACGCGGCAGGCAAACCGATCGCACTCAATCGTGGCCAAACATGGATTACAGCCGTCCCGAACGGCACAGGGAACGTCACGTGGCAGTAGCTCCTCTCGCACCCAACACCCGACCGCTCATACGAGACTATTGGCCTCGCTACAAAAAACTCGCTGTGCTTGTGACAGTTGGTATGCAGTTAGCAATTTTGTTGATTATCGCACTATCACTCGTTGTGGGGGGCGCTTCCGTCTCAACTATGATTTTCTGGATCACTCTCCTCGCGGCAGCAGCAGTACTCTTGCCGCTCAATATCATACTGGTACTCCAGCTCCTCGTTCCGCTCCGTGACCTCACCAACGCAATTACTAGTGCCTCTGGAGAAAAGCCACGATACGCACTCACGAACCCCAATGTCTCGCGCTATTCTAAAGACGGGTTTCGCGAGATACTACAGTTTGTCTACGAAAAAGCCGCCTCGCAACGAGAATCTCAGACCGATCGCTCAGACACGAGCGCGGCTACTGTCTTGACAGACGCACTCTCACGTAGCAAAGCAGGCATTGTCGTACTGGGAAATGACGGTGCGATCGCTTATGCCAACCGCGCTGCACCAATACGCCAGCTGGAAGACGGCAAGAAAGAACTCACGCTACTGTTCGAGCCTGCCACAGCACTCGAAGATTGGCTGGCTCAGTGTCGCACCTCAGCAGTCCGTGCTGAAACAACTTGGTATCGCGTGGCGGACAGGATCGTTGGTGACGAAGATCGTCGCATCTTCAATATCAGCGCGAACTACGAGAAAGGCAGTGCCGCTGAAGTGGTACTGGTACTGTTCGATGCTACCGACACCTACAAGCCAGAGGACGAAGACCTCGACTTTATCTCGTTTGCCGCCCACGAGCTGCGCGGACCGATCACGGTCATCCGTGGATATCTCGACGTACTTGATATAGAACTTGGGCCGCAACTTGCGCCTGATCAAAAAGAGCTCCTGAGCCGACTGATCGTTAGCGCCAACCGCCTGACTGGCTATATCAACAATATCCTCAACGCCAGTAAGTTCGATCGTCGTCACCTCAAAGTCCACCTGGCAGAAGATACGATCGCTCATGTCTACGACTCTATCAAAGACGACATGGCACTCCGCGCCTCCTCGCAGCGACGCTTGCTCGCTGTTACCATACCCGACAATCTACCGACAGTAGCCATTGACCGCTCAAGTATCGGAGAGGTCGTTTCAAACCTCATAGACAACGCTATCAAATATACCAACGAAGGCGGGGCAGTATCAGTATCGGCGGCGGTCGATGGTCAATTCGTCAAAGTATCCGTGACTGACAACGGTATCGGTATCCCTGCAAATGTAGTAGGGAATTTGTTTCACAAATTTTACCGCTCTCATCGCTCGAGAGAAACAGTAGCAGGCACTGGCATTGGACTCTACATCTGCAAAGCCATCGTCGAAAGCCACGGTGGTGCGATCGAGGTGAGCAGCGTCGAAGGCCAAGGTTCAACTTTTTCGTTTAGCGTCCCGATTTACGCCTCTGTCGCTGACAAATTGCAAGCAAATGACTTTACAAATGCTGGGCTAATATCGACCAACCAGGGTTGGATCAAAAACCATGCAAAATTCAAAGGCTAAGGTATACTAAAGATATGATTACATCTATTTTAGTGGTCGAAGACGATCGGTTTATCGGTGAGATGTACGTGCGCTCCCTCAGGCACGAGGGGTATGAAGTCGATTGGATTGTCGATGGAAAAGATGCGATCGACGCAGCCACTAACAAATCTTATGACCTGATATTACTTGATATCATGTTGCCCGAAAAACGCGGCACTGAGATCCTCCACGTCCTACGAGGTGGTGAGAAAAACCTCGCTCCCAACAGTAAAATCATCGTTATGACAAACTTCGACCAAGACGAGGAGTCGCGCGCCGTCATGGAGCACCATGTCGATGCCTATCTGATCAAAGCGGAGATCACCCCGCGCAAGCTCCTCGAAATCATCAAGACAATGAGCGACGCCACAGCTCTACCTCCGAGTCCATCTGCACCCTAGACAATTGCCTGTATGTTTAGTAAGATGTCTGAGGTCTCGCGCCCATTAAATACCCACTAGGCACCTCTATATGACAGCTCACATGCAGCGTTGTGCAATCATGGCATGAAGTTACATTCATATATATTTGAGGCGAGGTCGCCGATCAAGCGACCGTCGACTGTCGCGGAATCGCACCTCATCAGGTATAATTTATATACAAGGTCCCATCGTCTCACGTGAGGAGCGCCAGTGGCGCTCAGCAAGGACACGTTCCGATGAAATCTATGATTTCAATCGTGAACTGTCGGGGTCGCGGAACGTGACGAGGACACCAGGTGAGAACTGCCGGTGGCAGTTCGCAAGGCCGGAAGCTGGATGAGGTTTACCCCTCACCAACTGAGGCGGGCCTGCGAGCGATTTCAAAGAAATCGATGAGCGGGTTCATCCTGGCAATCCGGGTTCGTGAAGCGAGCGACAAAGTCGCGTGCGGAAATAGGGAGCCCCACTCATCGTGGGCGTGACCGCTTTCCCGGTCGCGGAATCGAACCTCATCAGTTATAATCTACATATATGGTCCCATCGTCTAACGGTTAGGACACCAGGTTCTCATCCTGGCAATCCGGGT
>CAZPEO010000023.1:757-9894 GCA_964585675.1 uncultured Candidatus Saccharibacteria bacterium | reverse complement strand
TCATCTGCGCATCAGTGATGCCGTTCACGTAGAGTCGGTAGCCTTTGTCCGTAGGAATACGCCCTGCGCTGGTGTGAGGTGCTTCTATCAACCCCATATCTTCGAGCTTGGCCATCTCGCTACGGATCGTGGCGCTACTTACATTGAACAGCTTAGCAAGCGTCACACTACCTACAGGTACGGCAATTTCCGCATACTGTTCGATGATGGCAGCCAGGATAGCTTGTTGGCGATCTGTCATATGTTCACAGTATAGCGTATTTCTAGCACTCGTGCAAGGTGAGTGCTAGATATTTCTTTATCATCCCTTTATCGAGTATAATGCAAAGATGAATCCGTCCACAGACACCAACCTCTTAGCAATCAAATCCTGGCTCGGTACAGGCTCGATCAATATCTTTGGGCTTCCCTACGCTGGTAAAGACACCCATGGCAAATGGCTGTCAGATTTGTTTGGCGCAACACTGCTAGGGGGTGGCGACATTATGCGCAATAGTATCATCCCCGACCACGTCAAAACGATCATCGATGCCGGCGGGCTTGCCCCAACAGACGAATACATGCGGATCGTCCTCCCTTACCTCTCAAACGATGTCTTTCGTGACAAACCAATGGTGCTTAGCTCAGTTGGTCGTTGGCACGGCGAAGAGCAAGGCGTGCTTGAAGCAACTGAGCAAAGTGGGCATCCCATAAAAGCCGTCATTTACCTGCATATCAGTATGCAGACGGCTAACTCACGATTCAACCGCGCACTCGAGACGGGAGATCGCGGCCTCCGTCGAGACGACGACAAGGAGAAACTAATCGTTCGTTTCAGTGAATTTGCTGAGAAAACGCTGCCTGTGATCGAGTTCTATCGCAATAAGGGGCTCTTGATCGAGATCGATGGCAACCCGCCTGTAGAAGAGGTACGGGGGGAGATTATACGGCAGCTACGAACGTTTGCTGAGCGCTAATCTCGCTTGAGCATCACAGTGAAAGCCTCGCTTGGAATATCGACGTTATCGGCTCCGCCTTATGAGACAAACCTACGGTTTTTCTCATCGCGCCGAGCGCGAAATAAATTCGCGCATCGGGCTGCTCTTTTCCCTTAATCTCGCTTGAGCATCACAGTGAAAGCCTCGCTTGGAATATCAACTTTGCCAAAGCGTTTCATGCGTTTTTTACCCTTTGCCTGCTTGGCCAGGAGCTTTTTCTTGCGACTGACATCGCCGCCATAGAGATATCCGGTGACATCTTTACGATACGCGCCGATCGTCTCGCGGGCGATAAATTTGCCACCGATAGCAGCTTGTAAGGCAACTTCGAAACTTTGGCGTGGCACCACGTCTTTGAGTTTTTTGGTGACATCTCGCCCTAGCGCATCTGCCTCGCTACGATGGCACATGACGCTGAGTGCATCTACCATTTCGCCACCGACATAGAAGTCCACACGCACCAGATCTTCCGCGCGGTAGTTATCAAGCTCGTAGTTGAAACTGCCGTAACCACTCGTGACACTTTTGAGCTGATCATAAAAATCTGTCAGCAGGTTCGCTAGCGGCGCCTCAAAACTAATCAGCGCCCGTTCATCGATATAGCTAAGATTCTTTTGCCGGCCGCGTTTACTGACGATCAGCTGGATTACCGCGCCAATATAGTCTTGCGGCACGACGATCTCACCCTGTATCCATGGTTCACGAATCTCCGCCACCTGCGCCCTATCTGGTAAATCACTTGCACTTTTGATATCAAGTTCACTACCGTTTGTCGTCGTGATGTGGTAGTCAGTCGAAGGATTCGTCACTACTAGATCGAGGCCGTATTCCCGCTCGAGCCGCTCGCGCACAATATCCATGTGCAATAAGCCAAGAAATCCAATCCGTACCCCAAACCCAAGCACTGGTGAATTCTCTGGTTCAAACTGCAGGGCACTGTCACTAAGACTGAGCTTCTCGATAGCTTCCTTGAGATCTTGATAATCCTCATTGCTCACAGGGAAAAAGCCTGCATAGACAAACGGCTTGACATCTTTGTAGCCTGGTAACGGGTCGCTCGCAAGTGCACGTACTACCGTCACTGTATCGCCAACTCGCGCATCTCGTGTAGTCTTCAAATTAGTCACGATATACCCTATCTCTCCGGTGCTCAGCTCTGGATCAGATGACATTGCTGGGTTGAGGTGTCCCACCTCGAGTGCTAAACCTTTAGCCCCAGTTGCGAGCATCGAAAGAGTGTCTGCTTTTTTGATAGCGCCATCAATGACGCGCATATATAAAATCACTCCGCGATAATCATCATAGTAACTATCGAAGATCAGCGCCCGTGTCGGTGCTGCGTCTATTCCGCGTGGCGAGGGGATTCGCTCGACGATCGCCGTGAGCACTTGCTCAACATTCTCGCCAGTTTTCGCACTGATCTTGATGATGTCATCTTCCTCGCAGCCAAGCAAATTGATGACTTCTTTGCTCACCCTAGGCACATCGGCTGCTGGCAAATCAACTTTATTGAGCACCGGAATGATGACGAGATCTTGTTCAAGCGCTAAGTACACATTCGCCAGCGTCTGCGCCTGAATGCCTTGGCTGGCATCGACCACCAATACCGCACCCTCGCACGCCTGCAAGCTCCGTGATACCTCGTAGCTAAAGTCGACATGACCGGGAGTGTCGATCAGGTTGAGATCATACATCTTCTCGTCTGATACCGAATGAGTGTCATTCGGCAGGAGCGGGGAGTGCTGATACTTCATCCGCACCGGCGCAAGTTTGATCGTGATACCTTTTTCGCGCTCCAGATCCATACTGTCAAGCAGCTGCGACTTCATATCGCGCTTCTCGACAGTGCCTGTCAATTCCATCATACGATCGGCCAGGGTACTTTTGCCATGATCAATATGCGCAATGATGCAAAAGTTCCGAATAGAAGCCTGTTTTGTCATCGCTTTCTCCCGAACAACAAGGCGCTCGCCTTTGCGATCACTGGCTCTGCCTCAGATAGATGCAGCCAACGAGAAAACAACACGTACGCACAAAAACTCACCGTCGTGATCAAACCAAATTTTGGAAACGTCGCCAAAAAACTCTGGTCATTTGTCTGAAGCTGAAATAGTTGCACCGTTATGTAGGTCACCAGCGCAGTACCAAGACTCGCAAGACACATTTTACTCACAGCATTTACAAACGTAGCGTTCAGAAGTCCAGGAATTTTGCGTGACAAAATCACAAACAAAATCACCACCTCGACCACTGCTACGATCGACTGCGCCCACGCTAGCCCATACGCGCCCATATGCAATACTTGCGTGAAGCTCACTGCCAAAATAATATTAAGAATGATCGAAAAGATGGAGATATAGAGCGGTGTCTTGGTATCTTGTTTTGCATAAAAACTGCGTGCAGCGATATGATAAATCGTACGAAACAGGATGGCGATAACGAGCGTTCCGAGTAGACCAGCGATCAGTGCATTACCGCCGTTTTTGATGAATGCCACGATAAATCCTCGCCCAAAATACGTCACGACTGCTACCGGTAGCGCTAGCCAAATAATCCACCTGAGCGTCGCGCGTAGTTCACTCCGAAATAGCGTATCTTCACCCTCTGCCAAACGCTCTGTCATCTGAGGAAACGCGGCATTACTGATCGCGACGCCGATCAAATTCACAGGCATCAAACTCAGTGCCGATGCCTGCTGATAGGCGCGGATCGTCCCATCAGCCATATGAGAAGCGATATTTGTCTCGACAAGACCGTTAAAATAATCAATGCCTTGGTCGAGTGAGCGTGCAGGCAGGAGTCTAAGCACCTGCAAGAAGCCTTTGTTTTTCCAGCTGATACGTGCTCTGTAGTCAAATCCCATCCCCAGTAACCCGATTGAACTTACCACTAGCTGCATGATACTTCCGAGCACAACGCCGAGCGCCACGCCCATGATGCCGCCCTCGAACACTTGCCAACCGAATAGGGTGATGCCGCCCGTAAAAAACTGCGCACCGATAATAATACCGATATTATAAATCGTTGGCGCTAACGCATAAAATGTAAAGCGGCCGATCGCCTGTTGCATGCTCGCAATTACCGTAGCTACCGCAAATAAAAACGGATTCACGGCAATTATTCGCATCATACTCACCGCCAGCGCTCGCCCTGACTCGTCGAGCCCTGGGCCAACCACATATCGCACCAGTGGATCGGCAAAAATAATAATCAGCACACTTGCCACAAGTGTTGTCAGCGCCATAAAATTAAGCAGACTCGAGCTGAGCTCCCATGCAGAGTGCTTGTTGCCGCTGGCTAGTCGTTGATTAAACACCGGTACAAACGTCACACTGAGTGCTCCCGACACTAAAATAAAGAACATGAAATCAGGAATTGTAAACGCAACCGTGTATGCGTCGATCCCGACCGGATAGCTGTCAAGATACAAACTATTGAGCAGACGGTCTCGATAAATCCCAAGCAACGATGCCACAAATGTTGAGCTTGCGAGCAGAATAGCTGCCCACTGAACAGTCAGTTTCTGGTTCGCCATAGCAACCACCGAGCGCATTCTACTTTCTGCCATTGTTACCTCTGCCTACCGAGTAATTCCTAGTGAAGTTTGGCTTCAGCTGGGAGCACTGCACCTTCCATGATTTCAGCGACGTCGTCTTCTTCAAGCGTTTCTTCCTTGACAAGTGCGTCTTTGAGTTTTTCGAGTATATCGCGATTTTTCAGCAACACTGCCTCGGCCCGTTTGCCCGCTTCCTTGATAAGCACCTCGACCTCGGCGTCAATTTCACGTGCCGTGGCGTCGCTATAGGGCCGCTCATGGGTGATCTTGTCAAACACCATGCCGCCGTTATCTTCGTGAAACACCTGGTCGCGCAGTTTCGTGCCCATACCCTGCTCGATAATCATGTCGCGTGCGATCTCAGTCGCTTTGCGAAGGTCAGAGCCAGCACCTGTCGTAATACCATCTGGCCCGTAGATAATCTTCTCCGCAACACGACCACCCATGGCCCTCGCAAGAATATCTTTAAACTCGTAAACGTTCGTGTAGCTTTTGTCTTCGGGCGGCAAAAACCACGTCACACCACCTGTCCGACCGCGCGGAATGATCGTCACTTTGTGAACTGGATCACTGTCCGGCAGGACATGCCCCACAACCGCGTGACCTGCCTCGTGATACGCTGTCATTTCTTTTTCTTTTTCGTTCATGACCTTCGTTTTGCGCTCTGGTCCGATCGCGACTTTTTCAAATGCTTCCGTCAGGTCTTTGCCAGTGATGTGCTTGTTGTTGCGCCGTGCCGCCACAATCGCTGCTTCGTTTGCAATATTGGCGAGATCAGCTCCACTACTGCCGGCTGTTTTTGCGGCTAATTTGTCGAGGTCTACGGTACCATCGGTTGGTTTGTTTTTGAAATGAACCTTAAGAATCGCTTCGCGGTCTTTACGCTCTGGCAGAGAAATCGTCACGTGGCGGTCAAATCGGCCTGGCCGCAGAAGCGCAGGATCGAGCACATCGGCGCGGTTTGTCGCAGCGATCACGATGACGTTTGACTCGTTGTCAAACCCATCCATCTCAACCAAAATCTGGTTAAGCGTCTGCTCGCGCTCATCATGCCCACCACCCATTCCACTGCCGCGCTTGCGTCCGACAGCATCTATCTCATCGATAAAAATAATCGCTGGGGCATTTTTCTTGGCTTTGGTGAACAGATCACGCACTCGGCTTGCACCGACACCCACAAACATTTCGACGAACTCTGATCCGCTGATCGAGAAAAAAGGTACATTTGCCTCTCCTGCCACAGCACGCGCCAGCATGGTTTTACCGGTTCCTGGGTTGCCCACGAGCAAAACGCCCTTAGGAATTTTTGCGCCAAGTGTTTCGTACTTTTTCGGATGCTTAAGAAAATCAACTACTTCCTCAAGGTCTTGTTTGGCGCTGTCATTACCCGCGATATCACTGAAATTGACTCGCTCTTTATCGAGCCCGTAGAGCTTGGCCTTGCTTTTGCCAAAACTCATCGCTTGACTATTTTGCCCCTGTGCCTGGCGCATCATGAACATGAAAAACGCCGCAATCAAGATCACTGGCACTATGATCGATGCCAAGCTCCAGATAGTATTGCCAGTTTCAGACGGAGCACTATCCGACACGATGCTTTTTCCCTTTTCGTTGAGGATATTGTCTTTTAGGAGTGCTGAAACACCTCCCTGAAAATACGTTTTCTTGCTAGGTGTGTCTTTATCTTTTTCTGTCACCGTCAGCTGACTACCTTGGCCCTGGATCTTCTTGAGCTTACCGGCATTGGCATCAGCGATTACTTCTGAGATAGCTACTTCTTTCAACTCATTATGCGGTATAGCAATCGCCCAAATCGCAAGTGTTGACAATACCAAAATCGCCCAAAACAGACCAAGGCGTAGTGCGTTACTCACTTTTCCCGAAGGCTTCTTTCCCATATGTCAACAAATCCTTTCATGTCATTACCGTAAAAAACGCTCAAAACTCTTGTTTATTATATCATTGTGACTGTGTATTTTCGAGCACTGAATCGAAGAGAAATACCATTTCCGACCTGGTAGACGCTTGCAGGCTTTGCTGTTTTGATCGCAAGCAGTGCACGACGCACTTGAGGTCGAATAGGTCGTTTCATCGTCACAATATACAGCATCATCCCAAGCAGCTCGACTCCCGTCACCTCGTCTACCTGCATTAGGAAATGTCGCGAACCTTGCTGAAGCACGGCGATCCGTCTCGACTCACGATCAATTTCTTTCATGAGCTGCAGCTGTCTGGCGCGCAATATCGCTATTTGTTTATGAAGTGGTTGTATAGTCGTCAACCTGCGGCGAATTCGATTGCGCAAATATGCATCCGAATGATTCGTGCTGTCTTCGGTATATTCGAGCCGATTGCTCATCGCATAGGTGTAGAGCGTAGATTTTGGCAGTGACAAAAGAGGACGGAACACCTCGGGACGCGACAGCACAGCCAGTCCGCGCCAGCCAGTGCCGCGAGAGAGATTGAGCGCAACTGTCTCGACCATATCGTCAGCATGGTGCGCAGTCACAACTGTAGCAGCATAGATCGCTGCCTGTTTAAACAAAAACTCATACCGTGCATTTCTCGCCCGCTCCTCGCTCGCACGCACGCCAAGCCCCAGAGAAACCGAGACGTAAGGGAGCCGATAGCTCCTGGCAAGCGCTGCTACAAACCGCTCATCATCAGCTGAGTCAGGCCGTATACCGTGCTCAACGTGCGCCACAATCAGGTGCAGCGTAGGATCAGATGCTTGTTTCTGGACGAGCATATGCAGCAAGCACACACTATCCACTCCCCCACTAACTGCCACAAGATACGTCATGCGCCGAGCAGTTTACCAAGTTTCACGCCGACCCAAATACCGACCAATCCTCCGATAGTTCCCAGTGCTATCGACGCCAGACTCAAAAGGTCTCGATCGCCCCAAAGCTGTGGTAGCAGTGCACCGAGCGTAGACCCAGCCGACACACCAAGCATAATCATCAGTTTGTTCATACTCTTAGTATACTCGCACAAGACATATGCGCCACCTCAATGGTTGGCGCATATCCTTATACAAGTGCCGTGCTCTATTGAGTTGTCATAGCTGACTGCATCATTCGACCGTGCCCGCCAGACCCACCATGTCCCTTGCCACCACTCGTCAGTAGGTAACGGTACTCTGCACCGATCCCATTGTCTTTCATCCAGGTATCTAGCTGTGCTTTCCTAGTGTCCATCTCGGCGCGCCTAGCATCTCTTTTAGCTTGGTGCTCAGCCTCAGTCAAGTTCTGATCCGCTGCACGATTTGCTTCGCGCTCTTTTTCAAGCTCAGCACGCTTAGCATTGATCTTGTCTGCCTGCGTCTGCGTCAATTTGCCATCGCTGACCAGCTGCGCGACTTTGTCTTTTGCTTGCTGCTCGCGTTCTGCATGCACCTGTGTCTTGTTGGCGTCAAACACTGCTTGTACTTCAGCTGTCTTGAGATTGAATTTTGTCGCGATAGCTTGGACGAGCGTATTATTATCCGCACCAGCCTGCGCCGTGGCAAATGCCGCTCCACCAATCAATCCCGTGAGCCCGAGTGTGGCTACTGTACCCGCAATAACAAATTGTTTTCTCATGCATACTCCTTTTCGTTAGGTATTTACTCAGCTCACTATACGAAGCCTTTCTTAAAAACTGCTTAGTCGCCGCCTAGAAGTAACGCGTACTGCCAAACGGAATCTTCTGCTTGACATAGATACCAGTGCCAATAGTGTCCGCACTATGAATCGTGCGCTCACCATAGCGACGATTAATGTCATCGATTGCACTCACCACTGCTCGTTCGCGCGCCAATTCGTCACCAAAAAAACTCATCTGATTGCCCAGGCCATCGCTCAAGTGATAGCAGGTCACGCTAATCATTTTTATTCCTTTGGCGGGTGCACCCATAAATACCCGCTCGGCCAACGCCCAAATCGCCGCGTCGCTATAAAAGGGCAGGGGAGCCAGCGCATGACCTTTCCAGCTTCCCCGCTCATAGGTGCGAACGTACAAGCTCACGCCCCTCGCCACTTTCTGCTGAGAGCGCAGTTTGGCACCGACACTCTCTACCAGGTGATGAAGCCGCTGCACTATCTCCTTGCGACTCAGGTCATTTCGCTCGAGCACATACTGCCGCCCACAACTTTTTATGTCATAGTCGACATCATCAACTTCCCACCCGCGCAGTCGTTTGTACCACCATTCGCCCACGACGCTTTTGAACGCCAGGCGCAGGGTAGCGACGTCCGCATCGAGCATTTCGAGGGGCGTATAGATACCGACCGCGTTGAGCCGATGTTCGTTGCGACGAGCAATTCCGGTCAAATCCTGCAGCGTGAGCCCGCTTAGTACCTCGCGCAAATTGTCGTGCGTAATTACATCCAGTCCATCAGGCTTGTGCAGACTTGCCGCTAACTTCGCCAGGAATCGATTGGGTGCAATCCCGATATTGCAGCGCATTGCCTTGCCAACCTCAGTGACAAGCCGATGCTTGATTTCGTGCCCCACCTCTACGAGGTCACGATCGCGAATTGCAGCGGGGGAGAGCGCAAAATCAATCACCCCCTCATCGATACTTTTCATTCGAAAGTGAGGGCTATAGTCGCTCATGATAT
>CAZPEO010000023.1:0-747 GCA_964585675.1 uncultured Candidatus Saccharibacteria bacterium | reverse complement strand
GCTGCTTTATTTCCCTGCCGATATCTTCTAGTTTGCGCCCCCGCACAGCTTCGGTAGTTTCACCAAAATCTATTACGCCTTCGTCGATGCTTTTCATTCGCACGTGTGCCGAATAGTCATTCATGATATCCATCAGCTTGTGATACACATAGCGGTATTTCGACGGGTCACTCTCGAGACCTACAAGATCCGGACATAGCTGCTTGGCTTCGCGTAGCCGCATCCCCAGCTTCACTCCCTTTGCTTTGGCCTCATAACTACACGTCACAATCATGGTGTGTTCAGTGCGGCGATTAACAATTGCAACTGGCCTGCCGCGTAGCATTGGGCGCGCTTGCTGCTCAACCGTGGCAAAACAAGAATTGAGGTCAATATGCATGACAAGTGGACGAGCTTGGTTATACACGGTCACCTTCCATAACGAGCCGCCATGTCAAGTGGAAGCTATCAAATTCCAGCCGATAATCCGCAGCGCCATCCGTCACGTCAAACATATGTACCGTTCGTCGGCCCTGCATCGTCGGGTGCACCAGGCCAATTTCTGTAATCTCGATTTCCCTGCCATTTGCACGCCGAACCTTGCGCGGCTGACATGGGTGCAAGCCAGTGCCAAAAACTGCCACCACCTCCACCCGCTCGTTGAGCAACAGCTCATCATTCATAACTCGCCCTCCCGCCACAGCCGCTGTTGCCGCGCCAACAAAAAATCTTTCATACGCTTCTCTAGGATGGTATCGATACGCTCAG
>CAZPEO010000022.1:0-10350 GCA_964585675.1 uncultured Candidatus Saccharibacteria bacterium | reverse complement strand
GTTTTTGGCTCGCCTGCGGTAAAATAGGTTCTAGCGAAGATAAAAATTCGCTCCAGATTAAACTACCTAGCGTCCGCTAGGTAGTTTAATTTGGCAATACAAAATAGTTTGTTTGTGAGTTATTTTGCAAGCCTCAGGACCCGTTATAATACTAAGTCTGAAAAATGAGATTTCTGGGGGTATGTCGACCCGACCTGCTACACTAGTCCATTTGAAGTTTAAGCGATGATTTTTTTGTGAATTTTACAAAGTGATATCAAACTACAAATAGCCTAGTTGCTTAAGAATTGAATCGTCTACTTCAACAAATCCTGTTTTTTGACTTTCGTCATGACATTGACCAGCACGATCACCAGGTAAGCGTATTTTGCTCACACCTTGTTTTTTACGAGATTTTTTAATAATCTCAACTAAATCACTAACTTCCGCCTTAAACTTGTCGACATCAACAAGTAACTCTGGATCAATAGCTATAAAAGTACTACCCCACTCTTTGTCGTGAGTTTCATAGTCGGCATACGCCGAATTTGCTAGTGGTCCAGCCATAATCTCTACGACCATACCAAAGCCAGAGCCTTTATAACCATGATCAAAAGGTAGAATTGCTCCACTCATTGCTTGTTCTGGGTCCGTGGTCGTGTTGCCATCTTTGTTTATCGCCATATTTTCAGGTATTTTCTCACCTTTTGCTTTAGCTAAGACTAAGCCGTAAAAGGTCATCGCAGATGTTGCGGTGTCAAAAACCAGGGGCTTGTTATTAGTTGGAAAAGAAAAGCTAATCGGATTTGTGCCAAACAGCGGGTCAATGCTATCAAATGGGGCGGCTGAGCCAGGCGAACGCGCCATAACAATACCAATGAGATTTTCTTTTGCTATACGTTCTGCATAATAACTTTGAGCACCATTACTAGAGAATGTATTGTGAACACCAACGATAGCAAAGCCGTGTTCTTTTGCTTTATCAATGACAACATCTGTTGCTTGCTGACTTACCAACGGAGCTGGATACGCACCGGCATTAATCAGTTGTGATAATTTTGTATCACGCTCAATTTTAATCTCGTGCATAGGCTTTATGTCTTGCAGCGGTTCTGTGCCAGTCATTTTAATAACGCCCTGCGTTGCAATCCCTGACATGTCAGCCCACAAAAGATAATCGGCTATACTGTTTGCTTCATCTTCGGTAAAGTTCTTTTGCAAGGTTGTAACAACTTTTTCTCGTAGCTTTTTGATGGCAATCTTCATGTGTCTATTGTATAACAATTTACAAAAAACATCTTCAGCCAAACCCAAGCGGTGTAGTCCTAAATTCCACTTTATGAAAGTGGGCGAAAAGTGGTATTTGCCGGTGGCAGCAATTAAAAGTACAATAGAAAAAATCGCCCATTCGGGCGAAAATCTGTCAGAAAATACTGTTTTGGTGCCGGAAGTAGGACTCGAACCTACGAAGGCTTGCGCCGAGAGATTTACAGTCTCTTGTCATTGCCACTAGACGATTCCGGCATGTCCATGATTTATCGATAATACATTACAGACAAATCATGGAGCCGCTTCAGGGATTCGAACCCAGGACCCCCTCTTTACAAAAGAGGTGCTCTAACCAACTGAGCTAAAGCGGCATATTGTTTTTTAATATACGACTGATTATGACCTGAACTATTTAGTAGCGAGATCACGTACAGTTGTTCAATAGCGAACACTAAATTATTGTAGCACATATTTTTGCTTGCGCCAAAGACGTCCCCTCCCCCCGTTACTATTTTTGTATGTAGGTGTTAGAGAGTGATAGTTCGGGCATAGCAGGATAAGATTTGACTCATGATTATTTTCAGAATCTCCATCAATGTGATCAATTTCGAGCGGAACTTTACTTGTTGTTGGATTGATTTGACTCCATGAGCAGCGTGCACATTTGTGCGAATATTTATCATGGATATATCTGATTACATTTTGTGACAAGTTACGAGTATTCTTGCCTCTTCCTCCGTCATTAACGCCACTCTTCCATGAGACAATATATGTCTGATATCGCATATTTGATTGGCATTGATTTGAGCAGTATTTTTTCTATTGCTGCTTAGGGGAGTATCGCACGAAAGGCAAGTAATCATATTATGCATGTTAGCATAAACTTCGTCTATCGGCACAATGAGCTCAGAGGGGCTTTATCATCGGTATATCGATATCTTGTCCAAAGCCATATTTCTTGATTATCTCAGCTTGTCGATCGTGATAGTCTACTAAATCATCGGCCGCAAGATATTTAACTTCTTTTGCATCGACACCGGCATGAGGCTCATATGTATCGAGCAGCTCTACATTAAATATCAGATACAGTACAAACGCCCCGATTGCATGAGAATAGTACACGCAGTCATCTAGGTAAGTAGCCTTAATTTCTCCTGTGTAGTCAAGCTCTTCTTTCAACTCGCGCTTGAGTCCACTCATGACTGTATCGCCATGATCAAGCCCGCCGCCTGGGAGCGACCACATATCTTCTTCACCAGTGTCGTGAACACACAATACTCTTCCATCGGTGTCTTTAATGACCGCTTTCGTGCCAAGGCGGTAAATTGAGTCTGGATACTTACCAGTCTTATTCATCGCCATAAACTAAATTTGCACTTTCCGTACTTGTTGCACTTGTTTGGCCGGAGGAGCCTTGCTGGCAAGGGCTTTGTTGACGCGTTCACGCAGAGCGGCTGCTTTTTCTGGCTGACCAGTGCGGTCATACGCATCGGCTAAGATGTGGAAGGATTGCACGCTTGGCTCTATCTCGACAGCACGTTCGAGCGATGAGATGAGCTGCGCCGAGTTGCCAAGTTTTTCTTGTACCTTGGCATAGGCAATATGACGCGAGGCATGCGAGTCTTCGAGTCCGAGTGCTTGCTCAAAGGCGAGCGCCGCTTTGTCGTAGTGCCCTGTTTCGTAATAGATGAGGCCGACATTATGGAGGCTACTGGCGCTTGGTTCGAGGCTCTGGGCAATTTCAAAGCATTCGATGGCATCGCTATAGGCCTGTTGCTTGGCGTAGAGGATACCGAGGCGGTTGTAGGCGGTAGCATTTCGCTCGTCAACACGAAGTATGGTAAGAAGTGCTTTTTCTGCACGCAGATATTTTCGATCTTTGAGTGAGTCCTGAGCGATATCCCAGAGTTTATCGAGTTTGACCGAAACTTTTTGAGAGAGGTCACTGACTGTCTCGTCGAGTGTTTCGCCTCGCCAGACAGCCCATGCTCCAAAAGCAGCAACAAGTAATAATCCAAACATGCTGTCTTTTAGTATATCATGCCGAGATAATGCATGTCATAAGCTGCAAGCGGCTGTTGCCATTTGCGGCCACATGATCATAGCAGCGCGCGAGGGTGGCCAACTTGTCTACAATATCTTGAGAGGGTTGTCGACGAAGGCTAAACTGAAGAATTCGTTCAGCTGCGAGGAGTAGTCTCAGTGTATCATCGCGATTTTTTTGGTAGGTTTCTATTACAGACAGTTGCTCTAGCGGGGTGCCTTGCAAGAACACGCGAGCGTCACGTGTAGCTATACTTTCTCGTTCGAAATAATCCGTATCACTGGCGAGTCGAGTGAGTTGGGCAGGCAGACCGCTTGCCAGAAATAGCATTTGCTGCACCGTAGAGGGCTGCCTGACGTTGAGCACATCGAGCAGTTCTTTCGACTGATCGACACTTAGCTGCTCGATCCGTGTTGTTTGTACGCGAGAGCGTATAGTGGCTAGTAGCGCGTGCGGGCGATGAGATGTCAATATGAAATGAGTGTGAGAGGCAGGCTCTTCTAGTAGTTTGAGAAAAGCATTTTGTGCGGTAGTGTTCATCTGATCGGCATCGTCAATGATGTAGACGCGTCGTACGCGCGTCTTAGTAGAGGCCCGCTCAACGAGCTGTCGTATTTGTTTGGCGCGAATGACGCCCTGCGAAGTCGGATCAGGCGTACCTTCTCGTGTTGTAGGCATGATGATGTCTTCGAGCGAATTACTTGCAAGAAATCGGGCGGCAGTGAGTAGCCCAACTCCCACAGGGCCTTGCAGTAGCACAGCATGTGGCAAAACAGCTGATAGTTGCTCTAGCTGCACGGCGGTGTCAGGACTGTAGAGCGGTTTCATCTGAGAGAGCCTCGGCAAATGATTGCAAAAATTCGTCTGGTGGTGCCGCGGTAAACGTGTGCCGCTGCTCAGGCATGGTAGTGACCTCGAGCTGATACGCATGCAGCATCAGTCTGCCGTCTGCTTTTCCATAGACTTTGTCACCGACAATAGGTGTTCCGATGTGCGCTAGATGGACGCGCAGCTGGTGCGTGCGCCCAGTATGAGGTTGCAGGAGAAGTAAGGAGCGGTTATTGACGGTCGCAAGTACGCGGTAATCTGTGAGGGCGTCTTTACCTTTAGAATCTGCACGAAACGTACTAGGAGCAGAAGGGTTGCGCCCGATCGGAACGTCTATTGTAGCATGCGGCTCTTTGGGAAGACCAGTGACGATAGCGAGATAGGTTTTTTTAGCTTTTCTATCAGAAAATTGCTGTTTAAGGCGCTCAAAGCTCTCTGGAGTGCGTGCGCCAATAATCACCCCGCTGGTGTCGCGGTCAAGACGATGCACAATCCCTGGCCTGCTGCTGTCGAGCCCTACTGTCGTGTAACGGCGGAAAAAATCAGCTACGGTAAACTCATCATTCATGGCTCCCTTGCTATGGGTTAATACGCCCGTTGGTTTATTCACTACAATGACATCATCGTCGAGATAGAGGATCGGTAATTCTCTCGCTGAGTGGTCGGTGCCTTCGGGGATTTGAATGGAGATATGGTCTGCAGTGCTTAGCTCCTGAGAACTTTTGCTTACGACTATTCCGTTTACTGATACATAGCCAGCCTTAATATACTTCTGCCAAGTGCTACGGTTGATCTCGGAATATTGCTCCACGAGTCGCGCATCAAGTCGTTGTTTGCCGTCGTTGAGCTTAAATAGGTATGCGTCCTTGCCCTTAAATGGTAGACCATGCGTCTTTATATGCGTGGTTGGGTTTATCAATAATTCACCAGCTGCATCGCTTTTTTCGATTTGGATTTGTTGCAATATGTAGTGCGTATTGTCCTCTGCTGACTCGTCGAATAGTACAAAATAATGATGACGATTAAACCGAAACTTGACGAGTTGGTTTGTGGTGCTGGGATGCGACTGCGCAACTTGGTCGATGAGTCGGGGTACGTGATTGTCGTCAGCCTCACCAAAGCGCCTAAGGATAGCGAGAAGGTCGCTGGTAGTGACCTTCATCTAGGTCCTTAGTCCGATAGCTGTTTGGACGCGTAGGAGCGTAGCGTTTGCAACTTCATTCATGGCGCGCTCACTCTCCTCGAGTTTTGCGGTTATGGTTGCGTCATTGAGTGACGCCAGGCGAGATTGGAAATCAGCAAGAAATACAGCCATCTCATCGGCTACGATTCTCTTGAAGTCACCGTATCTACCCATGCCTTTATACTCAGCCTCTATCTGTGCAGGCGATACGTCGCGGAGCAGCGCGAGGATATCGATGAGATTACTGATGCCAGGCTGATTAATTTTATCGTAATTAACACTCGCTTTGTCGTCAGTTGTAGCACTCATGATTTTTTTGCGCGCGTCGTCGGGTGAGTCTGTCAGGAATATGACACCCTTGCCGGATTCATCACTTTTGCTCATTTTTTTGCTTGGATCGACGAGGTCTTTAATGCGAAGACCTTTGTCATTCCCGAAAAATTCGTGTTGCTTAGCAACGGGCTCTGGCACGATAAATAACTCACCAAATCGACTATTCATACGTTTTGCGATGTCACGAGTGATTTCGAGGTGCTGAGTCTGGTCATCACCAACAGGAACGTACGATGCGTTATAAAGCAGTATGTCGCTGGCCATAAGCACAGGATAGTCAAATAATCCGACGCTGACGCGATCATTGCTGAGTTTTGCTGATTTGTCTTTATACTGCGTCATGCGCTCCATTTCACCCATACCAACAAAGTTGTTGAGCAATACAGTCAGTTCGCTATGTGCAGGGATATAACTCTGTCGGTACAGCCGAATCGAAGGATTATCAAGGGGCAGACCGGCAGCCGCAAACATGCGCGCGTTGTGTATGATACTTTCGCATAGAAGTGAGTGGTCGATTGGCGTCGTGAAACTGTGCAGGTCTGGAATAAACATGTGTACATCGTACTCATCTGCGTGCAGTTTAGCCATGTTGACCATGGGAAGCATAGCGCCAAAATAGTTACCTATGTGCAGGTCGTTGTTGGCGCGGATGCCAGTGAGAATGACGGGCTTACTCATGTCTCTCTTATTATACCTCAAAACAAGAGATTCCCTGTAGTGGGAATCTCTTGAGAAAAACAGATCACGTACGGTCCTAGAAACAAAAGTGAGTTTCTTCTACCTCTTTGAGTATTGCTCGCGTTTGCGCGCGCTGCGTAGGCCGTATTTCTTGCGTTCTTTTTCGCGAGGATCACGACGTAGAAGTTCGGCTTTTTTCAGCGGGCTACGCAGGTCTGGTGCGCCGATCGTAATTGCGCGAGCAATCGCAATCTTGATTGCATCTACCTGTCCGCTGAGCCCACCGCCCTTGACAAGAATGCTGACATCAAAATCAGCTTGCTTGCCAACAAGGGCGAGCGGATCGGTGATCTCTGCGAGCATTGTTTTGTTGTCTGAAAGATACTCAGCCGCAGGTTTGCCGTTGATAACGATCGCGCCCTTGCCCTTAACGAGACGTGCTGTCGCTGTTGCGCTTTTGCGGCGACCAAGACCGTAGTCGTAGGTTTTATTTGCTGTGGCCATATTACTTTACCTCTACCTTTTCTGGAGTTTGTGCTGTATGGGTGTGCTCACTCCCCGGAAATACACGTAGTCGTGCCATTCGATCTGGAGAGAGCTTGTTCTTTGGGAGCATACCTTTGACTGCCATCTCGATGATTCGCTCCGGGAACTTTTCGCGAACTTCTTTGAGCTGGGCATCTTTTATACCACCCGGAAATCCACTATGCCGGTAGTAAATCTTGTCGGTTTCTTTAGCGCCTGTGACCGTCACGTCTGCTGCGTTGATAACGACTACATAGTCTCCTCCGTCGATGTGAGGGGTGTAGGTAGGCTTGTATTTACCGATGAGGTACTTGGCGATTTCGGTACTGAGACGACCAAGCGTGGCGTCCTTTGCATCGATCAAAACCCATCTGCGTGATACGTCAGAGGTTTTTTGGCTAAATGTCTTGGCCATTACTTCGCCTCCTTCTTGACTGCAGGTTTCTTGGCTGCAGGCTCTGCGTCAGGTTTTGGTGCGTCCTTTAGTTCATCGACAAATTCGATGACTGCCATCTGTGCACCGTCACCGACGCGCAATCGCGTGCGCTCGACGCGTACGTGACCGCTGGTTCGTCCAGCCAACTGTGGAGCAATTTGGTCAACGAGCTTAAAGGCTGCAACCTGAGTGCTAAGGCCTGCGATAACGCGGCGACGATTTGCTAGGTCACCTTTTTTCGCCTTAGTGATTAGCTTTTCTATATAGCGAGTGAGTTCTTTTGCTTTTGGCAATGTCGTCTCAATTCGCTCTTCCATGACAAGGCTGGTTGCGAGACCCTTGATCAGCGCACGGCGCTGGTCGGTTTCGCGTCCAAACTTGCGTCCTTTATATCCGTGTCTGTGCATTCTAGAGCTCCAATTCCGCCAATTTATCTTTGACCTCATCAAGCGCTTTGCTGCCAAAGCCCTTTAGCTCGCGCAGGTCCTGTTCGCTGAGTGTGACAAGATCGTGGACGGTGCGGATTTCGTTGTTAACCAAGGCATTTGCCGTGCGAGCACTGAGACCGAGCTCTTCGATTGGCGTGCCGAGCTCGTCCTTGTCGTCGCCAGTGCCAGTTCCGAGTGCAGGTGCAGACTCAACGGTCGTGCTGCCCGCAAGAGCAGTGTACTGGTTGACCAAGATCGCGGCTGCTTCTTCGAAGGCATCGCGCGGGCTGATACTGCCATCTGTTTCGACAGTCAACTCGAGACGATCAAGATTGGTTTCTTGTCCGACACGAGTCGGGTCAACCTTGAAGCGTACGCGTGTGACCGGGCTAAACATCGCATCGAGCGCGATCATATCGCTATGGATACGGTTTTTGCTTGATGTTTCGATGTCTTGATATCCTCGGCCTGCCTCGACAACAAGGTCAATCACTAGTGATTTTTTGGGGTCGTCAATCGTACAGATGACCTGCTCAGGATTGACCACATCAACATCAGCTGTTGTTTTGATGTCAGCTGCGGTGACGTCGCCAGCGCCTTTTTTCTCGACACGTAGCTCGACTGGGCCGTCAGCGTGGACGCTGAGATTGACTCCTTTGAGGTTGAGCATGATGTCAACGACATCTTCAACCACGCCGCTCACCGTAGTGAATTCATGAGTTGCTCCCTCGATGCGAAACGCTACCACTGCGCCACCGCGGATGCTCGAAAGCAGCACACGACGCAAGCTATTGCCAAGGGTATTGCCGTATCCTGCGTGGAGCGGCTCGATCACGAACGTAGCAGCGTTTGCGTCCGTATCGGTGACAGATGCCAGTGCTGGATTGTGAATTATTGTAGACATGTAGTAATCTCCTTACCCTTAATTAGCGTGAGTAGTACTCAACGATCAGTTGCTCATTGATATCAGTTTCAGCTTCTTCGCGCTTTGGAAGACCGGTGACTTCGATCGACAGCTTCTTGACATCACTTTTGAGCCAACTGAGTGGCACCTGGGTGGTGTTGCCGTAGATATCGTTGATGACACTAAAATAGCCTGACTTGGTGCTCTTTGGGCGAACCGTAATCACATCACCGGCTTTGACGCGGATAGATGGGATATCAACACGGTGGCCGTTGAGCATGAAATGACCGTGACCCACAAGCTGTCTGGCGGCACGTCTGCTGGTTGCAAACCCTGCGCGGTAGACCGCGTTGTCAAGACGAAGTTCAAGAAACTGCAAGAGGTTTTCTCCAGCAAGACCTGGTTTGCGGGTCGCTTCGTTCATGAGTTTTGCAAATTGCTTTTCGAGCAAACCATAAAGACGACGAACTTTTTGCTTCTCGCGAAGCTGAATCGCGTACTGGCTTTGCTTGCCCTGTCGTCCACCAGCGTGCTCACCAGGAATGCCGCTCTTGCGAGCCATTACTTTGTAGGCTTTTGGATGAAGTGCGATGCCTTCGCGACGACTCTGTTTTACGATAGGAGAAGTATCTCGTGCCATAGTTAAGCCCTCCTTGCCTTTCGTGGTCGGGCGCCACCGTGAGGTACGCCAGTGACATCTTTTATACTATTGACAGTAATGCTGAAATTGCCGAGAGCGCGGATTGCCGCATCGCGGCCAAGTCCGACACCTTTGACAAACACATCAACTGCTGAAAGTCCGTAGCTAGATTTGACTGCTTCGGCTGCTTTTTCGGCAGCAACTTGTGAAGCGTAGGCGGTGCCTTTTTTGCTCCCGCGGAACCCACAAGCCCCTGCGCTACTGCTAGTGAGAACGTTGCCCTTGCCGTCGGCAAAGGTGACGATCGTGTTGTTAAACGTTGCTTGAATATGCAGCTGACCAGTAGGAACTGATCGACGCTGCTTTTTCTTCACTGCAACTGGTTTTGCTTCTGCCATAACGTATCGACTCCTTTCCTATGTCTTACTTGCTGCTTTAGGTTGCGCTCCACCGACAGCCACCGCTTTGCCCTTACGAGTTCGTGCATTCGTTCGGGTACGTTGACCGCGTGTCGGAAGACCTGCCTTGTGGCGAATCCCACGATAGGACCCAATGTCTTTGAGACGCTTGATGTTGTTTGATACCTGGCGCCCGAGATCACCTTCGGTGGTGTAGTCGCTGTCGATTACATCACGAAGTTTCTGCTCTTCAGCCTCGGTGAGATCTTTCACCCGAGTGGTCGGCTCGATATTAGCCGCCGCAAGGATGGTCGATGCAAATTTTGGTCCGATGCCGTAAATATACGTCAAAGCGACCTGTACTTGCTTGTCTGCGGGGATGACAACCCCAGAGATTCGAGCCATGCTTAACCCTGCCTTTGCTTGTTCTTAGGTTTCTTCTTGTTGATGACACGGAGTCGGCCTTTGCGCCGGACCAGCTGATCATCAGGGCTGATCTTCTTGACACTCGCACGAACTTTCATGAGCGTTTTTAGACTCCTTCAGGAAAAACCCTGCGTTAACGAACACACCAAATGATATCGGTCTGATATGTTCTTTGTTATTAATCCCTTGCGCGGAAAACGATTCTGCCCTTCGTGAGATCGTAAGGGGTCAACTCGACTTCCACGGTATCGCCTGGTACCAAGCGGATATAATGCTTGC
>CAZPEO010000021.1:3258-12071 GCA_964585675.1 uncultured Candidatus Saccharibacteria bacterium | reverse complement strand
AGGCTGGCGCTGATCGTATCGTTGCTCAGGCGCAAGAATCGATCGCAAAAGACGTTGTCGCTGCCAAAAAAGCACTGCATAACGAGACAATTGACCTCGTCGCAAAGGCGACCGAAAAAGTCGTCGGCAAGACTGTCAACGCGAGCATAGACAAAACGCTTATCAAGGAAGCGCTGAAGTAGATGGAAAAACTTTCTCGCCGCACACTTGCACGCTACGTGGCCAATCATACATCCAATGGCGTCGTGCCGGAGTCGGTTGTCTCGCAGGTGGCGGCCTATCTGATAGATACTGGGCGTAGTCGTGAGAGTCAACTCGTGGCGCGAGCCATAGAGGATGAGTTGGCGGCCCGAGGTGCGGTTATCGCAGATGTCACGACCGCGTACAGACTGAGCGATCAGGAAAAATCCAAGATTCGGACGGTGATCGATGCGGGGACGGTATATTTCAGAGAGACAGTAGACCCAGGTGTGATCGGTGGAGTGCGCGTCGATACCCCTGGCAAGACCCTTGACGCGACAATTGCAACTAAACTACAAGCCCTCAAGCGGGCAAAGCTATAAGAAAGGACTTTTGATGGCTGACATAGCAGTAACTGAAATTTCAAAGAGCCTACGCGAGGCAATTGCACAGCTCGATACGAACGACACGTTGGAGTCGCGCGGTATCGTGACTCGTGTGGGGGATGGCGTAGCGTGGATACATGGGCTGAGTGATGCTGGATACAGTGAAGTCCTCGAGATTAAGACTGCGACGGGAGTTGTCGAGGCGTTTGCACTCAACCTCTTAGAGGACGAAATCGGTGCGGTGCTTCTCGGCAGCGACCAGGGCGTATCAGCGGGTGACAGCGTGCGTCTCAAAGGAGAAGTTTTGTCTGTCCCAGTCGGACCTGAACTGCTCGGACGAGTCGTGAGTCCACTTGGCGAAGCGCTAGACGGCGGTCCAGAAATCGTCACTAAGCAGCGCGGGCTTGTAGAACGAGAGGCCATCGGTGTCCTCGGTCGCAAGCATGTTCACGAACCGCTGATGACCGGTATTATGGCGATCGACTCGATGTTCCCGATTGGTCGTGGGCAGCGTGAGTTGATTATCGGTGACCGCCAGACAGGCAAAACCGCAATTGCGCTCGACACTATGATTAACCAAGCCAAGCAAAACACCGGCGTTGTCAACGTCTATGTGGCTGTTGGTCAGAAGCTCAGTAAAGTCGCACGCTTGGTGGAGCGTCTCAAGCAAGAGGGAGTGATGGAGCAGACTATCGTCGTAGCGACCGGTCCGAGCGACCCGGCTTCCCTGCTCTATCTTGCTCCCTACGCGGGAACTGCCATGGGAGAATACTTCCGCGACAACGCTCAGCATGCACTCATGATATATGACGACCTCACCAAGCATGCGGTCGCCTACCGACAAATGTCGCTACTTCTTCGCCGCCCACCAGGACGTGAGGCGTACCCCGGCGATGTCTTCAATCTTCACTCACGACTCCTCGAGCGCTCGAGCAAACTAAGCGACGAGCTCGGTGCTGGTAGTTTGACTGCCCTCCCGATCATCGAGACCCAGGCGGGCGATATTTCGGCCTATATCCCAACCAATGTGATTTCGATCACTGACGGACAGATTTTTATGGAGACAGACCTTTTCTACCAAGGTATTCGCCCTGCGATTAGCGCTGGACTTTCGGTCAGCCGTGTCGGTGGTGACGCCCAGACAAAAGCTGTCAAGTCCGTTTCTGGGCACTTGAAGCTCGGCCTCTCGCAGTTCCGGGAACTCGCCTCATTTGCGCAGTTTGGTAGCGACCTTGATGAAGCGACCAAGGCGCAGATCGAGCGTGGTCAGCGCTTGACTGAGCTACTCAAACAGCCCCAGTACCAACCTCTCAGTGTCTGGGAGCAGGTGGCGAGTGTTTTCGTGGTCAGCGAAGGACTTTTCGATGGCGTACCTGCCAGCAAAATAAAAGATGCTCAAAAAGCCTACTTGACACGTCTCAACAAAGACTACAAGAAACTCATGGATGTGCTAAATAAAGGCGACAATAAGCTCGGCGATCAGCCTGATGTCGAGAAAGTGTTAAAGGAAGTTGGCAAAGTAGTTGCGAAAGGTTTTGAGGGATAAGAAATGGGACATTCGTTTGGCGAAGCCAGTCAGTATGATGTTTTCGATAACCCAAACAACCCTCGCAGTGAAAAGGGTGGTAGCAATGGCTAGCACCCAGCAACTTAAGATGCGCGTACGCTCGGCAAAAAAGCCCGTCGCATATGCTTTTGTCGATAGCCAAAACCTGAATCTCTCGGTGAGAGACCAGGGCTGGAAGATTGACTACGGGCGATTTCGTCGCTACCTCGCAGACAAGTACAATGTGCAAAAAGCCTACATGTTCATCGGTTACTTGCCCGAAAACACTCAGCTTTATACTGCGTTACAGACAGCGGGCTTCATATGCGTCTTCCGACCGACACTCAAGAATATCGACGGAGCCGTCAAAGGAAACTGCGACGCCGAGCTTGTGCTGCAAGCCATGATTGATTTTGCAGACTACGATAAGGCAGTGATTGTCAGCGGTGACGGCGACTTCCAATGTCTCGCAAAACATCTTCATGAGCGCAGCAAGCTAGGAGTGTTGCTTATCCCTCATCGCATGAAGTTCTCTGCCCTATTAAAGTTCGACTTCCTTAAGCCATATCATCGTTTTGTAAATGACCTTGAAGAAAAAGTAGCATATAAAAAGAAGAGCCCCCGCGAGGACAAGCACTCGGAGGGGACATCTTCCATTCGTGATAATCCCATTGTATCAAAAACTAGCACAAATGTCAAGTCTACCCACAGAAAGGAGCAGAAATAATGGCGAGTACCCAACAATTAAAATCTCGCATACGCTCGGTTAAATCAACCAAGCAGATTACCAAGGCGATGCAGATGGTAGCAGCCAGCAAAATGCGCCGAGCGCAGGACGCTACCAAGGGCTCCAAGGCCTATGTCACAGCCGCCGACGAGATACTTGCCTACCTTTCTGCTCAGGGTGCGACTGACTATCATCCGTTGTTTGAAAAACGACCAATCAAGGCACGGTTGATTATTGCTATCGCTGCCGACAAGGGCCTCGCGGGCGCCTACAACTCAAATGTTCTCAAAAAATACCTTGAACTTCTCAAAAAAGACGACGACAGAGGTATCAAAAACCACACTATTACGATTGGTCGCAAAATGTCGGCATTTGCTTCGCGGCTTAAAGACACCGACGTGATTGGGTCGTACGAAGACTTGCCTGACGACCCAGGAGGCTTGACATTTAAGACAATTCTTACGACTGCGTGCGACATGTACCGCGACAAAAAAGTCGATGCGGTGACGGTCGTGTATACTGATTTCATCAGCAGTATCGTTCAGTCTGCTGAGTGGATGCGCTTACTTCCTGCCGGCACTCCTGTTGCTAGCGATACAGCTCAGTTGTCGAATGACGTTGCTGACGCTACTTTTGAGCCGAGCCCAGAGATAGTACTCGATGCTGTCGCGTATCGGCTAGTTGGCTCACGGCTGTTTCAGGCGCTTCTCGACGCGCGTGCGAGCGAACACAGCATGCGTATGCTCGCCATGAAAAACGCCACCGACAATGCAACTGATCTCGTCGACGATCTTACTCTTGAGATGAACAAAGCCCGGCAGGGTGCGATTACGCAGGAATTGGCAGAGATTAGCGGTGGAGCGGAGGCGATGAAATGACGAGAATGAGAAACGTAATCGAGCACCAGCACTATCAACGCATCGTGCCGCCAGGCATTGTGGACCGCATTGCTCCTGAGCAGCGAGGAACGGACGATGAATTGAGAGGACGACGAGAATCACTATTGAAAGCAATAGCACGAATCAGTGAACTACTTGCCAGGATAGATGACATACTACCGCGAACAAAACCAGATAAAGGAGATCAGGATGACTAAAACACAAGGAAACATAACTCAAATCGTTGGTGTGGTGGTAGATGTTGAGTTTGCTGAAGGCAAGCTGCCTGCGATTTATGACGCGCTTCATCTCAAACAAGCTGATCGCACGCTCACACTTGAGGTTGCACAGCATCTCGATGAGCACACTGTACGAACAATTGCTTTGCAGAGTACTGATGGGCTCAAGCGGGGCACGGCTGTTGAGGCGACCGGCGCACCGATCCATGTGCCAGTAGGCGCAGAGACACAAGGGCGCATGTTCAACGTCGTTGGTGAGCCAATCGACGGCAAGCCTGCTCCAAAAGGCAAAACCGCTAGTATCCACCGCGAACCCCCTGCCCTCTCTGAGCAAACCAACAAAACCGAGATTCTCGAGACAGGCATCAAAGTTATCGACCTGATCGCGCCGATTGCAAAAGGCGGCAAGGTTGGTTTGTTTGGTGGTGCGGGTGTCGGCAAGACAGTGCTTATCCAAGAGCTTATCAACAACATCGCGAAGTTCCACTCTGGCAACTCGGTATTTGCCGGTGTCGGCGAGCGCACTCGTGAAGGCAATGACCTCTACTATGAAATGAAAGAAGCAGGAGTGCTCGACAAGACGAGCCTTGTGTTTGGGCAGATGAATGAACCACCAGGAGCTCGTCTTCGTGTGGCGCTTGCTGGTCTTGCGATGGCGGAAGCATTCCGTGATGATGGCAAGGACGTCCTCTTGTTTGTTGACAATATCTTTCGCTTCACTCAGGCTGGTGCGGAAGTTTCTGCCTTGCTCGGTCGTCTCCCGAGTGCGGTGGGGTATCAGCCGAATCTTCAGCAAGAAATGGGTGCACTCCAGGAGCGGATCACCAGTACCAAAAAAGGTTCGATCACCTCTGTTCAGGCCGTCTATGTCCCAGCTGACGACTTCACTGACCCAGCACCTGCCACGACCTTCGCTCACCTCGACTCAACGATCGCATTGAACCGTGGGTTGACCGAAATCGGTATTTACCCCGCCGTTGATCCTCTCGACTCGAACTCGACGATTCTCGACCCAGAAGTCGTTGGCGAAGAGCATTACGAGGTAGCGCGCGAGGCGCAGCGTGTCTTGCAGCAATATAAAGAGCTCCAGGATATTATCGCGATCCTCGGGATGGAAGAGCTGTCAGACGATCAGAAGCAAACTGTCAACCGAGCTCGTCGTTTGCAGCGATTCCTCGCTCAGCCGTTCTTTGTGGCAACGCAGTTTACCGGCAATGACGGTGCATACATCAAGGTAGAAGACACCGTCACAGACGTGCGCGACATTTTGGCAGGCAAATACGATGACAAGCCAGAGAGCTGGTTTTATATGGCACCTGGCCCACTCAGCGAGAAGAAGGACTAGAGGAGCGTATGAATTTTCAGCTCGTTACTCTTAGCGGCACAAAGATCAATGAAACGGTCTATGAAGTCATATTGCCTACACAAGATGGTGAGATTTCGATATTTCCAGGACATGAAGATCTTGTGTCTGTCGCCAAGCCTGGTGTTGTCATGGTGCGTCGTGAAAAGACCGACGCCGACGATGCTCTCGAGCTATTTGCAATCGGCGGTGGGATCATTGAGGTCACAGGCAGTAGTGTATGCGTGCTGGTCGACGAGGCTGACCATGGTGATGATATTGTCGAAGCAGAAAGCCAGGCGGCGCTCGATCGCGCACTTCAGTTGCGTGAAGAAGCGGCTGATCAAGTGGAGCTAGAAAAAGCCCGACAACTTGTCGATCGTCACGCAGTTCGGCTCAAAGTAGCTGACCTGCATCGCAGGAGACGCCGCCGCTAGGATTGGTAGTGGGCGAAAACGCGTACTGTAGACGACACATTTATCTTTTGTGTGGAGCTACTACGGAGGTGGTTTGTGCAGACGTAGCAGCTCTCAGGTAAGTCCAGGCAGCACTAAGTTTCGAGCTAAGACAGCAAGAGTAGTAGAGTATTGCATGGCGGAGCTCCTCCTACCACAGTAATTCCTTCCTACTGCCCCCAGATTATGCTTTGTTGTCCGTATTTTACCTTGGCAACTTTCACTACACCCTCCCTCCCTGGGCGCGTTCACATCGTCCCTTCGTCTTGGCGTCTTGCCCCTAGTCCACTACGCAAAAATCTCCCCTCACGAAAGCAAAACATCCCCTCTGCTGCTATATGGCATATGCAATACGGCATATAGCACCTTGACATTAACGCCCATGCCATAGTATAAATACTAACATTTTTTAGACGGCCGCATAAAAAATGTTAGTATTTTGTGTAATTTTGTATGGGAGATTATGTCGGCTGTTGAACGGTATTGTGGACGCGAGACCGCTACAGGGTGATTGGTGAAGATTCGTAGAGCTTAACATATGCTTGGAGTCCGTTTGCCGTGATCTCATCCCTGAGATAGTCCAGTACATCGTACTTTGTTGCCCAGACACTTTGCTGAACATACGTAAACTTCAGTTCTCGTAGCAGCGCTCTAAGGCGATTTCGTTTCACTCGCTCGTCTTCAGGGATATCAAAAATTAGTAGCAACCTGGCTCCCTCGCCTAAAACTTTTGGTTGATACTTTTCGAGTTTTCTCTCGCCGCCTTCCGTCAGCGAGGGGTGGCGTCCGGAGGTATCGATCAAGCCTTTTTTTACGGCACGATGGTAGGACACCTCTAGGCTCGAGCGTTTATAGTCTGCATATCTATCGAGTCTCTCTAGATCGTCAAAAAACGCATGTGGCTTAAAAGACAGCTTGAGATTTGCCTCAGTATACGGTACTAAGGACGCGAGAATATAGTGCGTTGCTGACTTATATCGTTGCTCTACATTCTTCTTGCCGTACACTTTTGTAGCTCCTATCACTCATGAGACTATACTAACATAAATCATGCGGCCGTCTAAATAGTGTTAGTTTTTAAGGTGTTTTGTGTTTCTAGGGAGGAAGAAAATTTAGGAAATTTAGGAAATACAAAGAAATACAGAGAAATACAAAGAAATGTAATGGAATGTAAAGAAATGTTAGGAAATTTAGGTAATGCAAATAATTTTATGGAATATAAGAGTGTTTGAGAGGATATGAGAGAATCAAAGATACATAAGAGAATTCAAGAGACTTAGGGGAGTTGATGGATTCAAAGGAGTTTGAGAGAATTGCAGGAAGTTTGAGGGAGCTTGAGCGACTTTGTGTTGTGATGAACTTCAATGAGGTTTGGGGTGTCTTAGGGCGGGTTGATATGTTTTGATCAAGGCTTTTGTTGTGGAGGTGGGTTTGTTTGGGAGAGCTTGCGGGCAGGAGTTGCGTGATGAATGGCTAGAGCATGGTATGGTGCAGCACCCTGCGAACTTCGTCCGTAGAATTGCAGCGCATGAGTTGGTCGCGAAGTGCACTAGCGCCATCGAAGTCACGGATGTATATTTTAAAGAACCGCTTGAGTGTCTCAAAGGGTCGGCCCATTTGTGGTTGATAACGATCGAATTCATCGAGATGGAAGTAGAGAAGATCGATGAGGCGGTTCTTGTGGGGGCTCAGCGCTTTATTGCCGCTCGCGTCGTCACGAGTCACATATGACTCGTACGTAGCTTCGCTAGACGCGGGTCCTGCCATCTGATCCGCCCCACCTTCTGAAAAATCAGAGATATTTTCAGAAGTGGGCGCTGCCCCGCCAGATGTCACCCGCTTATACTCATATTTTGGGTACGGTGCAAAACAGAATGGGTTCGTAAAAACGCCTCGGCCGATCATAATACCGTCGACACCGTGCTTGGCGGCGAGGGCTTCACCGTGAGCGCGGTCGAGGATGTCGCCGTTTATGATGAGTGGTGTATCGGGGGATACGTCATCTCGAAGTGTCTTAATATCGTCGATGAGCTCGAAGTGCGCGGGTACTTTGCTCATTTCTTTTTTGGTGCGCAGATGAATAGTAAGGGCGGCGATATCTTGCTGTAAGAGAAACGTCAGCCAATCTCGCCATTCATCGATGTAGGTGTAACCGAGTCGTGTCTTGACGCTCACGGGTAGCCCGCTTGTTTTTGCGGCAGCGATGATAGCCGCAGCGCGCTCGGGATTTCGAATCATATCGGCTCCCCCACCACCTTTGATGGCCGATTGGTCGGGGCACCCCATGTTGATATCGATACCGTCGTAGCCAAGCTCGGCGCAGTGTTGGCTGAGCGCAGCCATCGCTTCTGGATCGCTCCCCCAGAGCTGAGCAACAATGAGTTGTTCGTCGTCGGTTTTAACGAGTCGTCCGCCGATAGCTTTGTCGCCCGCACGAAACCAACCTGTGGCGTTGGTGAATTCCGTAAAAAACACGTCTGGCCGTCCTGCTCGCGCGACAACATGGCGGAACACGACGTCAGTGACGGCTTCCATTGGCGCCAATACGAAAAATGGCTGCGGTAGGTTTTTCCAGAAATTTGACATCTTCTTTCTATTATATCCCAGAATAACTGTTAGCATTTAGAAATGAACGAGCCGCCTCGGTTAGGAGACGGCTGTGGGACGAGAATTTCCTCGAGGCGTAATTTAACGCCAAGTACTTTATCTCATCGAATGTGTGGGCGGATGGCCCCGCAGAAGGGGTCGATTCTTCTGCGGGGCCACTGACTCGAGCTGCACCCTCGAGTCACTCGGCATTGGTATGAGGAGGACCTTTGCCGAGCCCGTGTGCCTCCCTAGCTTCAGGGAGGGTACTTCGGTCGATCGCCATCGCAGCATCGTTGGTGCAACGGCAATCGACCTAGTCGGGGTGGTGGGATTTGAACCCACGCCTTCAATTCCATGAGTAGGATCATATCCATCGTCCGGAACTTTGCGAAGACCTCCTGGCGCAGTGCCGCACCCCGTGTGTATGAGCTTGTCGCCTGTACTAGGCGTTTGGGGCGCTCATACGGCCCA
>CAZPEO010000021.1:0-3158 GCA_964585675.1 uncultured Candidatus Saccharibacteria bacterium | reverse complement strand
GGGCGATTCCCTTGCGACTAGCGGATATTATAATCTCACGATGAGTATTTGTCAACTAGATCGGCTTCAAATTGTAGGATGCCTTTGTAATTTGGCTCATAACTACTTATGTCTGGAAAGTCGAGACTGGTAATCGACCGCCAGACTGCTTGTATGAGCTTCGTAAAGTCAGCGAGCTCTTCGCTGGTGAAATGCGCATCGAGGGCGTGGACTCGCCCCGCAGCATCGGGTTCAACAAACTGCAGCACGCCGCGCTCAAAGGAGTATTTCGCATAATCTCGTGAATGCTGAGTGAGGAGTTGGTAGAACATCAGCTGCTGGCGGTATTTGTGGAGCTTGATTTTTTCCCAGTCAGTTTTGCCCTGCCAGTCGCGCGACGGCTTGCCGGTTTTGTAGTCGGTGACGGTCAGCTTGTCGCCGTCAATTGTAGCGACATCGAGCGAGCCAGTGAGAATAGCGCTGCCTAGGACGACTCCTTGATTGCCAAAACTTAGCTCGGTTTTTTGACCAGGCGCAAAATCTCCATAGCACGTACGAAGAAATGAACTTAAACTATCGGCACCGCGCTTGGCAAACAGAGCTTCGTCGTCGGGCGGAAGGTGTTGGTCGTGCAGTTCATTAATAAAATCGCCCAAAATGTCTTCAATTGGTCGCCGCTCACCAGTGGCGGTGAGGTGGTTGTGTGCTTTTTGGAGCGTTCGGTGGATTGCCGTACCATACGAAGCATTCGAACTTTTTGCTTGGGGGAAGCGCAGCAAGTTATTGAGCAGAAAATGGCTTGGGCCACCACGTGTGATGTCAATAAAATTATTGAGGTGAGTGATAGAGAGTTTGTAGGAGTCAAGTGTCGGCTGGAGGAGAGTTTTCATGTCATCGGTAGGCGCAGTCGTTAAGCGGTCGTGCCAGGCCAGAACTTGGTCGTGGACGGCATCTTTCTTTGTTATCTGTATCTGTTCGACTATAGGCTCGAGGCTAGTACCGACCAAGAAACTCGCGAGTAGTTGTGTTCGCTCGAGGTCATCGGCGGCACTATAGCTTATGGTGAGCGATTGCTTGGCGCGGGTCATTGCGACATAAAACAGTCGCAGGCGCTCGTCGTAGTTGCCGCCACTTGGCGCCAGCGGGAGATTTGCAGGGTAGCCGATCAATCTGCTCCGACTACGGACTCGCTCTCCCCATGCGGAGTCGATCGCTCCGATGACAAAAACGTGGTTGAATTCGAGACCTTTTGATTTGTGAGCGGTCATGAGGTGAACGGCGCTGGTGGCAGTTGTTGCGCGCCGAACTGTTGTGATGCGCGTGCCGAGCCGCCGATGTGCGTCGATAAAATCAAGTAAATCTGGCAAGAGCAGCGTCTCGTCAGGTTTGTATTCGCGCAGGTGGTCGCGCACCGTTCGCAGTGCTTCGAGGGAATCGAGGTAGGTGCTGGGGTGATGGTCACGAGCGGTATCTCCAAAGTAGTGACCATACATCGGCGAGGCAAACCCGACGATCTCATCCCCCACCGTTTCTGTTGGTACGCCGATAAGTCGATCAATCATGAGCTCCATTGGCTCGCGCGTCACCATGCTCGCTTGTGAAATAATCCACTCGGCAAACGGCTTAAAAGCCGCAGTTGTCATCATAGTTTCGAGCCAGCTGAGGTGATTTCGTGAACTCGCCAGACTCAGACGCCAGATTGATTCGGCAGAAAAGCCATACATGGGATGAGCCAATAGCTCTGGCAGGTGCGCGTTCGCTTCCTCGTGCTCGCCATCGGCAATCGCGGTAATAACGCGAACGATGAGTTCGAGTGTTTGAACAACAGGCGAGTCGAGAATATTCTCTCGCCTTTCATAACTAACAGGTATACCGGCATCGATGAGGTATGGTGCGAGCGCGACGAGTTCTTTGTGATGGCGCGCCAGAACGGCTATGGTTTCTGGCGGTGTACCTTGGTCGATAGTCTGGCGAATTTGCGCGGCTATCCAGCTTCGTTCGACACTTGAATGACTTAGCTCGTGGAGCGTGACCGACGGCTGAGAGGGTGTGGCGTGCGCCGTCAGCTGCTTATCGAGCCCCATGGTCTGCTCGAGGCGCTCGCTCCCCTGCACGATTACCGCTCGAGCCGCCTGCAAGACGACTTCCGCCGAGCGGTAATTATCGGTCAGGACGATACTCCTGAATCCAGGGTACTTGTCACTAAACCGGTGAATATTGTTGATATCTGCGCCCTGAAAGCTATAGATTGCTTGGTCGTCATCGCCCACCGCCATGATATTTGGTGCATCGCCTGTGGGAGTATCGGTGAGATCAAACAAAATACGCAGCTGCGCAAGGTTGGTGTCCTGAAATTCGTCCACGAGGATATATTGGTATTTTTCTTGGAGGTTAAATCTAAGATCCTTGTGCAGTTCCATAGCGTGGATGACATTGAGAATCATATCGTCGTAGTCGTATAGCCCCGCCTGCTCCATGCGTGTCAGATAGGCGTAATAGATATGGCTCATAGCTCGAAGCTTGCTGTAGCGCTTGCGATCTTTAAATACAAACTCTCCAGCTTCGTTTTTTTCCATCCACTGATTACGCCACGCAGTGATGGTGGTTGTCTTGCCACTTTCTACGGCTGCGTCAAAGGCGTGCGCCATACTGAGCGCCAAGATATTTGCCAGCGGAGTGATACCTGGCGGAAGTGTTGGTTGTGGGAGAGCTGCTACTTTTTGCGCGAGCGGCACAAGGCTCGCAAGCATGGTGGTACTAATTTTGCCAGCAAAGATTGCCGCTAAATCTTTTTCGATAGCGTCGAGAACAGATTCGTTTGCTTGAATGATATGTACAAGTTCGTCGCTTGTGAGGCCTGCTTGTTTGAGTTCGCTAATGACACGCGCCGCGTCGCTGCGGTGAGTGTAGTCATCGGCTAGTTTGCTCGCGAGTGGATTGGTGTAGTCGAGCTCGTCGAAAATACTTGTCAGGATCTCATGTTGAGCAAGTTCGTCGGCTGGTTTGAAGTCGGCACCTTGGTAAAAATATTGGTTGTTTTGGTTAATCACTTCTGTACCAAAGCTATGAAATGTATGGATGGCGACTTTGTAAGCGGCAGGGCCGATAATTTGACTGAGTCGCACACGCATGGCGGTCGCTCCGCTGTCGGTGAAAGTCAAACACAAGATATTTTCGGG
>CAZPEO010000020.1:0-12655 GCA_964585675.1 uncultured Candidatus Saccharibacteria bacterium | reverse complement strand
GTTTTTGGCTCGCCTGCGGTAAAATAGGTTCTAGCGAAGATAAAAATTCGCTCCAAATTAAAGTACCTAGCAGCCGCTAGGTACTTTAATTTGGAGCCACGATCGGGAGTCGAACCCGAGACCTCATCCTTACCATGGATGCGCTCTACCAACTGAGCTATCGCGGCACATATAATCTGACCTGTAATTTATGCGGTTACTTTCTATCCAACTTAATGCAGTTGGTAGAGCGCTGCGCTATGACTATTTTACTCGCTTTGCTCAGACAGGCAACTGAGCTATCGCGGCATATATACGCTAACCTGTGATTCATGTACTCACTTCTTCTCCAACTTTATGCAGTTGGTAGAGCGCTGCGCTATGACTATTTTACTCGCTTTGCTCAGACAGGCAACTGAGCTATCGCGATACCGGCACCCAGATATTTTAACAGATTTAGCGTATACTGAGAAGTAGTGAGAGACTATGAAAACAGGGTTTTAGACTATATCAAGGACGCAAAAGCGTTGGTATTTGATATGCACGACACACTCGTTGATGCAAAATCGGGGTATATCGCCCACAACATGGCGCTTGCAAAGCAATTTAATGTACCAAAGACGCGCGAAGAAGTAATTAGGCTATATGGTATAGGTGATTTCAAAGAAATGCTCAGGCAGCTATGCGGCACTGACAATATAGATGAGATCATGGCAGTACACGCACTGGGCAAACACAGACCAGAGTTTCAACTCCAGCCAATGGAAACGATTCCTCATGACCTCCGTACATTGAGACGCCTAGGGTACGTGACTGGTGTATTCACCGCCACGACACCAGATATGCTCGTACGAGACCTCGGTATAGCTGGTTATGTTCGTGACGAATTGTTTGATTTTACGGACACTGTCTATACGACTGGAATAAAGAAATCTGATCCACGGTCATTTAGTGCCACGCTATCGCAGTTGGCAGATAGAAGAATTAATCCAGATCAAGCTGTATACGTCGGTGATGGGTTAGGAGACATGCAAGGATCGCTCGGAGCCGGTATGCGGTTTGTTGGCATAGAGCAAGGATTTATTTCGCCAGAAGAATTTGCTGAACATGGCGTATTAAGCCTACCCGGGGTACATGAGTTAGTAAATATAATAAGGAGGAAGCATGGCCAACTTTAGTTTCGACATTGAGAGCAGTTACGACAAAGCCGAGATGAATAACGTCGAGCAGCTCGTGACCAAGGAGATTGCTAATCGCTACGATTTTAAGGGCACGCCAGCTGCAATTGAGTGGCTGGCTGACAAAAAGGGGTTTAAAGTTATCGGCAGTAACGAGTGGCAGCTCGACGCGGTCATCGATATGATCGGCAAACAGCTCGCAAAGCGCGGCATGACGAGTAAAGTTCTCGACCTCAGCGGCAAGGTAACAGAAGCCAATCTGCGGGCATGGAAAGACGTGACATTTCGCGATGGGCTCAAGCAAGATGACGCCAAAAAGATTACAAAACTCCTCAAGGAATCTCACCCGAAGGCTAAGACACAGATTCAGGGCGACGCCGTTCGTGTGACCAGCGGCAGTAAGGATGAGTTGCAGGCAGTCATGACTACACTTCGCTCGGCTGACTTTGACTTTCCCTTGCTTTACACAAACTATCGCTAAGAACATATATGCTCCATGGAGCTCGTCTTGCTAGCGTATAGTTAATACACCAAAGTTTTTGTCATTGTCGACACTCAACCCTCTTGAAAAAATACGCTACCTCTGCTATAATCAATTGTTGATTGTTATACAAACCGTTTAAAGGAACCCTATGGCTAAAAAGACGAATACCAAGCGCAAGATCATCGCCCTTGTCAGCCAGCTGACTGGTCACCGCACCTATGTCACGCGCAAGAACACGATGAATACTCCAGACAAACTGGAACTCATGAAGTACGATCCAAAGGCACGCAAGCACGCCAAGTATGTCGAGACCAAAAAATCTCTCGGCCGAAATGAAGTGAAGCCACGCAAAGGCTAATGCATACTCCCGGTATGTCCCGTACAAAGGCAAGGAAATTCTGACCGTACCACGAAGAGTAAACCACCAACAGGGTGGTTTTACTGTTTTTTCGGTACTTCGCAGTATAAAGCGGCGACATTCGTGTCAATTGCTTCTGCCAGCCATACACCGTTTGAAAGTAGCTTCTCCAGCTGCTGCTCTGAGGGCCGGGCACTTTCAAGATACATATACACCGTGTTGTCTTCTATCTCGATACTCGTCCCTTCGAAATGGCTCAGAATAACCTCTGTAACTTGAGGCGGGATTGCCCGCTCAACCTCAAGTGCATATGTGGGTCGTCCATACACCGTATACTCTTTGAGAAATCCTTGTGGATATGCCCCAAGCGCACCAATATAGAGTGGAGTCAGCTGCTCAAATGCTGCGATAAACGCCGCACTATGTAAGCGATGACCGATATAAATATGTGGCAGCTGCAATTTACTGTGTAAATCAACTGTCAGAATCAGCCAGTGGCAGCGTTGCTCGTGATGGTCTTTTTTGGTGAGAATGATATCGTTTCTCAGCACCATCGCTACATCATACCCGCGCAACGAGCCGACCGAATAGTGATTGTCTATATGCGTGCGCGAGACGGTGTGGCCGCGAATAAGCCGAAGCTCCTCGTCATTGCGGTGAATCGTTCCAAAGTACACCATACCGACCTTTTCGGCAAATCGACGGATCGTCGACGACACGAACCGTGAGGCAACGATATGTTTTGGTGACATGTGACGAATAGCCCGTTTTGTACGAGCATAGAGTTTTTTGCGTGCGAGTTTTGTCGCCATGGTCATGTATCCGTCAATGTATCGAGCAGCGTCGATATATATTCGGCTTGGCTCCACACCAGCGGAGAAACAGAAACAGACTCGCCAGTACGAACATCGATCTGCTCAGCCAATACACCTGTTGTTTCCATGCGCTGATGAGTCCAGTTGATGATTTTCCAGGCATCTTCCGTGCGACCGACCTCGAGATAATACTGCGCCATCCACAGGGAAGTCACGAACCAAACATTGCCCAACGAATGGTCATCGGCACGACGATAATTGTCGTGTTCGTAGCGAGGAAAGCCGTATTTGGTATGCGCTGAACGTAGGTGAGACTCCACAGCAGCAATCGCCTGAGTTGTTTCGTGGCTATCGACAGGAAACAGCCCAAACATAAACGAACCATAGATACTAGAGAGGTCAATCGTCGTGTCGTAGCTCGTCTGGCCGTCTTTTTCGGTACGCAAACCCTTATAAAACGTATGACGATCTGGGTTAAACAGCTGCCGCTTAGCAGCAGTGTGCATGTCATCGGCTGCTGATCGCCATTTGACTGCGCTATCACTGTCGTTGCGCAGCTCGGCAAGATCGGCCGCAGCCAAAAGTGCAGCATACGTCACTGCGGTGGTATAGGTCGTGGTCATAAAGTTTTCTTCCCACAGGTCATAGCTCGGCTTAGGAAGGTTTGTCTGAGCGTCGACATAGTTCGCCAAAAAATCTGCCATCGGTTGAATCATCGGGCTATAAAACTCTTTGAGCATAACGTGATCACCGTGCATTTGATAAAACTGGCTAAACACAAACAATACAAGCGCCGTTTCGTCGGTCTGAATCGGCGGAGCTACGACCCCATTGCTCTGCTGGTACGGGTGCCAGCTCGACCCAAGCGCGCCATCGGCCCGGTATTTGTGCATCAAGTACCCGCTCGTATGCAGCGATCGTCGACAAAAATCAAAAAATCGGTATGGCTCGTCGCGATACCCCATACGAATCAGAGGCCACAGTACATACGCGCCATCACGCGGCCAACAGTACGCATACGCATCGCGCCAATAGTTCAACATCGAACTATCTGTACTCGCGATCACTGCGCCGCGCTTGTCAATGTGCGACCGCACGATCATAGCACTCTCAAGAAACCCTCGACGATATTTTGGCTCAAGTTTTTGAGCAAATTTTTCAGCTGGCTCAAGCCACTCATACCACCACTTGCTAGTGACCTCAAATCGTGCTGGGAGACCTTGTTTTTTGAGTTGCTTGTGAATGTATAGTGCTTCACGAATAGAGGTGCCGCACGCCACCCAGTAGGTAAGCCGCCGCGAACTATGAGGCGGTATGGTCAATTTGAATCGCAGCGTCGAATCAACTCGTCCATGTTCAACAGGGGAGCCGCTTAGTTCGCCATCTTCGGCATCTCGGTACGTGCCTTCACGACCCTCGATAGCAAATAGCCCAATGGCAAATTGATCAAAAGCCTGAGCACTGTCGTCCTGCGCACTGACAACAAACGCACGCCGGCCACGGTAGTGCAGTATCACATTGTCATCAGGCAGATACTGCGCTGTGTCGGTGTTGCTCCGCGCATCGCCAATCACAAACGCCTGGTGAAAAAATACTCTGATATCCCGCTCAGATGCCTGCAGATTGACAACATGAACAGTGCGCATAAATGCACTAAATTCCGCATCGACAGTGTCGTCAAACTCTAGAATGACACCAAGAGCTTCGTTTTTGGCGACAATATGACCAATCAACGAGTGGTGAGGATAGCTAAAGCGAAACTGCCATGTACCGTCGTCGAGCCAACTAATCGAACCGTCAACCCACACTCCTACGAGGTGGCGCAAGTACTTTCCAGCCGCGTGGTTTTCGAGCCCCACATACGGAAAATAAAAATCATGCACAAGCCCAAACTTGTTGATACCGACATGCAGCTCACCGTTGCTGAGGACGATAGGTCGAGCCATAAGACTATACCTCTTGCCCAATTTTCATCAGGCGGTATTGGACGTCGCGTAGTGCATTCATAAAATACATGAACGCGTCGTACGGCGACTCGTAGGGACTAAAGTAGGCATGTACGTCGCCGTCACTAAACCACTTGGTGCACATATAGTAGACATGGTCAGAGGTCTGTAACTTGCGCCAATCGGCGATCAGACCCAAGTCGCCGCTTGCCAGCACCGACTGCTCTACATCGTAGAGAAAACGAATTGCTTGCTGTTGCATGGCGTTGCCCAACCATGCGCTTAGATCTCGCTCGTTATCGGCCCAAGTGATCGTCTGCGGGCAGTCAAGCACATCAGCAGCTGCAAATGCTTCTGCTGCTTGAGTAACTGTCATAAAGGTATGGTCGCCATGAGTCATCCAGGCGCCAGGCAACGACTCGAGAAACTCAAATATACCCGTTTCTCCCCATTGGTGCTCGCCAAAGGTTTCATAGTCCATAAAGAGGTTGATAAGTGGTTGATCCCAGGTTTTATTGACCCAGCCCATGAATTTTTCTGTTGTCAAAGGATAATCTTGCCAGGCTTGATTGCCGAAACGAAACGCAATATCATCGCTCAATCTATAGTTTTTAGTCAATACTTTGATTGACTGCGTGCCAGCTGGTTGGTACATAAAGTTAGGACTGCGCCAGCCCATGACTGCATCCCAGCCTTCAGCTAGAATCGCTTTGTAGCCAGCTTGGTCGGCCCACTGTGCTAATTCGTTGTTGTAACTGAGCTCCGTATTACGGAACGCTGTCGGTGTTACACCGAACACCGATTGGACTTTCTCACGGTGCATCCTGACTTGTGCTTCAAATTCTTGGCGTGAGAAAAAGAATGCTAGTGAATGATAATACGTTTCAGCAACAATCTCGACCCTTCCGGTGGCCACGAGCGCTTTGAAACTCTCCAGTACTTCGGGCTGATACTGCTCAAACTGCTCGATCACCGTGCCGGTAATCGATAGCGAGAGCCTGAACTCTGGGTGAGTTTCTAGCATGCGCAGGAGCCGCTGGTTGGTTGGCAGATAAGACTTATCAGCTACTTTGTGCAAAATATCAGCGTTATTTTCGCGTGTACCAGGTTGGCTATTGAAATAGTTGTGGCTATACCCAGCCTCAAAAATAGTGTACGGGCGAATTCGGTAGGGTTGGTGCACGTGTAGGTAGAGGACGATCGCTCGCTTGCTCATGCAGCAACTCCTCTCAGTATGCGTTTGCCCCGCACCACGCGGTGGTATGTTGCATGAATATCACGAGAAACCGGCGCCCAGGTGTGAAGCGACTGCTCCTTGCGAGCGTTGCGCAAAAGATCGTCATGGAGCGATCGGTGCTCAAGGACAGCGCAAATTTGATCAGCCATGCGAAAGGTATCCCAATAATCTGCCTTGAGAACATGCTGCAATGCTTCAGCTATGCCTGATTGTTTTGAGATCAACGCCGGTGCACCATAGGCGACTGCTTCATATGGCACCATCCCGAGCGGCTCAGACACAGACGGCATCACGAATAGGTCTGCGACTCGAAATCCGTCTCGCCACTGCTTGCCGATACCCTCTACGCGACCAGTAAATATGACATTTCGTGCGATACCTAGCGCAGCTGCCTGCTCAAGCAGCTCAGGGATCTGCTCACCCCCGCCCATCAGTACAAAAAGTGTCTTGGGACGTTTATCAATGACCAACTTGGCTGCCTCGAGGAGGTAATAAATGCCCTTTTGGACTGTCATACGACCAGCGTTTATGACCACGCCGTACCCAGCGTCACGCATCGTCTGTATGTAGCGGTAAGTGTCGTGCGATTCGTTGATAAGGGCAGGTGTGATCTCCATGACATTGCGTGCAACCGTGATTTTGTCGGCAGGGAGATCATACTGTTCGATCAGGGTCTGCTTAGTGCGCTCGCTCACTGCAAAGATGTGATCTGCCATATGAAGACCCAGGTACTCGATTTCTCTGACCAAAGGGTTGCCATACCCTCCGCCAGCTCGATCGTGCTCAGTCGCATGAATATGCACAAACAGCGGCAGACCGCTGATACGCTTTGCTTCGATACCAGCTTTGAGGGTCAGCCAATCGTGCACGTGGATCAGATCGAAACTACCGAGCTTCACTGTATGGCGAAGGTTGTCTGCAAACGCATGTACCTGCTCATAGAGTGTACGGGTTTTTTTGTGGCCATTTTCCGTCGTGATTTCATAGTAAGTCGAGTCGTACGTCCCGCCGCTTTTCATCAGCGTGGTCGCGTTTTGGTCAAGTGCTGCGGTGACTTTCATATGAGAGATGCTAGAGTAGTTGCCTTGAAAGGGAAGTACGAACTCGATATCGGCGCCATCTTTTGCCATTTGGCGCGTCAACTGATCGCAAACCACACCCATGCCTCCGACATAGTGAGGCGGCAATTCCCACCCTAGCATTAGTATGTTCATGTCAATCGTGGTGGACGATAGTCGTCCGCTATTTCCTCTGTTGCTTATGCTTTTCTGACCCCATTATAAACCCGCTTACGCTCATGTGCAACAGATTATCTATTTTTCGCATCTTTTGTACGGATAGTAATGTGTCGCTACCACCACTCCTTGCTTCTTGCTCCTGTACTAGGTCTGTGGTAGTGAGCTACTTTTTGCTATACTAGCACCAATGGGCATGCAACAAAAAAACGGCTTTACGATGGTTGAATTCATGATCGCTATCGTGGTGATTGCTATCGTCACCGCCATCACCATCGTGAGCTATAGCGCTATCCGAGCCAGAGCAGAAAATGCCAAAACTGTACAAGGTGTCAAATCGTATGCAATCGCCATAGATAACTACGCAATCTTTAATAAAACTTATCCTGTCACAGCAACCTTTCCATGTCTTGGTTCTGTGAGTACCTGTGCGCGCGTCGCAGGGACGACCGACTGTTTCGGGGTAGGGGGTGCCACTACGAACGCAGCCTTCAATGTGGCCATACGCACGATAGCCGGTGCTCTACCAGAAGTTAGCACTCAACAAATAAGTTGCGGTGGCAACCTGTATAGCGGCGCCTTCTATAACAAAAACGACACGAGCGCAGGCAAAACAGCGCAAATCGTTTATTATCTCAAAGGCAATGTAGCCTGCGAACAGATCAGTAATGGCACTATTGCACGCAGCCAGCAAGAAGACTTGACTCGTTGTATTCTTACACTCCAGGCATTGTGACACTGGTCCGTATGATCACGGCTGCTACACTTATGTGGGGTACTTCTAGTATGTCTAGAGAGACGTAGTACAACGGTTAGTATAAAGGTCTTTAGGGGCCTTAGATCGTGGTTCGTAAAGCGAGCAATGCCTCGCATTGCGTGCGGAAATAGCGAACCCCGCTCCTCGCGGGCGTGAGCGCCTTCCGCGTGCCGCCAGTAACCAACACCACTACTGACATTCATACGTTCATACGCTATACTATATCCATTGCCTAGGGGCATAGTACAACGGTTAGTATAAAGGTCTCCAAAACCTTAGATCGTGGTTCGATTCCACGTGCCCCTGCCAAGCATAAGCAGCATGAAATTAGTCTCCGTTTCGGAGGCTTTTTGTTACTATATTGATATGACTGAAAAACAATCTATCTTTACGACACTGCCCGAAATTCAAGAACGAAAAATAGCTGAGAATGAAACGGCATGGGCTTTTCTTACCAATATTCCAATCACACCCGGTCATACTCTCATTTCTCCTAAGCGCGTTGTAGAAACAGCTGAAGAGTTAACAGATAAAGAAATCTTAGATATTTTTGCAATAACCTCGCTTGTTAAAGGTGCACTAAGAAAAACATTTAATGCTGAGGGATTTAATTTTGCGTGGAATGAAGGAAAAGAATATGGGCAGTCAGTTCCGCATTTCCACCTCCATGTAGTTCCCCGTTCGCCCGGAGATGATGGAATTACTGAATATGAACCACGGAAATTCTTGTATCGTCCGGGAAGTAGAGAAGATTCACCTGAGGCAGAATTAGCTGCAGTAGCTACTAAAATCCGAGCTAATATTTAAAAAGTTTGCTTTTAGTTCTGAGCTCATCCAATAGGGGCTGACATAATGGATAAAGCGCATTTTCGGCGCTTTTTTCGTTGTTTTGACCCCTGTTATTTTCACTATTTGTAAAGGTTCTATCATTTGATTTCTGCGTTCCTAACAATTCGCTTGTTTTCGAACTGTATTTAGCGATTAATTCAGCACGGTCTTTCAGGCTAACAGGATTCAAAGGACGTTCCTCTGGTCCAAGAACGCTATACAATGACGCCCGTATCGCTTGTGCTGCTAGGGTGTTTTCTAGTGGTGGCGATTAGTTGATAAAAGTTACGCTATATCTGGTGCACCTAGCTAGATGTAGCGTAAAATGGTTAAATATAGAAATGGCAACCCCAAAAGACAAAGACGAATTACTGGAAGCGATGATTGACAACTACAAAAAGTTGACAACTGAACTTTCAAATATCCCAGTCGACCTAACAGATAAAAAAGAACTCGACGGACACTCGAAGAATACTTTGATGAGTATCAACGACCTTGTCGCATATCTTGTTGGTTGGGGACAATTGGTTTTGAAATGGAATGACCGAAAGAGCAATGGGCTTGAAGTGGATTTTCCCGAAACAGGTTTCAAATGGAATGAACTCGGACAACTTGCACAAAAATTTTATAAAGACTACGAAAATGACGACTTCAAAACGCTTAACGAAAAACTTGACAAGACGACAAACGAAATTCTGAAATTGATAGAAAGCAAAACGAACAAAGAACTTTATGAAACGGCTTGGTATGACAAATGGACTTTGGGGAAAATGATACAGCTTAACACTTCTTCGCCTTTCAAAAATGCAAAAGACAGAATTAGAAAATGGAAGAAAACGAAACAACTGAAATAACAAAGTTAAATAACCATGACCAACCCAGAGGCTATTATCACCCTCTATTTTTTCGGGCAATGCTCGTAATGGTATTTCATGCGTCACGCAATGTCTCCTTTTGCAAATGGACCGTCTGCTTTCCGTCCTTAGTCGTCGTCAACATCCCATAATAGCTAGTATCGCGTCGTATAAGCATCGGTTGCTCTAAGCCCAAGACTGAAGCAAGAATGCGTCCCGATCCATTTAGTGCGATGGTACCGTCTGCGAGCTCAACTTCGACGAGAACATTCTCGAGTGCGATAAAGCCATCATTTTCACTTCCTTTAGCGGGTAGGCCAATCGGCCCAACAACGTCCGAGTAGTAGATAAACGGCCGAAGTATAATATGTGGAAATTGAGTCTCAATTAAATGAAAAACTTTAGGCGATGGAACTCCGGACATGTACATGAGGTTTCGAAGCGTATTAAACTGTCCAACCATACTAGACGTGAATATTGATTCAATTGCATCGGAAGCAACAATAAGAGTGTCTACCTTGTAGGCATTACACAGACTAGAGATGTCTTGCCCATCAACTGAACCGCCGAGTGGAAGCACTGACCGGTCACTTTTTCGAACGACCTCGTAGATAAAAGTAAAAGTACCCGTCAGACTACCTCGAGGCACCGCTATCAGGCAGACCTGCTCCGATTCAAGCATTCCACGAATTTTTAAAGACTCGATACCAGCCGCCACTCCTTTATCGAATAAGTCTAATGGATACCTAATCAGCTCCTGCTCATTGGAAGCTTTTTTTGCGCGTATAACAACATACTGGTCTGAGTTATCAATACTAATGTCATCTAATTCCTCTTTACTATAAAGCTGTTCAACAGCACTATTTAAAACCTTACTTGGAAACGAGTAGCTTGAGTCACTTTTGACATAATGCTCGTATTGCGTCGCAGTTTTAATGAGAACCTTACGATTAACCATGGTGTTTCTTTTCTCCACCCTCAATAATCGAGTTAATGGCTTCAGCAAGACCGCTGATATCACCGCTGCTATGGCTCGCGGATATCGCCACCCTAATCATCGCATGCCCAAGCTTAACAGTAGAGTACATTGCCGTAGTTACAGCATATCCACGCTTTTGCAATAACTCAGCAGCCTCAATAGCAGCAAACTCATCATAAATCATTGCACCCCGAATAGGAGAAGTTGTATCTGCGTTAATGCTTGGAGCTGTCAATAAACGGTCAAAGAGGACGACATTATCGTGCAATTTATCTTGAAGGGTTCGCACAGTACCGTCCAGGTGAAGTCGTGCCGAGACAACTGCAGCGCCTACCGCAGGAAGCGAGGGAGGGCCACCGAATGCATATGACATACTGTATCGTTTGAGAAATGAGGCAGCCTCCTCATTCGCAAGCGACACAAACCCGCCAGTTGCACCAAATGCTTTTGATAATGAACCAGTCCATATTGTTCTTTTTGAAAGCCGTGACCCCATGCTTGAAAGTACGAAACCTTCGCCTTTACTTCCAAAGACCGAGGTGCCATGAGCATCATCAAAGTAAGCGATTCCGTCAATCTCGTCAGCTAATGATGTGAGCTTTTGGATGTCGATACTCCCACCCATCGAGCCAATACTATCACACACTAAAATAACAGTTCGATCACCCTTTGCATGTTCGCGGCAGATCGACGCAACACTATCAAAGTTCTGAAAGTCGCGGCAAACGTTTACCCGTCTCGATAAATCAAATGTGATATAGCTTACCGAAGTAGTCTCGTCAAATTCTGTATGGTTCATGTTTCTATCTTGATATTGACGGTGTATTGTTTGAGAGCGAAAATAGTACAGCAAAGCATGCAGGCAAACAAACTATTGCGGACTGTACTCGCAGAGTATCCCGACTTAGCCTATTAACTGATGACCTGTAGCTGGAGTGGAGAGGATCGCGCCAAGGAGGTACTTGCACTTCATCACAATCCCTACTGCTCAACAAGGTAAAGCCAGCTGGCTGCAAGGATCTCATGACAGAAGGGCCTTGACTTCTCAGAGCCATCTATGTAGGTTGATGATCACTACCGGTCATTAAGTACAGTAATGCCGATAACTTGCAGTGCAGCGACGCCCCCCTATAGCTTGAGCCATAATGTCACCCTAGCGTCCGCTGCGTGGTTTAGCGTTTGCTATTATCTTCACTCCACCCTATGCAATCACTACAAAGGGTGGAGTAGCCTTGCAGTACGCTTTCGAGTGATGAACGGACTTTCTGGCAACAATCAGTGACTTTGCGCGTCGTAGATTTAGATGAAGCGCACCATAGAGTGTGTCTTGGTCGTGTAGTTGTGATGACATAAGACTTCCATCCGCAGCCATAGCTATACGAGAAAACAATGCCACACTAGACCTTCCCGGAAAAACCTACTACACCACAATAAGTTCGGTAATCATCCTTGAGCCCCTGCCAGAACATGAAGTCGACAATTCGTCGACTTTTTGTTTTGAATGCTTATGTTTGCAATAACTCTGGCTATCTGTAATTATAAGGATATGTGTGAATTCAACCGACCTTATCCTGTCCCGTTTGGTCAACATCCAGACGATATTCACGGCCGACCTGATATCATAGTACGCTCGCCTGAAGCGTGGGCGCAGAGAGAGGCAGAGTTGCCGCAAGACGAAGCTGCCGTCATCGAACAGGCAGTCCAAGAAGCTGCCGCTCTCGCAGCTGATGTACACCTCTATAGGAAGCTCGGTTCGCAGTTCCTTGGTGTCGCACTTGAACCAGGTAACGGCCCGACTGTAAAGATTTGGGAGCATTAGAATTAGCCTAAAGTCGCAGCTCATTCTCGCTCCTTCGGAAAACTAGATATACCACAATAGGTTCTATAATCATCCTGGAGCCCCTGCCAAGTAAATACGGTAACCGAAAGGTTGCCGTATTTACTTGGCCGCATGGATGCGGAGGATTGAGTTTCGATCTGCGGATTGCTTCAGCAAGGAGCGTTG
>CAZPEO010000019.1:0-12709 GCA_964585675.1 uncultured Candidatus Saccharibacteria bacterium | reverse complement strand
CCGACCAAATAAAGAGGTCATCGATAGATGATCTTTTTATTTGGTCGATCGTCAAGATTCGTACCTTCGACTTTTGTAAGGCAAAAATAAGTCGAAGGTTTGGTATAGCGAATGAAGCAAAAGAAAGCGCGAAGCATTTTGTTTTGCGAGTGAGCGGAGGAGTATAACGATACCCTTTCACCCCGACCAAAAAATGAGAACTTTAGTCTCTCGTTTTTTATTTGACTAACTCTAAGTATTCAGCGCTCAAACTACTATCTAGTACAAGCTCAGCCACAAGCATGATATGATGACATCATGAATGACGTACGTCACGCCAGAATCGTCAACCTGTTCGGAGTATTCGGGTATATGTCGCTTATTATCCAGTGGCTATGGGCGTGCCTAACGGTTGGTTATCCGCTTTTTTCGAAAGAAAATATGTCGCTCTTCCTCCCTCAGCCTTCTGACCACGCTCTACCGCCCCTCACTGTTGATAGTCAGTTTTCTCCAGTTGTGACCGTCTTTGTGGCACTCTTTACAGTGCTTGTGCTTGTCGCAACCGTCGTCGCGCTTATTCGGTTACCGGCTTCTATCGGCGGCAAGGGTAAGAAAGTGACTCATCGTACAGCGGAGCTATTAGTCCCTGTCCTCGCTCATCGCAAGATAAGCAAAAAGAAGAAACACCTCCTCATCGGTCGACTCACCTGGTGGGTAAAGTATGGACTACTCTTAATCCCGCTCATTGCGCTCGCGTGGGCTTCGACAGCAACAGGGCTTGAGCACCGCGTGATAGTTGCGGTGGGCGTGCTGTGTGCTCTGTGGTCAGGCTTTTGTTTTGGCTCTCAGTACGTGCTTGTGCGTATATTCAAACTCCCCTCTGAAGCTATCTGGTAGGCTATCTTGCATATGAAGCACACAAGCGGTATGCTACACTGTTGTTAGTACATCACAAAAAAACACTTATCCTTATGTCACATAGAACTATTCCTCACCCGCAAGTTATTGGCTTTTCGCTCATCGCGCTGCTGCTAATGGGAGGGGTTGTCCTCTATGCGATTGCTGCCAAAAACAAACACGACCACGACACCTCCCTGCTTGTCCCCACAAAAGTGATCGACAGTCATACGTCGATCGGTGGTCAACCAACTTCTGAGACGCCACCCAAGACACCACCTCAACCACCGCACACACAAACCACAGCTCCGCCTGTCGTCCAACCTCCTCAACCGAATACACCTGCTTCACGGCCTACGCCAGTCAGCCTGTCGCCAAAGCAAGACGCGGTTGTGGCTAGTATCGAAAAGGAGCTGCCGTATAACGCGCTTGCTTCTCCGCCAAACGACCCTTACTATGCCAGCTCCTGGGCCATGCAAAAAACAAACGCCACAGATGCCTGGAATATCTCCACCGGCTCAAGTGTCACTGTCGCGGTGATCGACACCGGCTTTGCACTCCAGCACGAAGACTTATCGTCTCAGTGGGCAGTCAATAATGGAGAACAGGGCACAACGGCTGTGGGCGACCGCTGCTGGACAGGCTCACCCCAGAACAGAGATACTAACACTTGTGATGATGATGACAATGGCTACATCGACGACTGGCGTGGCTGGAATTTTGTCAGTAAAACGAATCTGCCTCAGGCCGGCCAAACCAGCACAGGAGGGATCAATGCGATTTCTCACGGCACATCTGTCGCAGGGCTGATTGGCGCTGCCACCAACAACAGCAAGGGTATCGCAACCTACAACTGGAACGTGAAGCTCATGCCACTCCAAGCGCTTGACGACAATGGCGATGGCATCACAAGCAGCATCGTTGCAGCGATATATTATGCAGTCGACAACGGCGCAAGCGTCATCAATCTCAGCCTTGGGGGGCCAGACAGCGATCCGGCAGTACAAGCAGCTATTGATTATGCATACGCACAAAATGTGGTGGTGGTTGCAGCAGCCGGTAATTGCGGCACTACAGGTGATGCAGGTTGTGGCGGCGAACCAGCTCCTCTTATGATGTACCCAGCCCTTAGTAACCATGTGATCGCCGTGGGGGCAGTGGACAGTACCGACAAGCGTGCGAGCTTTAGTAGCTACGGACCTGGGCTCGATGTCATGGCACCTGGGTCGGGAACGATTATTTCGCCGCTCATCGACACGCGAAATACACCCTACAATTATCTCACCGCGTACGCTGGTTCGCTCTACGGCACCTCATTTGCCTCGCCGATAGTGAGTGGGATAGCAGCACTCATCAAGTCAATTCGCCCATCAACGCGTAGCGACGATATCACGGCACTCATCAACGCCAGCGCGACAAAAGTATCAGCCATGAACGCCGCCGTATACAGTACTCAATATGGCCATGGGCTTGTCAATGCTGGCACTGCAGCGGTAGTTGCGAATTCCCTCATGCAAACACAGGCTCCAGAACCCAAGCTCTTGCAAACTGGCGACTACCGCTCTGAGCATAGTATCAGCACGAACTCTCTCATGAGTAGCGGCTGTCTCGCCGCACCACTGACATATTGTACGGTGCGCATGAACAATCCTATTAATGGGTTTGACCGTTATTTACCGTTTGTAAAAACAAACGCACAAGGTCAAGCGGGCTGGCAGTGGAAAGGTGATATTTTAGGTAGCGGCGAGTGGTCGCTTCGCGCCATGCAGGGAGACGCCATCTCTGCAAGCTACTTGCTATTTACGAAGTAAGTTTGCATGATATGTCCTCAATTGGTATAGTGGATAGAGCATAAGCTACTTGGATATCAACCTCGGTGTTACATATAAAGAGAAAAAAACGCACTTCTGGCTGGCCTCAACTCATGAGTCTTGTTGCAATTGGTTTGATGGTGGGAGGGCTCTACACGCTCAGCCTAGTAGCCGCTCCTACTATCGCACCGCTGGTCGCCATGAAGCCAATTGACGTCAAGACCCTTCCCGCTCCTCAAAAACGCGACAACCGCGTGGTGATTCCAAAAATCGGTGTCAACATCGTATACGCTCCGGGTCAAGCCTCCCTCGATAAGGGTGCCGAGTGGCGATACCCTGAGCGTGGCAACCCAGAAAAAGGCGGCAACTTTATCATTGCAGCCCACCGGTTTAGTATCCAGCCGACACCCCAAAGTACCATCGAAAAATCACCTTTTTTCAACATCGACAAACTAGTGATTGGCGACAAAATCGTGATCGATTACGAAGGTGCGCGTTATGGATATGAAGTCACGAAGATTTTTGATGTCAAGCCCACGCAAATCGAAATCGAAGCACCATCAGACGAAGCAAAACTCACTCTTTATAGCTGCGAACTTGGCGGCTCAGAAGCCGGGAGAATCGTCTACATCGCCAAACCTCTCGGCCTCGTGGCGGTTGAGCCGGTACCTACATCAACCCGCTAATCTCATCTCTCGAGTTGATGCTCGGCATATCCAGCTTCGCCGCTCGCCCACGCATAGATAGCAGGTGCGTACACTCGCTCGCCACGTTGTATCTCATCTCTTGAAACTACAGCTAGCTCTTCGATCTCTCCGGCTTGGAGTTTGATAGATGCAAGCTGCTCGTCACTGACTGACGCCTGAAACAAAAACTGATAGCTAAACTTAAGCGGCGGTGAAGAAGTACGACTCACTACCAGCCGAAACATAAATGCCTCTGCTGGCAGCCAAATACCAATCTCTTCTGCTACTTCGCGCTGAACAGCCTCGAGTGGATTCTCACCCGCATCGACTAAACCACCAGGGAGCGACCAATGCAGTTTGTAGTCAGACCGCACAATTACGAGCTTGCCCTCAGGGGTCTCGAGCCAAGCAGCAGCACTAGCAGCACGGCGATCAATACTTGCCAAGAAACGCTGGTCTTCTTCTTCAGTAAATGTGCGCATTATTTTGCGAATTCGATTGCGCGTGTTTCACGAATCACATTAACCTTGATCGTCCCAGGGTATTGCATTGTACTCTCGATTTTTGTTGCGATGTCGCGAGCGAGTTTGATAGCGCTGAGATCATCGATTGATTCAGGACGCACCATGACACGGACTTCACGACCAGCACTGATCGCATAAGCCTTGTCGATACCTTTAAATCCAAGTGCGATGTTTTCTAGATCACGCATTCGTTCGGCGAAGTTTTCTGCGGAGATATTGCGGGCACCAGGGCGAGCCGCACTAATCGCATCACAAACGCGTACGATCAGCGCCTCTGGCGTCGTGGCCTCGATATCGTCATGATGAGCCTCGATCGCATGTACAATGTCGTCGCTCAGGCCGGCTTTGCGAGCGAGCTCTGCGCCAATATGGTGATGCTTACCCTCGACTTTGTGAGTAACCGCCTTGCCGATATCGTGTAGGAGGGTAGCGGTTTTGGTGACGCGCACATTTGCACCAATCTCTGCCGCCATCAATCCAGCCATGTGAGCCATCTCGGTGCTGTGCATGAGGACATTCTGCCCATAGCTTGTGCGGTATTTGAGCTCGCCCAGCAGCTGGAGTAGCTCCTTTGGAATACCCGCCACACCGACTTCACGCGCCGCATCTTCGCCAGCACGTATGACTTCCTTCTCGATCTGCTTTTCGGCCTTTGCAAACACCTCTTCAATGCGTCCAGGGTGAATCCGCCCATCTTTCATCAACATCTCTAGCCCGATACGAGCGACTTGGCGGCGAATTGGATCAAAACTCGAAAGCACCACCATACCCGGTGTATCATCGACAAGGAAATCAACGCCTGTAGCACGCTGCATCGCTTGGATGTTGCGGCCTTCTTTGCCGATGATCCGACCTTTCATCTCGTCATCGGTCAGCTTGACAGCCGTCACTGTGCGCTCGGCCGTGACTTCGCTCGCCATGCGTTCCATCGCACTCAGGATCACTAACTGCGCGCGCTCTTCGGCGTCGTCAGTAGCATCCTTTTGAAGTTTTGCGATAAGTCCCATTAAGTCATTTTTGATGTCTCGCTCGGTCATTTGCAACAGCTTGTCTGCTGCGTCCTTCTTTTTGAGTCCAGCGATCTTTTCGAGCTTTTCTTGCTGACGAGTACGAATATCGCGAATCTCATTTTTGAGCGAGTCAACTTCATCTTCAGCTTTTCGTAGCTTTTCCGCTCGCTGATCCAACTCGTCGAGTTTTTTGTCAAGATTCTGTTCGCGATCAGCCAAACGATTCTCAACCTTTTGCATCTCTCGACGACGCTCCTGTTCAAGTCTGAGCGCTTCATCTTTTGCCTTGAGGATTATCTCACTGGCTTTTGTCTCGGCGCGCGCGACGAGTTTTTCGGCTGTATGCTTGCTGCTTGAGGATCGCTGTTTATCATAAAAAAACTTTCCCCCTACTCCAGCAAGTAAACCGACAATTGCCGCTAGTATCTCAATCATATTTTTCCTTTCTTCTGAACCGTCAAGCTCACGCTGTGGCGACAAGGAGTCCTTCGGTATAAACGTAGCTCGGCATCAGAATATTTTATAATCGTTTGGTCAATACATGTGTCTCGCATAACACTCGACTCTCTTATTGTACCGCGTATCGCAGGAGAAAAACACACTTATTTTCTTGGTTGAGTGGTGTGCGCCGATGAGCCATACTCTGGTAACACAATCTGATCGTTTTCGTGCGCCTCAAGACGTCTCATTGCTTCTTGCTGCCACTCCTGCCCACTCACACCGACAATCTGAATATTGCGTGAAGTAGCAAGTGTGTTCAAAACCGTTAACCCTATTCTTAAGCCAGTGAAACTTCCTGGCCCACGAAATACGCCGATGCCTTCGATATCGCTAAACGTACAGCCGTGCTCTGTAAGTCGATCGCGTAGATAACCAAGCATACCCTTGGCTAGCTGTCGATCAGCCTGCCAGGTGTATTCTGAGAGTACGCCGTCTTTGACAAGCACGAGTGTGGCTGCTGGCGCTGCACTGTTCCAGAGTAACTTCATATATGGATTGCCTCTGTGAGCGCCTGACTCTTCACGCCACCTGCCACTACTGACAGCTGTCGCGCCTGCTCGCTCGTTGGTGTGATCTCGATTGTCAGCCGATCATCTGGCAAAATACCTTGCACGATACCCGACCATTCAATGACCACTACACAATCATCCCTCGACAGCGACTCCTCGAGCTCTGCCGCCAATATACCTGGCTCGTGGAGTCGATAAAAGTCATAGTGCACCAGTGTCAGGCCGCTCGGTGCTTCGTATGTCCTCGACAACGTAAAGGTAGGACTCTGGACATCATCAACGATCCCCATGCCGATAGCGAGCGATTTTGTAAGGGTTGTCTTGCCAGCACCAACATCACCAGTGAGCTCTATCACTTCGCCGCCTCTTAATTTTGAGCCTAGTGTGTTGCCAAATCTATCTGTAGCCGCACAACTCTCTAGCACTATTTCCATGTGCTTCAGTATACCAGATACCACCTCTTGAGCCGAGGCAATAATCCTTCGACAAAACCTCGCATCTGTCATATAATCAACCATAAGTACTATGCGCATTTCTGACGACACCCTCTCTACCTTGCTGATACGCAGTGACATTGCGTCTGAAAGCCAGCTAACTTCTCTCAAAGAAGAGGCCTCTCGCACTGATCGCTCGCTCCAAACTCAAGTTCTGGAAAGTAAACTACTCTCAGAGCGTGATCTTACCAAGCTATTTGCCGACTATGCCGACATACCGTTTATCGAGATCGACCCTAGGGATATCCCGACTGACACTCTCAACAAAATCCCCGAGCGTATTGCCCGACAATACAATGCGGTCGTATTCAATATCGACGAAACGGGTGTCGTGCACCTCGCGATGGATGACCCCGATGACGTCCAAGCCGTCAGTTTCATTGAAAAAGAAATTGGCACCAATACAAAGATCTACGTCGCGCCACAAGAGAATATTTTGCTCTGTCTCGAAAACTATCGCGGTGACGTCAACCAAGAACTTAACGACGTCATCGATATCCAACGAGAAGATGATGGCACCGCACAGCAAGTCAGTGAAGCCGATGTCGCCGAGAACTCTCCTATCGCTCAAACTGTCAACCTGCTTCTTGAGTTTGCGATTCGCTCGCAAGCGTCAGACATCCATATTGAGCCTCGAGAAAGTTTTGTTCAGATTCGCTACCGAGTAGATGGCGTACTAAAAGAAGTCAACCAACTCCCTCGCAATGTCCTCGGTGCACTCGTGAGTCGTATCAAAATCTTAGCAAACCTCAAGATTGACGAGCGACGCGTGCCGCAGGACGGCCGCTTCAAAATAAAAGTTGCTGGCAAACAGTATGCGCTTCGTGTCAGCACACTCCCTATCGCAGATGGCGAAAAAGTCGTCATGCGTATCCTTGACGAATCAAACCAAGCCGTTACCCTGCAAGAGCTTGGCTACTGGGGTCACTCATTGCAAGTTATTACTGAGGCAATTGCCGAGCCAAATGGCATGATTCTCATCACTGGGCCTACCGGTAGTGGTAAATCCACATCACTTTTCTCCGTCCTCACCATGCTTAACAAGCCAGATGTTAACATTAGTACCATCGAAGATCCAGTCGAGTATAAAATTCCCGGCGTCAACCAAACCCAAACCAACAGCAAGGCTGGCATGACTTTTGCAACGGGTCTGCGTGCCCTCCTTCGCCAAGACCCAAACATCATCATGGTGGGAGAGATTCGCGACGGCGAAACGGCCAATCTCGGTGTTCAGGCTGCCCTTACCGGTCACTTAGTATTTAGTACTCTTCACACCAACAATGCCGCCACCTGTCTACCGCGTCTTCTCGATATGGGGATTGAACCGTTCTTGATCGCAAGTACTGTCAAAGCCGTTGTTGGTCAACGCTTGGTGCGTCGCCTCTGTATGGCCTGTCGAGTCAAGCACACACCGTCTCAGGAAGAAATTGCTGAAGTTATTGAACTATTTAATTTCGCACCAGGGACTCCGTTTGGCGCGATCCACGCCCTCTGCGTGACTGCACAATCACAAGGAGTGGGTGCAGATACAGAGCCAGGAACCACCGAGCAAACCATCACTCATCTGTGGAACCAAAACCCCGATGGCTGCGAGGAGTGCAACCATACCGGCTACAAAGGTCGTATCGGTATTTACGAAGTACTCGGGAACACAACAAGTATCCAAAAACTCATCGTCACAAATGCCACCAGCAGCCAGATCCAAGAACAAGCAATCCTCGAAGGCATGACAACCATGCAAGCTGATGGCCTCGTAAAAATGCTTCGCGGCAACACCACGCTCGACGAAGTCCTAAGGGTAACCCGAGAATAACTATATGCCAAATTTCCTCTATGTTGCTTCTCGAAACGATGGCTCTTCCGCCAGCGGCTCGTTTGAGGCGACTGACCGTGCAGCCGCAATCGCTATCCTAAAAAAACAAGACCTTAAGCCAATAAGTCTCAAGGAAGGCAGCGAGGGCAAAAGTAACTATTCATTTGGTGTACTCGATTTTCTTGGAGCCAATCGCGTAAAAAACGACGATCTCGTTATGTTCACCCGACAACTAAGCGCCATGGTCAGCGCGGGAGTGCCCTTACTAAGAGCGCTCACCTCTCTCCATGACCACACCGAGAGTAAAGCACTCAAAAAGATTTGTGAAGGCATCATCAAAGACGTTGAATCAGGCTCTCCGCTCGCCGATGCACTTGGCAAATATCCCAATACATTCAACGACGTGTACGTCAACATGGTGCGAGCAGGGGAAGCTGCTGGTATTCTTGATGACATTTTGAAACGACTCGCGCTACAGCAGGAAAAAAACGCGAGTATGCGTAAAAAAATAAAAAGTGCCATGACCTATCCAATGGTCTTGGTCGCAATCACGGTATTAGCGTTTTTTGGTCTGATGATATTTGTTATCCCACAGATTGGAAAAATCATCAAAGACCTCGGCGGTCCTGATGCTGAGCTACCGCTCATCACCAAAATCATGCTACAGATCAGCGATATCCTTATTAACTATTGGTTTATCATCATCCCACTGCTCATCGCTGCTGTTGTGTTGCTGCTTCGCTACCTCAAAACTCCGGCAGGCAAGCACATCTATCACCGCGTGGTTCTGAAAGTACCCGCTATAAAATCTATCATTCAAAAAGTTGTGGTTGCACGATTTTCGCGAACCTTTTCTGCACTCATGGGAGCGGGCGTAGCCGTACTTGAGTCGCTCAACGTTACCGCCCATGCTGTGGGCAACGTCGTCTACGAAGAAGCGCTCATTGCCGCCGCAGAAGAAGTCAAGAATGGCAAAAGCCTCTCAGCAGTGATTGAAAAAAATGATCTTTTCCCAGCGATCGTAGCCCAGATGCTTGCGGTCGGGGAGGAAACAGGCCAGACCGATACCGTTCTTGTCAAAGTCGCAGACTTCTACGAAGAGGAGGTCGATGCAGCCATAGATGGGATCAGTTCTATTATTGAGCCTGTAATGATCGTTGGCATGGGTGGCATGGTTGGCCTCATCGCGGCAAGTGTTATGATGCCGATTGCTGGCCTCTCTCAACAGATTCACTAGAATAACTACTTCTGACTATCAAAGTGCTCATGCTATAATGTGAAGGAGTATTTCTAGTGGGCAACAATGACAAAATTATTCTATAAAGACAAGCCGCTTATCGGCCTCGACATCAGCCAAACGGGCGTAAAAGTCATGGCTATTGATCCAAAAAAATGGCTTGTTCTTGGATATGGGTCACTCGACCTCAATCCGCAGCAGGTTCAAGCCTCCCTCGAAGACCCTGAGGACATGTATTTGGCAGAGAGTATCACGTCTCTCCTGGAGAAAAATATCATTGGAAACCTCACGTCAACTCATGTCGTTGTTGGGCTGCCCACCACCAAAACATTCATTCGTACCTTCACGATTCCGACTGCCGAAGAGAAACACCTCAAGGGCGCTGTCGATGTCGAGGTCGATCAATACATTCCGATCCCATCGGGCTCACTCTATCTTGATTATGAAGTTCTCAGTAGAGACAAAGCAAAAAAAGTCACGACTGTTGCACTCTCAGCTGTTCCCTCGGCTCTTGTTGATAGTTGCATCGCGGCAGTACGAGCAGCTGGACTGACGCCTGTAGCAGCCATTCCTGGTATCCATGCAGTTGCACGTGTTATCGAAGCCACCGAAGAAGGACATCTTTGCTCACTGATTGTCGATATTGGCCCTACTACTACAGATATTGCGGTGCTCGCAGACGGAGCAATTCGCGTAACAGGTGGTGCCGGTATCGGTGGAAACACGTTTACAATAGAGATAGCCAAGCATCTCAACACGACGCTCGAAAATGCCCACCAGCTCAAAGTCCTCAATGGCCTCAACGCCGGACCTCGTCAGGCAAAACTCATGACAGCTCTCAAGCCCAGTCTTGGCCGCATCACAGGAGAGATACGAAAAGTCATCCGCTACTACAACGAACGTCTCAACGACGACAAGAAAATCGAACAAGTACTTATCGTTGGCGGGGGTGCAAATGTCCCGGGGATTGGCGAGTACTTTACAAACGAACTAGTCATGCCCGCGCGCGTAGCGAGCCCATGGCAGAAGCTCAATTTTGGTACACTTCAGGAGCCAAACAAGCAGTTCCGCCCACGTTATATTACCGTTGCGGGCCTTGCGAGTGTTCAGCAAAGTGAGGTATGGAAATGATCAACCTCCTCCCTCATGAAGATAAACGCCAATTAGCAGCAGCAAGAAGCAACACGCTGCTTCTACGCTACACAATACTTTTTGGGCTGTTAGTTGTGCTCCTCATGGTCGAGATAGCCGGCTCGTTCTTGGTGCTTTCTACAGAGAAAACCCGCAATGAACAAGCGATCCAAGAGAACGAAAAAAATACTGCTAGCTACAATGCAACAAAGGCGAGCGCTGCAACGTTCGCAACCAATCTCTCTACAGCAAAATATATTCTCGATCAACAAGTGCCCTATACGGCAATTATTCTGAAGCTAGCCGCCGCTTTGCCAGAAGGTTCTGCGCTCGACAAAATCTCGATAGATCCTACAACATTCGGAACGCCCACAACACTCACCGTCCAGACAATCTCTTATCCAAAAGCTGTTGAAATCAAATCGAGTTTGCAACAATCTGGCCTTTTCTCAGAAGTGAGCTTTCAGTCAGTCACTGAAGGACCCGCAAAAAAGTACCCTTTCACCGCCACATATAATGTCACCTACTCAAAAGATTTATTGAAGAAGGTATCATGAAAAAAGTCGCCCCTATGACCCCGACAAGACTCCGCCTCACCTTGACTATTATTATGATTTTTCTTGTGATTGCTGGTGGTGCACTCTTCTTGTATGGACGCGGCCTTGTTGCGGACTACGCCGCTGAGGCACGGACTACTGCCGCCAAAGCACAAGATAGCAGCAAAGACCTTGCTCGGCTCAAGCTCACTCAAGCTACTCTCGAAAAAGAAGCGGCGACCGTCGTCAAGACAAATCAGCTTGTCGCAGAGAGCCAGCTGTATGTCTATCAGGATAAAATTATCGAAGATATCACAAAATATGCAGCCGATGCAGGTCTCAGCATTACAAATATTACTTTTAGCGATACAAAAGCGACTGCCACACCTGCTACTCCAGCCGGTACTGGTACAGCCGCTACCCAGTCTGTACCGGCAAACATAAAGTCGCGTATCGCGACAGTCACCCTCGCCAACCCAGTAGACTACTACAAATTGTTAAATTTTATTCACTCCATTGAGCAAGGTCTCTTCCGAATGCGTATCGCAACTATCGGTATCTCGCGCAGCGAAAAAGATAACAATAGCGTGACGAGTGATGCACTATCAATAGAGGTATATGTACGATAATGAAAACTGACTTTGATGCCAATCAACTACAGACAACACTTGCAAAAATCCTCCATCGTTATCATGTGGTGCTGTTTGCGCTCTTTGCTATCGGAGGACTTTCAGCCGCAACATTCTTACTAAACGAAACGATATCGAGTAGTTCAGTGACTGACACGACACTAACCACACCCTCATCTCCCACTCTCGACACCCAAACTATCAAAAAGGTAAAGTCACTTAATAGCGGCAGCACACCTCTTGTGTTGCCCTCCGGGCGGACAAACCCGTTTAACTAGCTGGTATACTAGAGACATGATACTGCTAGGCTCATCACTTCTCAACTCACCAGTTATGAGCCTCCAGACAGGTGGCGAGATTGCACGTACTGGTGAGCCGATTATCGACCCCGCAACACTTTCTATTCTTTGCTACGCTGTCACGGGCCATCTGCTCAAAAACCAGCAGACAAACATCTTACGTATTGTCGATATCCGCGAGTTAAGTGATCTTGGAATGATTGTTGACTCAATCGAAGAAATCGTGCCGCTATCCGACGTGATTAAACTACAAGAGCTTGCCGATCTCAACTTCTCTCTGGTCGGCATGAAGGTAACTGACCAGCGCAAAAAATCACTCGGCAAAGTCGTTGACTATACGATCGACACAGGTAGCTTCATCGTCCAGCAACTTACCGTTCGCCGACCGCTACTGAAGAGCTTCAACGATACAGAGCTCGTTATCCACCGCTCACAGATTATCGAAATCAGCCGAACTTCAATCGTCGTCCACTCAGAAGCAAAAATCCCCGAACCAGAGCTCCACGAAGTCGTCGGTAGCTACGTCAATCCATTTCGCAAACCCCGCAAACACGCCCCAGAAGCAACACATCGTGACACACCATAAGAACAACAAACAACTCTTATTTCTTATTCTCTTGATACTTGATACTAGATACCTGATGCTTGATGCT
>CAZPEO010000018.1:0-13612 GCA_964585675.1 uncultured Candidatus Saccharibacteria bacterium | reverse complement strand
GGCAAGACACTGTATATTCTCGACGAACCAACGACCGGACTGCACACAGCCGATGTCAAGAAGCTACTTGAGATTTTGCAAAAGCTCGTCGAGGGTGGCAATAGCATGATAATCATCGAGCACAATCTCGAGGTTATTAAGTGCGCTGATCATATTATCGACATGGGTCCCGAGGGCGGTCAAGGCGGCGGACAAGTCATTGCAATAGGTACGCCAGAAGACATAACAAAAATCCCCGCGAGCTTTACGGGGAAATACCTAAAAGAACTACTTTAAAGATCTTTTTTTCGTCCAAAAACGATTTGCAATTCGCGTTTTGTGCTTGACAATAAATTTGCGCGTTTTTCTTTGGTGTGAAGGGCGTGCCAAAGCATGGGAGATATGCTAAGGAAAATAATGATGAGGGCTGCGACTTCAATATTGACGCCCATTTTGTGAAGCACATCGCCTGCGTAATAGCCGAGGTAGGTGAAGCTGTATGTCCAAGTAAATGCACCGAGGAAATTATAGGGGAGAAACTCTACGTATTTCATTTTGCTGACACCGGCGACGATAGGTACAAATGTTCGAATGATCGGTACGAAGCAGGCAAGAACGATCGCAATGTGTCCGTGCTTTTTATAGAATTCTTCGGTTCTGATTAAGTTTTCTTTGCGGAAGAGTCGCGAGTTCTTACGATTAAATAATTTGCGGCCAACTTTTTTGCCGAAGAAGTAGCCAGTTTGTTGTCCAAAAAGTGCACACAAAAACAATAGAAATGCGAAGAGATGAATATTTATCTGACCAAATGACCCCACGCCTTGTTGCACCAAAAATCCGGCGGTAAATAGCAGGCTGTCACCCGGCAGGAAAAACCCAATAAGCAGGCCTGACTCGGCATAAATCACAAAAAGCACAGCCAGAACGCCGATACCTGTGATGATGTTAAGAATTGCTTCCACTAGTTCTGATTGTAGCATATCTTAGACTTGGCGGAGATGTATGATATAATAGTAGTATTGGATAACTCCGTAAACGTATCCTGAAAGGAGAGAGATGGGAGACAAAGTAAGTCTTAATGTGGTCGTGAGAGAGCTTCACGGCAAAAAAGTTAGAAATTTGCGCCGGCAAGGCCTGACACCCGGTGTAGTCTATGGCGCTGACATGGAGCCTCTGTCGGTTCAAGCTGATGCACAGCAAGTTCGTAAAGTTGTCGACGAAGCAGGCAAACATACACCGGTACATTTGACGGGTGCGAAGCGACGCATCGCCATGATCAAAGATATTGACTTTGATCCGACCAAACACGGAGTTGTGCGTCACATTGCCTTTCACGCGGTAGACGCGAACGAGCCGGTCGTGACAAACGTATCGATTCGACTCGTTGGCGAAGGTGAGAGCGAAGCCGAAAAAGCCGGTTTGATGGTCTTGCAGGCTCTTGATAAGGTTGAGATTCGTGCGCTACCAATGGAGTTGCCAGAGGCGCTTGAAGTTTCGATTCTTGGTCTCAAGGAAGCAGGTGATCGTGTAACAGTGGGCGATATTATCTTGCCTGCTGGCGTGGAGCTCGTAGAGAGAGACGATGGCCGCGGTGATGACGAAGACGAGGAAGAGCGACCAAAGATCACTGACCTCATGATTGCGAGCGTATGGGAGCCTGCTGCTCTGCAAGCTGCCAATGAAGCTGCTGCTGGTGACGCGGTCGATGAAACCGATGTCGAAGTTGCGGGCGAAGAACCAGCTGACGCTGCTGAAGAAAAATCAGCCTAAGTCTACGTATTAGCAAAAACTTACACCGTGGCAGATTGCCGCGGCGTAAGTTTATTTTCTGATACATTTATTCTTCGATAAATCCACCAGATTGATGGTTCCATAGTTTTGCATAGGTGCCGTTTTTTGCGAGCAACTCTGCGTGTGTACCGTCTTCGACGATCTTGCCGTGATCGAGCACGATGATACGGTCGAGTTTTGCGATAGTGCTCAAACGGTGAGCGATGACAATACTGGTACGTCCTTTCATGAGTGTATCGAGGCTGGCTTGGATGAGCTTTTCAGACTCACTATCGAGCGCGCTGGTGGCTTCATCAAGCACGAGGATAGGCGCATCTTTTAAGATTGCCCTAGCTATTGCAATGCGCTGTCGCTGCCCACCGCTTAATTTGACTCCACGTTCGCCAACGAGAGTATCAAGCCCATTAGGTAAATTCTTGATAAATTCCCACGCGTTAGCTTTTTTGGCTGCTGCAATAATTTCAGCTTCTGAAGCATATGGTTTGCCGTATGCAATATTTTCAGACAACGGTCGATGAAAAAGTACCGATTCTTGCGGCACATAAGCGATTGACTGTCGCAGACTTTCTTGTGTAACATTGGCGATATCTTGTCCATCAATTACAATCTTGCCACTATCAACGTTAGAGAAGCGCAGCATTAGACTAGTAAACGTAGTTTTTCCCGATCCGCTATGACCAACCAATCCTAGGCGCTGACCGGGCTCGATTATCAGGGAAAAGTCGTTAAATACATGTTCGCCTTCGCCCTTATCATGAGTGAAATCTATTGACTGAAACTCTACTTTGCCAACTTTCGGAGTTAATTTGCTCTGAGAATGATCGACAAGCGTATACTCATTGCCAAGTATCTCTACCATGTCAAAAGAGTCGCCCATGATTCGATTATAGTTTCGCATAATGCTGTTCATCTCCCATAGTTGTCGCGTGACAGAAAGGGTGAAAGTGAGCAGTAGGTATACAGTGCCAATAGAAATATACTTATGCTCGCTCGCGTATACTGCCGCAAAGATCGCGCCACCACTCACAATAACGAGTAGGCTCGAGTAAATTGTACTGACCTTGAGAAAGCCCCACATTGAGTTCAGAGATGTTGCTCGCCACGCATTGGCATGGATTTTGCTTCGTGTAAACTCGGTTTTCTCATTTCCAAACGACTTAACCGCAACAATGTTGCTGACCATATCAGCGAGATATCCGCTCAGCTTAGTTGAGGCCTGTGCCTCCCTTGTGTTAAGTGCGCGCATGAAGCTCGAACCACGGTAAACGGCGAAACCAAAAATGATCGACACTAGGAGGATAAATAGCGCATACGGAAGAAAATAAAAGCTACTTATCACTACGGTTGCTACAATCGTCACAAATACTGGAGTGGCTTGCCAGATAATGGTATCCCAGAAGCGCTCAAAGCCACCTATAAGTTTGTTCGTTTGACTCACCAGAGAGCCACTAAATCGATTTGCATGAAACCCGAGGCTTTCGTGGGAAAGTTTCTTGAACACATCGGTGTAGATGTCTCGCTGCACACTAGATTCAAATGTCCAAGTAAAATAAAGCGCAAATCTCCAAAACACTACTTCACCAAATAGTTGTGTGACAAGGTACCATGCAATAATTGGTAGAGTACTGGCCACCGTCGCACTCCCTTCTTGGATAAGGTTGAGTATATGCGAGAGTATAAGTGGACCGGCAAATGCGCTTGCGAGCACGGCGAGCGTTGGAAAAAGTATTACTAAGAATCGCTGTACGGCATAGGGTTTCGAGTAATTCCAAAACAGTTTTAGAGTATTTTTTTGCATGAACCTCCTTTAGAGATGTACTGATTAGAAGTATTGATAATGTTTATTTCGCCAGCGGTCGGTCACGTCCCGACATATCGGCGAATAGAGGAACGCTGTACGTTCATAGTAAGTTAAGTATACTACAAGCTTTTAAGAGAGCGCAATAGAATAATGAATCATTATATCAAAATACCATCAATTTGTCAAATCAGTTAATATAGCCTATACTAAGCATATGCTTATATTTCATATTATTGTTGCTCTATCAAGTCTTATAGTCGGTGTTGGGCTTTTGTTTCGACCGCACCAAACAGCCCTTAAAGTCAGCTACGGTCTTATGACCATAACAGCTCTAACTGGCGTCGCACTGGTGGCTGCAGGTCATAGTGTGCTGCATGTGTGTGCGACAGGAATTGTTTATACACTGGCTATGGTTATATTATCTGCTGGGACACATCGGCAGCTGGCGGCACAGTAAAGCAGTTATTACTTATATGGCGATGCGAACAATCCATCAGATGAGTGTCGCTAGAGTTTACCCGCTCTATATAGCAAAAGTTGAGCGAAAAGGTCGAACGAAGCAAGAGCTCGACCAAATTATTTTTTGGTTGACAGGGCACGACGAAAAAAGTTTTCACGAAGTTTTAAGTAATGAACTCGATTTTGAGACGTTTTTTGATACAGCGCCGCGCCTAAATCCTCACCGTATATTCATTACTGGCACGATTTGCGGTATACGAGTCGAGGAAATCGAAGATAGAATCACCCGCGAGGGTCGCTACCTCGACAAGTTGGTTGATGAACTTGCAAAGGGTAAGTCGATAGATAAGATTTTACGCGCACCAGTATAAACTACGATTTCGAAAGATCGATTTCGTACTTTTTCGCGATCGCGGTAACGGCATGGTAGATAGCCGGAAGGTGCTTGACGATGGCGTTTTCAGCAAATACCTTTTCTTCTTTGGTGCCTTTTTCGAGTTTATTGACGAGCTGGTAGAGGGTGGTGACATCTTCTTCGACGTAGCCAAATCGTTCGTTGTAGCGTTCTTCGAGGTGATTGATCTTGGCTTCGAGTTGGTCGAGTCTCGAGGTGATATACGATTTGAAGTCACGGAATTCATTTTCAAGCCGATCCATACGACCTTCGAGCTTATCCATGCGACCTTCTAGTCGATCCATGCGACCTTCGAGTTTGTCCATGCGTCGATCGAGCCCATCGAAGCGCTCAAATACCATCTCAAACATCGGCATCGTGACTTCTACGACGATTTCACCAATTTCACGTTTGTCTTGAGCTGTCAGTGCCATATAGATTCATTATACGGTATAATGAGGTTGTGCAAAAGATACTTCTCTACTACAAATTTACTCCAATCGCTGACCCAGAGTCAGTTAAACTGTGGCAGAAAACGCTTTGCGATAGTTTGGGACTAAAAGGGCGAATTATCATTAGCCGACATGGAATTAATGGTACGGTTGGGGGCAATATCGAGGCCTGCAAATCATACGTAAAGGCCTGCAGGCAATATGCGCCGTTTGCGGACATCATGTGGAAATGGAGCGATGGCACGGGTGACGACTTTCCGCGCATGAGCGTCAAAGCGCGCCGCGAACTCGTGGGATTCAAAAATAGCGATGATGAATTTGATGTCGATATGGACGGCGTAATAGGCGGCGGCAAACACTTGAAGCCGCATGAAGTCAACGAGATGGTGGAAAAATACGGTGACGACGTAGTGTTTTTTGACGGTCGCAACGAGCATGAAGCACGTATCGGTAAATTCAAAAATGCTGTCATACCAAATACCAATACATCGCGCGACTTTATCGCCGAACTAGAAAGCGACAAGTACGACGACATAAAAAATAAGAAGGTCATTAGTTATTGTACGGGAGGAATTCGCTGCGAAGTGATATCTGCCATGATGAAGAAGCGCGGGTTCAAAGAAGTTTACCAAATCGACGGCGGGATTGTGAAATACGGTGAAAAGTACGGTGACGACGGACTGTGGGAAGGTTCGCTGCGAGTGTTTGATAAGCGCATGACAATTAACTTCAGCGACAACGCAAAAACGATTGGCGAGTGCACGCACTGCAGTGGCAAAACGAGTAATTTCGAAAACTGCGCCTACTCACAGTGCAATGATTTGGTGCTGATCTGCGAGGTGTGCAAGGAAAATCCTGAACTTTTGTATCATGCAAAAGTTTGCGAAGTAGCCGACAGTGCTGCGCAGAAAGTTATGGGTTAGAAATATGAGCATAGAAGTTCCACTTATAAGCGATATCGAGGTTCTTGAATGGAAAAATCGCGAGATTGAAGAGCAATTTGTCGATGAAATCAACAAAAGCATTGTGGATTTACGAAAAGTTTTACCATCTCTGCCTTACCCAATAAAGCTACGTTTTGATGACAGATGGCCTGCTATGACGGTGGGTGCTACAGGTCATGCAAATACACATGAAGAAATGGCTGTTCAGATTAATAAAGATTTTGCCGATAGAGAGATGCAAAAGCAAAAAATTAAACCCCTTATTTTTCATGAAGGGTATCACATGGCCGATAAATTTACCTACGCAGATGGTAAATTCTCTGGTATCGACTCAGCGATTGCCGAAGGAAAGGCTGTCGTGTTTGAAATGCGCTATGCCGAGTCGACACCGCGTTATGCGAACTGGCAAGACGAGCGAGATAAAGTGCGTGGCTGGTATAAAGCGCTAAAGACAATCGCGGCTGAGGAGTATTTTGAAGACACCGGTCAAACTTGGCAGAGGTGGGCGTTTTGGGACGAAGAAACTCAAGAGGAATATCGGGTTTATAAAGTGGGCACATGGATAGTCGAGGAAGTTCTTGAGGCGCGTCAGCTTGATGTCACTGAGCTGTGCGGTCTGCCTGCAGGGCAAATACTAGAGTGGTTTGAAGAAATATATGATGAGAGATAAGACATATACAGAGATTGTCTGGGTTTTTGGTAATAGCGCAGTCGGCAAGCAAACATTTATGGACGAGTGTAAGGTAGGTAATCTAATTGTTGAAAAGCTCGGATGGAAAGGTAGAAGTATATACGTCTCGCCAACAAGCGTAGATGTAATAGGAGGGTCTACGCAGGTGAACTTACGCGAAAAGATCATTGAAGAGTGCGATGAAGCAACAAAAGAATACGATATTATTTTGATCAAGTGGCAATATGAAGACTCTGAGACTGGGCGCATAGCAAGGCTGAAGGATGGGTTGACACAGGTGGAGCAGTCGATTCTGTGGCTAGTGGCACCCGACTACGAGACACAGCGTGAACGGCTCTTATCGAAATCGTGGTGGCATGACGGGGAAATTAGGCAAAAAGAATTTATCACCGATGAAAATGAAGATGTTTCTACAATGGTCAGAGCTGCCGAGCAAGTGCTTGGTGCTAAGGCAAGAAAGATAATAAGTATGAATGAAAGACGATATGAACTCGCATAAATCTGATCGAGAACTTGCCGAGATTATTTGGGACTACATGCGCTTCGAACAGCCACTCGAGAAGGTTGATATCATTATTGGACTAGGAAGCTCGGATATTCGAACAGCTGATTGGTGTGCTAAACTCTACACCGATGGCTTTGCGCCAAAGATTTTATTTAGTGGTGCGAGGGGAAAAATTACACGCGATGTATTCACCGAGAATGAAGCTGATGTATATAAGCGTAGGGCTATTGAGCTTGGTGTACCCGCAGAAAAAATTATAGTAGAAGATGAATCAACAAATAGTGGTGAAAATATACGGTTTGTTTATAGGCGGCTTTCTGAAATAGGTGAAATGCCAACGGCAATCGCACTCGTTCATAAGCCCTACATGCTTAGGCGCGCATATGCGACCCTGATGAAACAGTGGCCGTCAAAAGATAAGCCCAGTGTGATTTGTTCGGCAATGAACGTCTCACTCGATGAGTATACGCGGAGTGAGACATATCCGTTCGGCTATGTTGCGAACGTTATGGTCGGGGACTTGCAGCGCATCAAGGAATACCCAAAACTTGGGTTTCAGATTGAACAAGAGATTCCGGCAGATGTGTGGGAGGCATATGATGAGCTTGTGCGGCGTGGATATACCAAGCATTTGTTACAATAAAGCGAATGAAGCGCATCGCAAAACTATTGTTTCAAGACAATACAGGCAAATACATCGTGGGGCAGCCTCCGAATGTGCCAGTTTATTTGATGCTGGTGGGGATAATTGGCAGTAATTTATTTGCAGCAGGTAGAGCTCACACATTTTTTGAACTAATATTTTTCGGCGCGGCATTTTTGTGGAGCTACCTCGAAATTCGATTTGGCGAAGCGGGAGTCCGCCGTATTATGGGTGTGGTCGTGATGCTGGGAATTTTCGTGTCAAAATTGGCATAGTTAGACAGCGAGAAAGCCGCCATCAACAACTACTTCTGCGCCGTTCATAAAATCACTGGCGGGAGTACCGAGCCACAATGCTGCGCGGGCAATATCGTCTGGTTTGCCGATGCCTTTTGTTGGCATACGCAGTGCAAATTTGACACTCGTGGCGACAATAGAAAAATCAAGACTTTTGAGTGCGGCCTTTGCCATTGCCGTACCGCCTGGCGTGCTGACTCCGCCAGGCAAAATCGTGTTGCACTTCCAGCCATCCTTGCCGTGGTCCTTGACGATTGCGCGCGAAACGGCAAGCACGGCGGCTTTGCTGGCGCCATAGAGCATCATGTCATAGGTCATGCCTTTGACTGCTTCGATGGAAGAGATGTTGACGATTGTCCCAGGCCGTCCGCCGCGGCGTTTGAGCATTTCTCGACAATTGATAATGACGGACTTGGTGTTAATATTCATAATTTTATCGTAGCTTTCGGTATCGATTTTTTCGAGGCGCTTTGGCCAAAAGATGCCAGCATTATTCACAAGGACATCAGGCACGGGTGATAAATTATCCCAAAATTCTTCTAACGCGGCGCTATCGCCAAGGTCTACTGTGTATGTTTCTACTTTTATCTGATATTGCTTGCGCAGCGCACCCGCAGTTTGTTCAAGCAAGTCTTTGCTGACATCGAGTAGCTGTAAATTCGCCCCAGCTTCGGCATAGCGTTCAGCGATAGCCCGACCGATTCCTTGCGCAGCGCCCGTGATGAGAGCGGTTTTGCCCTTGAGCGACAGTAGTGAGTGAAGAGGTTGTTGTGAGGTAGTCATGAGTATAGTATAGCGCTCTCAATGTGTGCGCGTATAGAGCGCCGCGCCGCTCCTTTGTGAGAATAGCTATGTCAAGAAGCCTATAGCACCGCGAGTGTTATACTAGAAGTATGGCTTTATATAACACAACGACAAAACAAGAATTTGAAGATAAAGTGCTAAAGAGCAAGAAAATCGTACTTGTAGATTTCTGGGCAGAGTGGTGCCCGCCGTGTCGTGCGATGGCACCGATTTTGCATGATTTGGCAGAAAAACTAGATAAGCATGTCGATATCGTAAAAGTAAACATAGAGGATGGCTCCGACAACGCGCAGCTTGCAGCTAAGTATGAAGTGCGAAGTATCCCAAATATGAATATTTTTAAGGATGGCAAGGTTGTTGATACTGTTGTGGGCATGGTGCCAGCAGGTCATCTCAGCGACATGCTGCTTGGCTATACCAAATAGCATGCGGTCGACATATACTAGATGATAGTACAAATCTGAAAAAGGAGGTGCGTATGACAAGCATTATCGATATCGAGGGAATTGGCCCTGCGTACAGAGAAAAACTAGCGGAAGTAGGGATTCGTACGACAGAGAAGCTGCTTGAAGTTGCAGGGCCTAAAGCTGGTCGTAAAGCCCTAGCGGAGCAAACTGGATTTTCTGAAGCGCATATCCTCGAATGGGTGAACCGTGCCGATCTGATGCGCATCAAAGGAGTGGGCGAAGAATTTAGCGATCTACTAGAAGCTGCTGGAGTCGACAGCGTAGTCGAACTCGCTATTCGTAACGCTGCAAATCTCGTGGTGAAATTTGCAAAAGTGAACGATCAAAAAAATCTTGTCAATCGAGTCCCGTCTGAGGCAGAAGTGCAAGGATGGATCGATGAAGCAAAAACACTTGAAAAGAAAGTCACGCACTAGACGCTGCTTCTAGACACACAAAATCTCTCGTTTTGACGAGAGATTTTTGCATACACACGGCGCACAGTATACTAGAGGTATGCATAGGATGCTTGCCGAAAAGCTCAAAATACTACCGCTGAGTGCGGGTGTGTATTTTCACAAATCCTCTTCAGGTGAGATTATTTATGTCGGCAAGGCTGCTGTGCTAAGGAACCGCGTGCGACAGTACTTCCAAAGCAAAAAAGACTTTGACATGAAAACGCTCGCGCTGGTCAACGAGATTTACGATACAGATTGGGTCGAGACCGAGAGCGAGATTGACGCACTGTTTCTTGAGAGCGAAATGGTTAAGCGCTACAAGCCGCGCTACAACATACTTCTTCGCGATGATAAGTCGCAGACATTTGTGCGGATCGACATGAAAAGCGATTGGCCGCACGTTAGTTTCACGCGCAACCCAGCCGACGACAAGGCCACATACATAGGACCATTCTACAATGGATATGCAGTCAAGAAAGCTCTCAGGTATTTACGCAAAGTGTTTCCATACTACACCAAAGCGCCCATCGACCGTCGCCCTGATCTTGACGTTCATATGGGCCTGAGCCCGCGAGGAGATATGACGAGCGCCGAGTACAAAACAAATCTCAAAAAACTTATCCAATACATCAAAGGTGGACGAGTCAAAATCACTAAGGAGATCGAAAAAGACATGAAACGAGCTGCGAAGGCTCAAGAGTTCGAGCGCGCAGCCGAGCTGCGAAATAAGTTGACACACCTCAAGGAGCTTCAGCGACGAATCATGTTCGGCGACAAAGAATTTCTGGATATCAGCAAAGACAAGGCTTTGTTGCAATTGGCGGAGTTGCTTGGTCTACCGCAGGTGCCAGCTCGTATCGAAGGCTACGACATTAGTCATATGAGCGGCACGCATGTCGTGGCGAGTATGGTAGTGTTTACAAATGGCGTCAGTGACCGCAGTCAGTACCGTAAGTTCAAAATGCATACTCAGCGCAATGACGATGTCGCGAATATGCGCGAGACGATACAGCGAAGATGTAGCGAAAAAAACGTAAAAGGATGGGGGGTGCCCGACCTGATGGTGATTGATGGTGGCAAAGGGCAATTGGGTGCAGCAATTGAGGCTGTACAAACGGCGGGAATGAGAGTGCCAATAGTTGGAATCGCTAAGCGAGAGGAAGAGCTAATTGTGTCAAAACGAGGTTCGATCGTGAATGATAGTTTTGTTAGGCGTCTTCAGCAAACGCATACTGCTGGCGTGGCAGTGCTTGAAGAAAAAGAGTATTTCATCATCAATCTACATGTTGGGCGCCTCAATGCCGGGGGGCATTCGCGTAATCTGCGCGGGGGGGATAGCGTGAGTCCGTATGACGAGCTACTGAAGCTCTTTCAGCGAATTCGCGACGAATCACACCGCTTCGCGGTCAGCTACCATACTACCCTCAAGCGCTCAGCAGCAACTCGTAGTACGCTCGAAGATATCCCTGGTATAGGGCCAGCAACTCGCAAGAAACTCATCAAAGCCTTTGGTAGTACGAGAGGAATCAACGATGCCTCGGTCGAACAACTCACGGCCGTAGTTGGCCCTAAAAAAGCTCAATTGCTCCACAAAACACCCATCAGCTTGCCAGTAAGCACATCAAATGCTACACTGCGTCCATGATCACTAGGCATAAGCGTCGTGAGCCCGCCTTCACCATCGTCGAACTCATCATCGTTATCACTGTCATCGCTATGCTCGCCGGTATGACTATTTTTGCTTTTGGTAGTTGGCGTGTGCGGACAGCAACGGTTGAAGTAAAAAATGAGACGATAGCAATTTCAGCAGCAATGAAGCACTCTCGTACCTTTAACAATAATTACCCTACAAGTATACCCAGTTCGTATAAAGGATCAAGTAATATTACAACAACCTATAATAGTGGTGATGATTACTCGTATTGCATCGACGTGAAGAGTAAAGCGGTGCCAGATGTGTACGCAAGGGTCACCCAGGATGGTGTTACGCAAGGGTTTGATTGCTCGGGAAGCTCGGTGAGTGGGTCTCTCCTTATTTCCACAGCTACTTCGCCAGCGGTCGTATCCTACGGGGACACAGTGAATGCTTCTATCACAGTCAATGCACCAACCTCAAACAAAAAGAGCATGAATATCGCCTCGTTCAACACGGTCGTGGTTCCTGCAAATGGTATTAGTCCGCAAACTCCAGTGTATACGTGTCAATCATACGTCCTCGCACCGGGTGCGTCGACAACATGTACTGGTAGCTATGTGATAACCCCTAACTATAGCCCGTCTCCAGGTATCAATTTTTCTATAAATTATAGCCCAGTGTAAGGTTATGTGATGTCTGCTGCTATACATAACACAAACCTTATCCGTTACTTTGAAGTGTCACAAGGGCAATTATGCATAATTACTGCTTATAGACCAATGCAGTTGACGAATGATATGGCAGCACCTTTTTTGCAAGAGGCGAATTTTTTGTGGCTGACTGGTATCACAGAGCCTGGTTGGAAGGCGATAATTGATGGGTCAAGAAAGCGCGTAACGCTGGTACGTCCCGAGCGTAGTCAGTTCGAAGAGATTTTTGATGGTATGTATGACGAGGTGGCGATCAAGGCGAAGAGCGGTGCAAACGAAATAATCAACGCAAAAGAATATGAACCGATGCTCCGGAAGTTGGCTAAACAGCATAGTATGGTATATACCATCAGTCCTCGACACACACATCCTTTCGTGGCCAATCCAGCGCCTTTAGAATTACATGCGCAGCTCGCACGTCTCTTCGCGCGCGTCGAAGATTGCTCCAAGCAGCTTTCGCAGCTAAGGGCAGTAAAGTCATCTGATGAGATAGCGGTGATTCGCCGTGCGGTCACGCTGACATGTGCATCGTTTGCTAAGATACGCAAAAGCCTTGCCACGTACCAACATGAGTACGAGATAGAAGCTGATATGACGAGTGACATTAGGCGTGTAAACGCCAAACATGCCTATGAGCCAATCGTCGCCAGCGGTGCAAATGCAATCACCCTGCACTATACTGCAAACCAGAGCAAACTCTCTAAACGTGCAGGTGTGCTCATCGATGTTGGCGCACGAGTAGACGGGTATGCAGCAGACATTACACGCACCTACTGCGTCAACCCTACGAAACGATTTCGAGATGTTCATGCAGCTGTCGAGTATGCCCACCATGAGATCGTTGCGCTCCTCTGTCCAGATCTGCTTGTGAGTGAATATATCGCCACCGTGGATGAGATCATGAAAGATGCGCTACAAAAACTAGGTTTACTGAGTGATCGTGACGACACTGAGACGTACCGCAAGTATTTTCCTCATGCGATTAGCCATGGACTTGGTATCGATGTACATGACAGCCTCGGTGCACCACGCTATTTCAAGCCAGGCATGGTATTGACAGTTGAGCCAGGTATTTATATCGCCGAGGAGGGGATAGGTGTGCGGATCGAGGACGACATCTTGATCACAGCAGACGGTCACGAAAATTTGAGCGGGTCGCTGCCAACAGCACTATAACGCTAGCTTTTTTTGAGTTAAAACACTATACTAAGCAGCAATATGAAACGTCAATTTCTGGTGTTCATTATCCGTTGGATTCTGAACTCATTCGGTCTGTGGGTAGCGGTGCGTATCTTTGGGACGGGCTATAGCGAAGCTCAGATCGATGCTAGTGTCGGTGTATTTCTGCTCGCTGGTCTGATCTTTTCGATCATAAATGGCATATTGCGCCCAGCAGTGATTATATTAGCCCTACCTGCGATCCTTGTGACTCTAGGGCTCTTTACGATCATCGTCAATGGTCTGATGGTATATATTTCACTCAAACTAGCGCCAGGTCTTCAGATGACATTTTGGCACTCGGTGCTTACTGGTTTGGTACTAAGTCTGGTAAACTATATAGTAAGTAGCGCACTGGAGCTTGAATATATACGAGTGCGCGAGG
>CAZPEO010000017.1:0-13672 GCA_964585675.1 uncultured Candidatus Saccharibacteria bacterium | reverse complement strand
GCGTTTTGATTTCGTAGCTCCGTTGCGTAGTGGTCAAAAGAATCTTGCCACTTAAATACAAGTAACGGCTCAAATTCGCGTGACTCGTTCTGCAGGTCCTCCCCCATATCAATGATAGTTTTTAGGTCGTCATACGTTGCGTTTCGTATTGTTATCATACAGATACTATACCACAATAGGTTCGGTAATCATCCTTAAGCCCCTGCCAGTAGAAAGCATGACGTGCATTTATGTAGGTCATTTTTTCTTATCTCGATCTTAGATCCAGCAGCGCAGGTTCATGTGAGTGAGCTGTGTACTTCATAAACCACCACTCCTCTGTTATACTGATGTACATGCAGTCACTTCAGTTATCGCGGCCACACGCCATCATGATGGTCGGCATCCCGGGGAGCGGCAAAAGTCAGTTTGCGGAGAAACTGGCCGAAACATTCCATATGCCATTTATCGATAGTTTATTCCTCGAAACCCACAGCACCGACGACAGTTCCGCCGGAGAGCTCATCGGCTACGTTCTCGGAGAACTGACCAAAACAGGTGCGAGTTTCGTGTTTGAGGGCAACAGCGATAGTCGCGTTCGACGCACAGAGTTTGTCGCTTGGGCCAAGTCAAAAGGCTACATCCCACTCTTTATATGGGTGCAGACCGACCTCAACACCTCACTCGATCGCACTATGCGTAACAAAACCATGACAAAAGATGAATTTGTACGCACACTCAAAACATTTAGCCCACCTCATGAATCAGAAAAAGCTGTCGTGATTAGCGGCAAACATACCTATGCTAGTCAGGTAAAAGTCGTCCTCAAACGTCTCGGTGAGCTTAATCGTCCTGCCTTGCACGCTACCCCTAGTGTTCAGCGTGCTGTAGAGCAGCCTACCAACCGCTCCTCGCGTCTTGCCCGCTGATGGCAACAACCCATATTTTCAATGACCCCGAGTTCGGTGAGATCGTTATCCGTCGGAACACCCGAGCACGCGCAGTTCGTATGCACGTTGGTACTGATGGGCGCATCGTCGTTTCCGCACCTCGGCTGATGCCACTCGCTATGGTGCGCACGACCATCAACTCCTCTCGCGAATCGCTGAGAGCACTCACCGAGCAAACCCCACGGGCGTCAGTCTATTTCGATGGTCAGCAGATCGGGCGCTCGCACACGCTTGCGGTCGTTGCCACCAACATGGTGAAAGAGCCAACAGCACGCATCGAGCGCTCTCGCTTGCTCGTGCTGCTTCCCGACGGCGCCCAGCTCGCCGACCCTAGAGTCCAGCAGCAGGTTCGCGACACCGTAGTAAAGATACTCAGACGCGAAGCCAAAAGCTACCTTGCTCACCGCCTCAAGCAACTGGCCGTGCAGCATAACGCCTCGTACGAACGAGTGCGCCTGACTCATAGCGGCGGTCGGTGGGGGAGTTGTAGTAGTACGGGGACGATTAGTTTGAACATAGCGCTCATGAAGCTACCAGATCCACTCATAGATTATGTTATCGCTCACGAACTCGCTCATACACGACAGATGAATCACTCGACGCTTTTTTGGCAAGAAGTCGCACACATGGACCCACTCTACAAACTCCATCGTCAACAGCTCAAACAGCATTCACCCATCGTATAGTTGCGCCTGTCTTTCTATTTATCGTACTCATGGTTATAATAAGCCGTAGATTATGAGAGTGATGAGAGACGCAACTGATATCGACCAACGCACTACGGGTGTGCTCCACGTATCTGGATTTTTGCTGCCAATCATCCTCTTTCTTTATGGGCTCCTGGTTGTTCTTGATATCGTCGATCCGCTACGCTACGTCAATGTCATGGTGTTTAGCATTGTGACTGTCGGCTGGTCTATCTTGGGCACCTACCAACTTGCGGTCGCTTCTCGTTCTCGGACAGAATCAGCTATCCGATTAGTTGCATATCATGCCTTTGCGATCGCATACATCTTGTTGGTGACAGGGTTCTCGATGCCGTTTATCTGCACCTGGGCGGTACTGTTTCTTGCTTCTTATGAATTTTTTTCGCGTACTGGCCTCCGGCTTAGTGTTGTAGCGCTCTTTGTCACAGCAATTGCCGATACGGTGATCAACATCGGCAACAGCCAATACCTCATGGCAAATCTACTGACACTTGTTGGCGTATTTATCGTTGGTATGATCACGGTTACAATTAGCCAGATGCAACGAGTTGATCGCAAGGAGCTTTCAGACGCAAAAAACGAAACTACTCACGAGCGTGATCGGATCATGACACTAGTCAATAATCTCGCCGATGCTGTTATTTCGGTCGATCAAAAAGGCGTGATTCAGATGTATAACGCTGCAACCTTAGGACTCCTAGACACCAACGCAGAGCTCAACGGCACGTCGATCGATACTGCGTTGGCGCTTAGCACCAAAGACCGCAAGTCGTTCAAACTTTCAACTGCTCTAAGGTCAGCGAAAGGTGTGGTCGCTCGCGAAGATATTCGGGCTACCATAGCAGAAGAGATTATCAATCTAAGCGTTACCTATTCACCGATCAGAAGTACAGATAGTCCAAACACCCATGCAACCGATGGCTATATCATTATCCTCCGCGATATCACCAAGCAAAAATCTCTCGAAGAGGAGCGCGACGAATTTATCAGTGTCGTCAGTCATGAACTGCGCACACCGATCACTATCGCCGAAGGTACGCTAGGAAATATACAAGTCATGATGGGAAGGTCAGATATTCCACAGGCTACGCTCCAATCAAATATCGACGTGGCGCACGAACAAGTCCTATTCCTCGCAAAGATGGTCAATGACCTCAGTACGCTCAGTCGAGCTGAGCGTGGAGTGGCTGACGAAGCAGAGGAAATTGATGTCGCGGATCTTGCCCATAGCCTCTACAACGAATACGCACCCCAAGCTCAGTCAAAAAATCTCCAGTTCAACCTCGAGCTTGACCCACAACTAGGTAAAGTCTCTGCAAGTCCGCTCTATCTCAAAGAACTTTTGCAAAACTTTATCACCAACGCCATCAAATACACCAAAGAAGGCTCCGTTACCGTCCGTATCAAAAAAGAGGGAACAGCCCTTCATTTCGCGGTGATTGACACTGGTATTGGTATCAGCAAGTCAGATCAATCACATGTGTTTGAAAAATTCTGGCGCAGCGAAGACTATCGTACCCGCGAAACTGGCGGAACTGGCCTCGGGCTCTACGTCACCCGCAAGCTCGCCAAAAAACTATCAACTACCGTCGACATGTCTTCTCGACTCAACCACGGCTCAGTGTTTAGCTTCACTCTACCAGCCAAAAAGTAGCTCCCTCTTCTTCGTTTCACCAAATCAAGCTCACCTCCACCACCTATTGCCCATTTACTGCCTGCATCCTCCTTGCTATACATTGCTTACTCTGCATCCCTTCTTCTGTATCTCATGTCACTAACATTTCCTGGACGGCCGTCCACAAAGTGTTAGTCTTTTCCAAAATAAAAGCCCGCGCTCACCCTTTATCACTATCGTCTATCGCTATCTGATAGAGTTAACTAGATAAACCATGCCGTTCACGTCGTCAATACTGTATGCAGACGAAGAATAAGCGGGGAAACTTATACATGCCTTGGCTTGCTGCGGTGCTTTTTTCTGATCCTGCAGCTGCGCCGATATAGCAGGCGGTGCAAAAAGCGAGTAGCCATCTTCTCCAAAGTTCGACAGGGCTCCACGAGATTTCACAACAAGCACCATGCCTTCGATGTGATCAACATTTGACACTTTCTCACTCCTTGTATACAATAGTACTTGACAGTCTGCTCTAAGCAGACTTTTTAAATGGGAGAAAAGCGACGTGGCAAAACCAGCGAAAAGCTCGCAGACCAAAGTGACTCGTATCACCGCGAGCGAGCCCAAAGAGACCAAACCGGTTTCATCGAAAAACAAGAAAACTGCCAAAACACTCATCGCGGCTGAGGCTGCTAAAAGTGATCCAAAAAAATCAACACGCAGCTCACACGTAAAGCGGCCAAAAAATCCGCTATCACCTCTGTGGCGCTATGTCAAGGGCTCATGGTACGAGCTGCGCCAAGTGCGCTGGCCAGACCGCCGATCGACCTGGAAAATGACCGGTGCGCTGATAGCTTTTACGCTCTTTTTTGTGATTATCATCTTGCTACTTGATGCAGGATTCAACCAATTATTTAAGTTATTGCTAGGAAAGTAGACGACATCAATTATGGCTCACAAAAATCGTTACGACAGTACAAGACAATGGTATGCCATCCATACCTATAGTGGCTACGAGGAGAAAGTTGCCGACAGTATCCGCCAGCGTGCCGAAACAGTCGACATGGCTGACAAGATCTTTGACGCACTTGTGCCCAAAGAAAAACAAATCCAGATCAAAAACGGCAAGCGCAAAGTCGTGGAAGCAAAGATATTTCAGGGCTATGTGCTGGTCGAGATGAAGCTCACCGATGAGACATGGTACATCGTCCGCAACACTCCAGGTGTCACTGGTTTTGTTGGTAGCGGCACCGAACCAACTCCAGTCAGCGACAGCGAAATCGCCAAAATCAAGAAGCGCATGGGCGTCGAAGACCCTAAGCATCAGATTGATTTTGCTCCTGGCGAAGTAGTCAACATTATCGACGGACCCTTCAAGGGCTTCGACGGAACGGTCTCAGAGATCGACACCGCCAAAGGTAAGCTCAAAGTCATGGTAAGCATGTTTGGTCGCGACACTCCTGTCGAGCTCGATGCTCTGCAAGTCAAGAAAGTATAGTATCTACGAAAGCGTTTTTTGGGCAGGATATCGTCGACTCTACGGCGTATGTTAGCTAGCATGGCAATGTAGGGGAGTGAGAGATATCGTCCAATTTGCTCTGCTAGTACACAAGAATCTCGAAATATACGGCGCAAAGCCACTGCAATTTCAGGGAGATAGCGAGATATTTTTAGTACGACTCTTATCGACAAGAGGTAGTTGAATACCTATTCGCAGTTCGAGCTAGTATACGAGAAGCTGATGGTAATTTTAGTTATAAGCTCATTTTTACAACTGGTGACTATTTAGATACGCTATGCAGCTTTTGTCTGAAGCGTTTTGACGAATCAACACTATGCTCAAGTAGCCAGCAGCTACACTCTCACCAGCTGTTACTGTCCTCAAGGTTGCAAAATGAGTGCTTTCTTGCTATACTAACCGCTGTTACGCTACTCAAATATGCTTCAAAATATTTAGTAATTCGCGCTTCGGCGCGTTAAGGGATACGCGCAGTCCGACAAGTGAATCTACTTCGCTGGCGGCGCGATGGAAAAACCGTAAGGTTATCCTGTACCCCTGGAAGGGTCATATATGGCTAAAAAAATCATCGGAAATCTAAAACTACGCATTCCCGCCGGTCGCGCAACCGCAGGCCCTCCTGTCGGTAGCACGCTTGGTCAATGGGGTCTCAATATGATGGATTTTATCAATCCATTCAACGAAGCCACTAAAGCTGATGCTGGCAAAAACGTCATCGTGCATATCCAAGTCTACGAGGACCGAACATTCACCTGGAAAAGCCTTGGTCAGCCAGCCGACGACGCGATTCGCGCTGCTATCGGTATCCAAAAAGGCTCAGGCAAGCCGCACAGCGACAAAGTTGGTAAAATCACTCGTGCACAGCTCGAGGAAATCGCCAAATCAAAGATGGAGCAGCTCAACGCCAACGACCTCGATGCGGCTGTCAAAGTAATTGCTGGCACTGCTCGAAGTATGGGTGTCGAAGTCGTAAATTAACCATCACTACATACATAAAAGCCGTCGCGATTACCGCGATGGTTTTTGTATAATAAATACAATGTCACAATCACCCAAAACGAAGCACGTCGGCAACAGACGCTCAAAACAGGGCCACGCCGGACCGCCACGCTTTGCACTCAGTGGATCGATTGTTCTTGCTGTGGCTGCACTCTGCGCATTGCTACTCTCGTATGCAGACTGGAAACAGCTCGCTGACACCAGAGCACAGCAGTTAGAGCAAACCAAACAATTCGCAGAGATAGATCGGCGAGTCAAAGTCGCCCTCCAAAAAAAGATCGACGACGCCAAAAAAGCCGAGGCCGATGCTAAAGCAACGTCAGATGCCGATAATGCCGCTCGCGACGCTCGCTCCGCCAATAACCCTGCCGGTACACCTACTGGAGCAGCCTGTAGCACCACTAGCCCCGCATCGCTCACGGTCGTCATCAACAAAAAGCATTGTTACACACCTCTTGAATGGGCTCCGGGAGACCTTGTTGCGCTTGATGGTTTCTTGGTGCGCCAAGAAGCGGCAACCCAGCTACAGGCAATGATAGCAGCAGCCACCGCAGCTGGTTCGGGCTTTGGTGTATCAAGCGCCTATCGATCATATGCCAACCAAGTCGTCACGTACAATAACTGGGTAACTGTCAATGGTAGTCAGGCCGCCGCCGACACCGTCAGCGCCAGACCTGGCTATAGCGAACACCAGACAGGGCTGGCAGTTGACCTCAAGGCCGGTGGGTGTGCACTAGAATGCTTTGGGAGTACCGCTCAGTACCAGTGGCTGCTCAAACACGCCAGCGATTACGGATTTATCGAACGCTATCCAGCCGGACTCAGTAGTATCACAGGGTACAGCCCAGAGGCATGGCACTGGCGTTACATCGGCCCCACGGCCGCAAAAGACATGCAGGCAAAAGGCATCCAAACCCTCGAGCAGTACCTCGGCGTCGCTGGCGGCGACTACGCCAGCTAGACTTGCCCCTGAGAAACACCATGGAGCGGTGTGAAACATTAGTAGAGAGAATTAACTCAAGAAAACACAAAGACATTTTGATATAGGTTCTTTCACCCACAGATCTTTCAACACATGCATCTTTTTATCCGTGCATCTTTTTATTCATACATCTTTTTATGTATAGACTTTTCATCGATAGATTTTTTATCTATAGATCTTTTTACCCTAACTTACATCTGAAACACTAACATTTCTGAGACGGCCGCACAAAAACTGTTAGTATGTTTGTGTATTGGGGTACGTGCGAATAAACAATCGAGTGCGACGTCGTGTTTATTTTTCACGATATATTTCACAAATTACTAGTGTTGACTGGCATTAGTTGGCGCAAGCTATACTAGATACTGGTTATGGTTGTACTCGCGCCCCTTAACAAGAGGCTCGTTTCCACAGCCAAGCCATTTACTACATATAGTTCGGCACATTGTGGCTGCACTATCCACATCACGACTTCAGATAACGTTTCCCCGTCATTAAGTGGGGCAGAGAAGCGGTCTTGTCGTTCATACTCCACCACTTTTGAACAAACTAACCCATAGGAGAGTATGCTATGAATGTACAAAACACATCTATTAACAGTCCTGTTTCTATCACCGCTATCGGATTCGGTCGCAATATGCGACCGATTCCAAAGCGCATGGAGTGGAGTGGGCGCACCTATCAATTTATCGATAGAGGCATCCAAGTCATTTCGCGGCGCGGTGAGGCCATCTGGAGTACTGTCACCATGAGTGATGGCAACCAGAACTTCTGCTTGCGGCAGAGTGGCGGCGGCTGGACGCTGATTTCTATCAGCTGAGAAAGCGGCGCACGAGAACAGGAGAAGCACCCCGACACATAGTCGAGGGTGTTTTTCGTTTTTTAGCCCATTTCCTCGCCAATATAACATGATTTGACATAATAGTATTGACATTTTATACAAATAGTGATATATATATATCAGGTTTTGCAAACGTGAAGCCTTGCCTCGGTCGACCGACCGATGAGCACAATTCGGACAGAGAGACGAGAAAAATGAAAAAGCGCGTCAAGATCATGGGGACCGACACTGACAACATGCGGTGCTACAGCTTCACGGGCTTCGTGAGCATGCTCGACCTCAGCTCAGTCAGGGGTGTCGACGGCGTCACGAAAGTCGTGATCATCGACGACTACACCATAAGCGTCCACAAGGCCTACGTTTTCCAGTGGTCCGAAATCGAACCACTGCTCCTCGAGGTAATGACCGAGATGCTCGGCTGGGAGATTGACGAGGTCGAAATCAACCTCTAGAGCACCCCAACGTACTCGCCCCCTATGACCGTGGACATCGAGCCCGACGAGGTCGACAACTCGATGGACAACCCAGACGAACCGGTCAGCACCAGCTGACCATCGTCCGCGAGGCAGACTCATCTCTCTGTCCTCGCACCCAGAGTTACTAACTCATAGCAGTTGGTGACTGTGGGTGCGATATTGTACCAAAAAAATAGCCGCTTTTGCGGCTATTTTTATATATAGGCATAGTAACTATCGATTAATAAATAAACTGTCCGAACGTACCTGGGCTTACTGTGCGTTTGTTATAGTTACCGGCAGTATAGTTCCAGCCCATTTCAGAGACAACGTAGCTGCCATCACTATTCACGCTTTCCACATAGGCAACATGACCATTAGTGACTGCAACGGCACCAGCTTGTGGGGCGTTGCCTGTTGCTTTGCCTGCAGCTTGAGCTGAGGTAATCCAGCTGTATCCAGCATTGCCATAAATCGCCACATCGGGGCGGCGCGAATGCACATAGTCTGTGCACCACATACCATTGCCGACATAGTAGCTGCTCGAGTTTACTGGTGCGCTCGAATAACTACGTGTTGTATACGTGGTAGCGGTCTGCGCCACTACAGGGGCGACGGCGAGGGATGCAGCATACTCGCTGTAGCGATCCGCCAACTCCTCGTCGGCCAGAGGGATCACTAGCTCCATGCCCTCGTCTATCAAATCAGGGTTCGAAAGACTTTCGTTTTTATTAAAAATCCTCACCCATGTCGTGTCGTTTGCCTCTGCGATGCTCGATAGCGAGTCGCCTGATTTGACGATTACTTTCTTGGGCTCAATCTTTTTAGTTTCTGCTGGCTCGTTAACCCGACTAGTGTCCTCGGCGTGAGCAGTATGCCCACTGGTCACCGAAACAGCCAAAATAATCGTGATTGCTATCACTGTGTTAGAAAAACGCATTGTTTCCTCCCGTAGACCTCTCACTGAGAGAAGGCTACATTTATCTCCTAAACCCCCACGGATAGGTCGTTTATATCGTCGAATGCTCGTGGATTTTGTGCTTTCGTTGCCCCGGTCATTGATAGGCGGGTTCAAAAAACACATGTTTGATAATAGCACGCCGTAGTGTCTGTGTCAATATCGATACCGCTAGCGCTAGTGGCGACAGAGTAAAAATGATATACTACTATGCTATTGGGTTCCGAAACTAAGGAGACACTATGAACAAGCTGGTCTGCCGTGGAGCGCTTGGGACAGCCATGACGGTGGCGGGATTTTTTGCCATCAAGTGGTACAGCACGAGGCGTCTCCTGCAGCGATACGAAACAGGAGCCATGAGTCCGTGGCTATGATTTCTACCGATCTTGGCATAGTGTCAGTGCCTTGTGGCGGATAGGGTGCTACCTGCGCAAGTTCGGTCCTGGCATCGTCGCGCGCTAGGTCTCTCCGGTCACTCATCCATCGCCCAACCCTGTTCACTCGGGGTTGGGCGGTTCAACAGGTGGACATAATACCTAAATCTTGCTATAATGTATCAAAACTACCAATGACGGGAGGCCGACAACGCCGCTACTACCGCAGAAAGGATTTGTATGGCCAAAAAAGCCGAACTACTAGAAGAGGCTGCGAAACTCAAAATTGAGGTACCAGCCAAAGCAACTATCGCTGATATCGAAGCGTTGATTGCAGGCGCCAAGCCAGAAAAGCGCGAAAAAGTCGAAAAAGAAATCGTCGCCGAGCGCAAGGCGGTCGTGGCAAAAGCCGGTAAACGCAGCGAAAAAGCCCTCGAGGAAGCCGAAGAAAAAGCTGAAAAAGAAGCCCGAAAAGAATCAGGCGATACCACACCGCAGGGCGACGCGGAAGCACATGCCAAAAAAGGTCCAGCGCCAAAGGTCCGCTCAAAGCTCGAGCGACGCGGCAAGAATTATCGCAACATCGCCGGCAAAGTTGAGACAGACAAAGTCTACAACCTGGCTGATGCACTGGCACTCGCTGTCGAAACCAACCCCAGCAAATTTGATGCCAGTGTTGAAGTACATGTCCGTATGGGCGTCGACCCTCGGCAAGCCGACCAAAACATTCGCGCAACCGTCAGCCTCCCTCATGGTACCGGCAAGAAAATCCGCGTAGCGGTATTCGCTCCAGAAGCAGACGCTGCAGCCGCCAAAAAAGCTGGTGCCGACATCGCAGGGGACGAGACGTTTACCAAGCAGCTTGACAACGGAGAATTGAATTTTGACGTGCTCATCGCGACTCCTGCCTACATGCCGCGCCTCGGCAAATACGCGCGCGTCCTCGGTCCAAAAGGCCTCATGCCAAACCCAAAGAGCGGTACCGTTGCTGCTGACGTCGTAAAAGCCGTTACCGAAGCCAAAGCCGGTAAGGTAGAGTACCGCGTGGACAAGCAAGCCACGATTCACCTGAGCATCGGTAAGGTGTCATTTGGTGCCAAGAAGCTCGAAGACAATGCCAAAGCATTCTTCACGAGTCTCCAGAGCCAAAAGCCAAGCAGTCTCAAAACGAATTACGTCAAATCAACTGCGATAGCCACGACTATGGGCCCTGGTATCAAGGTCGAAAACCAAGCTAACTAGTATCTAGTGAACACTACAAAACTACCCGCATTACGAGCGGGTAGTTTTTTCGTATTAAAAAATTGGCTTGTGACGCGTGACCTGCATTTTTGCTATACTAACAGCAGGGTGGTGAACATTTCAGAGTTCATCCGCGAGAAAGAGAAAGAGGTGAGCGAGGTGCGTCAGTACCTCGATTTGCTCCAGCATGTGCTGAACAACGGCGTCGACAAAGCCGACCGTACCGGTACCGGCACGCGCAGCGTGTTTGGCTACCAGATGCGGTTCGATCTGCAAAAGGGCTTCCCAGTCCTCACAACCAAGAAGCTGCATCTGCGCAGCATCATCGACGAGCTGATCTGGTTCCTGCGCGGCAGTACGAACGTCCGCTGGCTCCAAGAGCGTGGTATCAGTATCTGGGACGAGTGGGCCGATGAGAACGGTGACCTTGGACCAGTATACGGTCATCAGTGGCGTCACTTTGGTGGCGACTACCCGCTCTACTGGAATCGCGATCAGAATCAAGGTGTCGACCAGATTCGCCAAGTTGTAGAGTCCATCAGGACTAATCCCGATAGCCGTCGACACATCGTCAGCACCTGGAGCCCAGCCGACATCGATAAGATGGCGCTGCCGCCCTGCCACCTGCTATTCCAGTTCTACGTACGACCGGCGCGTGACGGTGGACAGCCGTTCCTGGACTGTCAGCTGTACCAACGGTCGGCCGACGTCTTCCTGGGCGTGCCGTTCAACATCGCCAGCTACGCACTGTTGACGATGATGGTGGCGCGACAGGTTGACCTGCGTCCTGGTGAGTTCGTCTGGACCGGTGGCGACGTCCACCTGTACCGCAACCACTTCGACCAGGCCGAGCTGCAGCTGACACGCTCGCCGAAGCCGTTGCCGACGATGCGCATCTTGCGCAAGCCGAAGAGAATCGCCGGCTACGAGATCGAGGACTTCAAGCTCGTTGGCTACGAGGCAGATCCGGGTATCAGTGCTCCGATCGCGGTGTAGAACTCCCATCCACATCAGACCCCAGGGCTGGCGTACCACACGCTAGCCCTGGGGTCGTTACCTTTTCTGCTACAATGTATATATGTGGGCGGCCGATTTACGGTCGCTTTTATGGGGAGGTGCAGTATGAGCGTGTATAGCAATATCGAAATCAAACAGGCCATCACCGACGGTACGATCGTCTGCTTACCATTTAATGAGGCGCACGTCAGCGAAGCCAGCCTTGATTTCACCCTCGGACATTACTTTTACAAACAAGAGCACGACGCCAAGAGCGCTGTCTACAATCCGTTTGATGAGGCGGATGTCGCGCGGTACTTCAAGGGCCCGCTCGAAGCCATGCCTCACAAAGAGTGGTGCCAGCAACATGGATTTACGCCCTTTAAGAGCATTCCTGACAATCACCCCATTATTGTCCTCCAGCCAGGCGAACGCATTCTGGCGCACACTCACGAATTTATCGGCATTCGTGCACACGGCGGCGCCTGCGAAGTACGCTCACGCAGCACATGGGGGCGCAATGGGGTAGCGGTCTGCTTCGATGCGGGCTGGGTTGACCCAGGCTATATCAATCGCATCACCCTCGAAATCTACAATCTCAACAAACACGAAGCAGTCGTACTACCCGTCGGCGAGCGCATGGGCCAACTGGTATTTATGAGGACAGGCCCTGTCGAAGGGTCGTATGCTGATGGTCGCAAAGGCATGAGCGGTAAATACCAGACTACTGATAACCTCGATGAACTCATTGCAAACTGGCGTCCAAGCGATATGCTCCCTAGAGCCTACAAAGATACACGCATGACCCCAACGCAAATCAAGAAATTAACGAAAGGAATACTGTAGTCATGAACTTCATGAGGCCCGCTCACGTAGACCGACCATACAGCGGGTATTACGCGCGCATCAATGGCGGTGACGGAGTCGGCAAAACAACTCTGATCGAACGCGCGAAGGAGTATGCTCGCGACCATGGAATTTCACTACTTGCCATTCGCGAACCGGGTGGCACACCGGTGGGAAATGAGATACGAGATATCTTGCTACACAATACGTCTGTAGACCTCGCGCCTGAAGCCGAGGTAGCATTGTTTACGGCAGACCGTCGAATTACAAGCGACACCCTGACATTGCCATGGCTTAAGCAAGGTGGGCTCGTCATTGGTGATCGAGGCTTTGAAGCAACAATCGCATACCAGGGAGCTGGTGGAAAAATCGATATCGACAATGTTTTTGCCGTTACCCAAATGCTTATGCCCGAATGGTACATTTACCCTGACGCGATGATCAATTTATATATCAGTGAAGACGAGCGTGTGCGGCGTCTTCAGAAATCATTGGCATCGACAGGTGTACAGGCCGACAAGATTGAGCAGCGAGCCGCTGAGTATCATGCCCGGGTGGCGAAAATTCAAAAAGCAATTACCGAGCGTCTTGGCGGGATAAATATTAATGCAGAGCAACCCCCAGAAGATGTATTTGACCAAGCAAAGCCCTACCTATTCGGACCTTTTCTGCGCTCGTAATCCTGTGCACGAGTATATGTTACGAAATCATAATCGTGCTTGTTCGCGCTGTCAGCACTGTGCTTGTCTCGAGATATTTCATCCCAGCCGCTAGTTGGCAGATGAAAGAACGCATCTGCCGATGGGAATGATGCATTTATCTCTGTAGCATAGATGTGGTCGACAAGCGCTGCTTCAAGTGCTTGCAAATAAATGCTCGCACCGCCGATCACACTAATAGATGGACGTGAGGCGCGCTCATATGCTTCTTTCAAAGACCTCGCTACAATTACTCCGGGCAATTCTCGCTCTCTTCGAGTTACCACGATCATCTCACGGCCGGGAAGCACGCGCCCGATAGATCTCCACGTATTACCGCCCATGATCAAACTCTCTCCGGCCGTCACCTCACGAAAATACCTTAGATCAGCCGGCATGCGCCAGGGTAATTCACCTCCTGCTCCAATTTCACCGTTTTTGCCATATGCGACAACAAGTTTTCGCTCGCTCATACATCCATCATAGCAATGACTGAGTCTATGAGCAGCTATGT
>CAZPEO010000016.1:0-14406 GCA_964585675.1 uncultured Candidatus Saccharibacteria bacterium | reverse complement strand
TCGCAAATCGTCTGAAACTCGTGGCTAAACTTGGTAAACGCCCCACCGCTCGCAAATGTGACGTAAGTATCTTCACCCACTCCGAGTCGGCTATAGACACGCCTATAGGCTTCGATCGTTTTCTCGTAGTAGTCCGCCAAATCTTCAGCCGAAGCATGAAACGAATACATGTCTTTCATGACAAATTCACGTCCACGCATCACACCACTCTTGGCACGCAACTCATTGCGCATCTTTGTCTGAAACTGATAGAGGCTAACAGGCAGATCTTTGTAGCTCTGGATATATTGCTGCATCATGTCAACGATCGGTTCTTCGTGCGTCCAACCAAACCCGACCTCAGTGCCATCTTGTAGAGCAGACTTAAACCACACATCGACCTTCTCGTCGCTCCATCGCCCGGATTTTTCCCACACAGCTTTGTTTTGAAGGCTAGTCATGATAAGCTCTTGGCTATCGATCGCATCCATTTCTTCGCGCACAATCTGCTTAATCTTTTCTAGTACCCGCAGCCCCAGTGGCAAGTATGAGTAGGCGCCTGCCATCTCTTTATAGACGTATCCCGCCCGGATCAAGAGTTGCGCATTTTTTGCTACCTCGTCAGCTGGTGCTTGTTTGCTTGTTTTGGTGAATAATTTTGATACTCGCATAATCTCTCTAGTATACAGGCCTCGCGCCGGGTTAGCCAGTCATCGATTGAGCCGCGATAAACACGAACCAAAATGCCACAGCGTTTTTAAGGATATGAAGCACCACGCCAGGCCAAATCGTGCCAGTCATCTCACGCAAATAGCATGCCACCATAGACATACAAAACACATCCACTCCTACGTTCCACTGTCCATGCGCCACACCAAACAGCACACTTACTACCAGCGCTGCCGCCCATTGGTTCACCTGACTCTTGCGCAGTTCTGCATAGAGCATACCGCGAAAGATCAGCTCCTCGAACAGTGGTGTCAGAATCACAAGCACTATATATGCTATCAGCAGATCACTACCAAAGAGCTGTGTCGAGATGCCGAGGTCTTGCGTTTGAGAGCCATCAAATCCGGGTACGAATCGCAGTGCATACTGTGTGAAAAATGTGATTAGTAGATACACAATCACCCCAGCGAGCGCCAAGCCAATATCACCAAACCGCAACATACGACCAAGTCCCATCTGCTCAAGCGTCAGTACATTGCGTTTGAGCAACAACAACGGCACCCCCGCAAACAATCCAGCCATAAACACATATGTCACAAGCCGAAACATGAGATTGCCTACTGTTGTCTCTACTGACCAAGGTACGCCTGCTGCTTGCAGTGCCACCAGCAACCCACTCGCTAGCACTGCTCCAAGCACAAAACAAAGTACAAAACACACGACCCACAGGAGCCAAATGACGAATCTCCGTTTGATACGCGCTCCCACCATGTTAGTCGCCTAGCGGAGTTTCCCGATATCAGCGATTGTGATCAGTACGACCAGGGCCATCAAAATCATAAAACCGGTGCCGTGTATCTTTTCTTCGCGTTCCTTCGTAAGCGGCTTTTTAAGTACACGAAACAGTGCTGTCACGAACCAGCGACCACCGTCAAGCGCAGGGATAGGCAAAATATTCATGACTGCGAGCGTCAGAGAAATGATAGCTGTTAGCATCAACACGTGTGTAGGTCCGGCTTTTTCGGCCGCCGGGAATATCACTCCAAATATCCCGACAGGGCCGGCGACATTGTCTCCGATCGCTGCGAGTTTCTTATCGGCTTCTGCCCGCTGAGACTGTGTACCGAAGACTTTTGTCACCAGTCCAGTCACCATATCACCGACCATACCACCAAGACTCTGTAGCGTCACCCACGACAACTGCGCAGTGGTCGCGACACCAACAATCGGCGCCGACCAGCTCGAACGCAGTAACTCCTGTTGAGCAGGTCGTGCACCCATATAGCCTTTATGGTCATCGTTGCTGCTTCTCATCACGACGGTTGCAGCATATTCTACGTTCGCACGTGAATAAATTATTTCTACTGGCTTTGCTTTGTTATCAGCTGCAATACGCGCGAGATCACTTGCGCTTTTTAGGGGCACACCGTTGACTCGCAGAAGCCTATCCCCTTGTCGCAGTCCTGCTTTTGCAGCTGGCATGTCAGCCGTCACGCCCACTAGCTCGACAGGTTGCTGTATCCGCTTCGTGTCTCCAGGCATTGTAAATTGATCCGGAAGAATCTTTGGCATACCCACTACCGCCAAGATACTGAGCACTACTGCGGCGCTTAGCCAGTTCATCGCTACACCAGCCAGCAGTATCTGCGTCTTCTGCCAAAACGTCACTGCACCGTAGTCGCCTTTTTTGTGCGCCGCGTCGTTTTCACCTTGCAGTTTGACAAACCCACCAAGCGGCAACCAGTTGATGCTAAAAAGCACGTTTTTGCCAAGCAGACTATGTGCGACTTTTTTGCCCCAAGCTTTCGGCGGAAACCCTACGCCAAACTCCTCGACCACTACGCCGTAGCGCTTCGCCACCAGCGCATGCCCAAGTTCATGCACAACCACAAGAATGGTTAGTACTATTACCCCTATCACTATACCCGCAATCAATTCCATCTATCCTCCAAATCGACGCGCGCGTCGTTTATATTCATTTAGTATATCCTCTACGTCCGCCTTTGTCATGTCAGGCCAAAACTTGTCGAGAAACAGTAATTCACTATAGGCACTTCGCCATAACATAAAGTTACTCAGCCGCTGGTCGCCACCTGTTCGAACGATCAGGTCGCAGGGCGGCAAAGTGGTTTCATAGAGGTTTTTTTCGATCAACTCAGGAGTGATCTCACTCTCCGAGGCGCCACTATGAACAATCTTTTTGCACGCATCTGCCAGCTCTTGGTGTCCGCCATAATTCAGACAAAGCGCCAAAGTACCTCCCGTATTACCAGCTGTTTCTCGCGTGGCGTGGTCGATTGCCACTAAGACCCTATCACTCAGCCGATCGCGACTTCCCAACACTACTAATCGTATGTTTTCATCCTGAAACGTCTTTAGCTTCGTCTTTAATATCCGCACCAGAAGTGTCATCAACTTTGAGACTTCGAGTTTGCTCCGCTTCCAGTTCTCAGTACTGAACACATAGGCGCTCACGTATGGCACGCCTGCGCGCACTGTCTCGAGCAGCACCTCCTCGAGGGCTTTTTCGCCCGCATAATGCCCCTCCCATGGCGACAAACCTCGCTCAGTTGCCCATCGTCGATTGCCATCAACAATATAGCCGATATGTCTCGGTAGATCACTCATTAGAGTGTCAAAATATCCTTTTCTTTTGTCTTTAGTGCTGCTTCAATCTTCGACTGATAATCACTCATGAGCTGGTCAAATGCTTTTTCAACCATCTTCATCTCATCTTCGGACAGCTCCTTGGCGTCTTTTTTGCGTTTAGCATCTTTGAGGCCATCTTGACGGATATTGCGCATTGCGATGCGCGCATCTTCGCCTTTTTCGCTGGCTTGCTTGACGAGCTGCCGGCGACGCTCTTCGGTGAGTGCGGGTATAGGAATTCGCACCACTCGCCCGTCGTCACTAGGGTTAAGTCCGAGGCTTTGGTCGTTTCGAATTGCTGCTGCGATTTTCTGGATATTGCTTGGATCAAACGGCGTAATCTGTAGCAGCTGCGCTTCAGGTGCGGTGATGTTGGCAACTTGGTTGAGCGGCGTCTCTACGCCGTACGCCTCTACCTTGATGCCATCAAGCATCCCAGGATGGGCACGCCCTGTGCGTATCTTGCCCAGCTCATTCTCAAAATGTTCTAATGCGCCTGTCATTCTCAACTCATATTCGTCTGTATCAAACATAGGGTACCTCTTTCTTCTGATAGTATTATACCCGATCTCGTATACTATACATATATGGCAGTCCGAGAAATCCGTGTACGTGGCGTGCGGCCATACGAGCTATTTAGCGTGGTGCTCGACGAGCATATTACGCTGATTTTGGGCAATAACGGCACCGGCAAGACCACGCTCCTCGAGGCGCTTTACTATATGGCGCAGGGTACGAGTTTTCGAGGGCGCGACCGCGATATGATCGCACATGACAGTAGTCGCGCCGATATACTCCAGGTCGAAACTAGTGGTAGCGAGCGGCGCGCTTCGCTCCAACTACAACCCGATGACAAAGTAAAGAAAACGTTTGTTATCGATAGTAAAACTACGCTTCGTATGCCCGCCAAATACCGTCTCCCCGTCGTGCTGTTTGAACCCGATGAGCTACGCCTCATCAGCAGCTCACCCGAGCGCCGACGCAAATTTTTTGACGGCATCTTGGCGCGACTTTACCCTCAGTATGCCGCAGTACTGACGCGCTATCAGAGAGTCCTTATGCAACGCAACGAACTCCTCAAGCAGCGCGAGCATATCGACGCCGACACCTGGGAGTCTCAGCTATTTGTGTGGGATATCAAACTCGCCGAGCTTGCGACCACTATTACTACCATGCGACGAGAATTTATCGTCACCAGCAACACCCACCTCAGCCGGCTCTACTCATCGCTGGCTGACGCTGAGCACCGTGTCACGGTAAGCTACGTGTCATCAATCTCTGCTGATAGTTATCGCCAATCGCTCATCAACCACCTCTCAGCGCACCGCTTGAGCGACAGTTATCGTGGCTACACCAGCAGCGGGCCGCACCGAGATGATTTTGCGGTACAACTCGATGGTCACGCCGCGAGCGAGACCGCCAGTCGCGGCGAGATGCGCAGCATCATGCTCGCATACAAACTTCTCGAAATCGAGCTCCAACAAGAAGCCTATGGCAGCGCACCATTAATCTTAATGGACGACGTATTTAGCGAGCTCGATGTCACCCGCGAGCAGCAACTCATGCGAGCTTTATCAAATTACCAAACCGTCATCACTGCTACCGATCTACGCGATGAATTAAAAATAAATGCGCGCATCATCATTCTCGATGAGCCTCACTAGTTGATCTGGGCGACACCGAGAAGCGAGGCTCGTCGGTCATAGCCGTCTCTGAGTCGAAAAACATTTCGTACATCCCTCGCCGCCTCAGGTACTTCCTCGTACGCATGCGCATCAAAGATCATCCATACGTCGATCGGGTAGTGTGGACGCTGCTTGGAGCGCGGCTCAAGCGTATGGTAGAGACGAAATACCGCTGCCGTACTGTGGTAAGTAATAAATGGCAAAAATTCGAGTGCTCGAATCACCGGCTCGCTCGCGCTATCTCTCAGCGACAGCCCTCCTGTCTCACGAATATGCTTCACAAATGCCGCCCGTCCCGTCTCCTCCACAAATTCTCGCGATCGTACGCCGCACACCAAAATCTCTTGGTACATAAACCGGTGGAGAAATACCACATCGAGATACCGTGATATCTCGTAGGTCTTCGTGACATTAGGCCCCATGCCAACGAAAGGATTGGTGGCGAAATCATATACATAGGCCGGAATATCCAGGTGAATAATCCCGTCGCTATCCTCTGCTAGCGTGTCTCTTAGCTGCGTAAGCTCGTCATCAACGTCTTTCTTGTTATCGATACGCTCGTGATCCGCAAACACTTCACTCTCATGCCGCAAATCAACATCTTCTATGCTTGGATCGCGCTCATACTTCGAACTTTTTTCCATATACTCCTATGATACCAGAGCGTAAGAGGCCGGTTGGTGCGCGCGGCTATAAATCGCTCGCAACCCATTAGTACTTGCCATCGCAGCTAGCGTATCAACGTCAAAATCAGCTGAGCCGAACAAATGATTTGACTCGATCGCGAGCCATAGCTCTTGCCACATATCTCCACTGCTATAGGGCTTGTAGATATCCTGGATATTATCTGTTCCGAGCGCCACCGGCACACCAGCACGGAGCAGCTCATCGACGGGCGCCATCGCATTGTGAGTTGGTGCCATAACTTCACTACGCCGGCTATCAATCCACGCCGACGGACACACGATCACCGAGGACTCAACTTCGAGCATCAGCTCATAGACCATTGAGCGATATTCCTGCGGCTGAGCTGCCAATGAAATCGAATGAATGAGACTCAACCTGCCAATAAGCCCCGCGCTGCGCACTTTGCGCAGTATCATTTCAGTATCGCGTTGCCCTGGATCATTCATCTGATCGGCGTGAATATGCAGCGGCTTATTATGGTGCAGCGCGAGCTCGATCAAACGGTCGACATGCGCTTCACCTCTCCCATGATCTCGCTCATCACGCTCTGGCAGTCCACCGATGATGTCAACAAACTCGGCCGAGCGCCTGAACCACTCGTACTCCACTGGGTCAATCACACCTTTGAGCGGCTGACTAGCGTAGACAATCTCTATCCTGTCTCTATACTCCTGACGAACTTCGTCGGCTGCCTGTAGCGCCCTATCCTCTACTACACTATCGCAGTCGACAAATGAGCAAAGCGCCTGTGCACCCTGTGCTAACTGACACTCAATCGCCATGCGCATGCGTTTCTTTATATCCTTTACCGACGCATCACGCTTCATCGCATCGACAAAATCCCATTTCTCCTGCAAGGTCGCGTTCGTGAGGTGCCAGTTTTCGGGCGTGATCGTAAAGGCGCGGTCAATATGCATGTGCGCATTGACCCAGCCTGTTCGTGCAGCAACTTCATCCAACAATTGCTGCTTAGGCCAGTTGGGCTCTCTCATCTCTCCTCCTCTTTTCCCCTCATAAAAAAATAACCCGGCCAGCGGGTTACCTGTTATGGGGCTACAGCTACTCTTAGTTTTTTCATCTGTGTTAGTGTAACAAACCTTGAGCGATTTATGCAAGCAGAACTCTATCTCATATAGGCAAACGCTCGCAGCCTCTCGAGATCGACTGGGTAGCGTTTGTTGCGAAACACCAGCTCTACAGCAAACTCATGTCGACTGCGGTGCCATACATTGACATGAAACGATTCAGTGTAGTCGATCGACCCCCCGAGATCATTGAGAAACCGAGCTGGATCATGGGGCGAAAAATCATTAAGAAAATAATACAAAAATGCCATTATCACTGGTTCGTGTGTGCCGTTTACACACTGTACTTTATGTCGTATGTCAGTCATATTGGCAAATCGTACCTGAATCCCAATCATCTGAGCAATGTTTTGGGCCATTTGCTTGGCGTTATATCCATACCCTGCATCGGGGTCGTCCATACTAAGAAACGCTACCATGCGACGATAGATATTCTCGTCAGTCAGCTCGATATCATCCCAGTGTGCAAAATACTCTCCTTTTTGGTCAGGATCGACAAGATAGTGTAAATTTGGTGCAACATAGTCGACAATGTGTTCACCGAGCGTATAGGCGCTTTCTGCTTCACTACTCAAGTGGAGATTTGCAGCCATTGTGCGCACAGTATCTTTCACCCTACTAACACCGCTGTGAAACAAAAGCACATCGCTATCCGAAAGATGGCTGGTCGCGATACCCGCCCTCCGCGCTTGTTCAAACCCTGTGACTGTCAGTGCTCACCCGTCGTTTTTTTCACCGTGACGCATAAAAGTGATCTGTGCTGTTTGCTGTTGTGTCATACAGTCTAGTATACTCGCTCACTGTCCCAACAAAAATACCCGGCTAAAAAACCGAGTATTTGCTGTTATATAGTGGACTACTCAGTTACACCGAGTTCGATACGTCTAAACTGACTAATCCGAATATTCTCACCGCTTTTTGCGATCTGCTCTTTAATGTGATCTGCCACCGTTTTTGACTCATCGAGAATATACGTTTGCTCGACAAGCACGAGCTCTGCAAAGTGCTTTTTTAGCTGGCCTTCGACAATTTGCTCGCGCATATTTTCTGGCTTGCTTTTGAGAGACTCGCTCTCGAGCAGCTCCTGCTTTTTGGCAGCAAGTATGTCAGCTGGTATATCTTCCATTGTGCTATAACGCGGGCTCATCGCCGCAATCTGCATCGCAATCTGGTGCGCGAATTCTTTAAATTCCGGCAGACGCGCCACAAAATCAGTTTCGCAGTTAACCTCGACCACAACACCAATACGATTGCTGTGCACATAGCTCTCGATCAGCCCTTCACGCGTTTCGCGGTCACCCTTTTTCTCTGCCTTGGTGAGGCCTTTCTTGCGCATCGCTTCGAGCGCCTTATCGAAGTCACCGTCTGCTTCTACAAGCGCGCTCTTGGCATCAGTCAGACCGACACCAGTCAGTTCTTTTAGTTTTTTGATATCATCGATTGAGATAGCCATACATTTCTCCAGATTTATGCAATTTTCAATTTTTCAGTTTTCAATGATTATGCCGTTATCATTTTTCAATAGATCGCGGTTCTTCTTACTCTTTACTTTTGCCTTCTGAGACTGCTGCAACAAAATAATCTACGATTAACTGCAACCCCTTGATTGCGTCGTCGTTACCCGGGATCGCATAGTCGACAAGGCTTGGGTTGGCGTTGGTGTCGACCAGACCGATGACAGGCACATTGAGGTTCTTTGCTTCGCGAATAGCGTTTGCATCAACGATCGTGTCAAAGACGATCACGAGACCAGGCTTGCCATTCAGATCTTTGATGCCAGCATACTTGAGGTTGAGACTATCGATTTCTTCCTGGAAACGCTGAACCTCGAGCTTGTTGTAGCGCTTCTCGAGGTCGCCATTTGCCATGCGTCGCTCGAGATCTTTGAGTTTTTTGATCTGCGCACTTGTCGTGGCGACATTGGTCAGCATGCCACCGATCCATCGCTCCGTCACATACGGCTGGCCTACTCTTTCGGCAGCTGTTTTAACGATATCTTTAGACTGCTTTTTAGTGCCGACAAAGAGCACTTGCTTACCACTTGCCGCGACACTAGTCACAATCGGTAGCGCTTTTTCGAGCGCTTCAACTGTTTTGGCAAGATCAATCACATGTGCGTCCTGACGCTTACTGTGAATGAATGGCGCCATCTTTGGATGCCACCGACTAGTATTATGTCCAAAATGAACACCGGCTTCATACAAAGCCTTGATATCAACCTCTACGGCCATGATATCCTTCTCCCTTCGCGCGCACCCCTATGACAGGATATCCGTGCGCGTTGCTTTATTATTGTTGACTACAGTACCAGTATAACAGACTTCTCACCTCTTATCAAGAGTACTCTTAGCCGCAAAAAACCTTCCGCTCTAGCCCCCCGCTCTCTTGGCTGCAACCAGAAAGTCTACATACCCCGTGGACATTTGGCGGTTATTACTCGGCAATACTTCGAGCCTTGCGAGAAGTTCGAGCGCCGTCTTTCCCTGGATCGACGTAAAATGGCGCGCACGATGGGGGTCAACCGCGAGCGTTCCACCAAGCACTTTCGTCAGATACTCGCTACTGTTTTCTTCGCTCGATATCGTCCCGTATTCACTCACCTCTGCTGGCGAATCCCAGAGACTCTCTCGCACACTATCGAGCGACTTCTGCCACTCAGTACGGCCCACGCTACCATCACTTACTTGAATTGACGATTTTGCCAGTCCGTGCCCAAGCTCATGCCAAAAGACCTCAGCAGGCTTCTTGGCTGCAACATTGATATAAATCGTATGCGTCTGCATGATCCCGCGCGGGTTGTTAGTTGACGATACGGCCAGCCCATCTGTATCAGACTGTCCTTTTGCCGTGAGACTGGCCTGATCCGTCAATACTAGGCTACGATAGCCCGCAAGTTTCGACACACTCGTCGGTACCACTTGGTATGCTTCAACGACCCCTATCGCGGTACGACGGACATCTTCGACAGCCAGTGCCCGTGTGTGATTATCTTCCAGGCGAATCGCTACTCCGTACTTTGAGGCATATGGCGCCATAGCGGCCACTATCTCTTCATTTGTTTGAGCAGTCTGGATCAATTGTATAGTGTCTTCTCTCACACTATCATCAACAAATTGGTCCTTGTAGACGCGCCGAAACTCTTCTGCACGGTTGCCGATCGCAGCATGATCGTTCCGAGCGAGGTCATCCATGGTTTGCGCCACTGCTTTTGACCCATGTACACTTGCGCCTGCTGTCACCTCGCCTACGTACTGAGCGACATTCATCCTGCTCGCGAAATAATCGTCAACCAGACCTCCAGGCTGGTTGGCCTGCGCTCCACCTGTCGCGAGAGCTGCAATAGCCAACACGCCAGCGCCTAGTCGGCGTATCATTCTACCGCGCCGCCCAATCTTCTCGGCTCTCCTCTTTTCATGCGCGCGTTGACGCTGCACCGCCTGCTCTCTGTCAATGCGTCCATTGTGCTCGCACACCTGGGCGTAGTACGTCTTCCACGCCTCTGAGTCAGGACCGCCCTGTAGCTCTTCGAGAGTTGGACCGCGAAAATCACGCCCCATTACCTGGCCTGTCTCAGGGTGGGTGTCTGCGCCCGTATGATGATCGCGATCGCGCCAGTCTGTATTGGTCATATGTATTTATACTTTGATAAGCTATCTATCAGTATAAGGCGCACAGCTCCCTTTGACAACTACCCTTTCATCTGTTACACTCGATAAGTTATGAAAAGCAGTATTCACCCACAAACCTATCGCCTGGTCGTATTTAGCGACGAACAAGCAGGCTTTCGCTTTCTGACCAAATCGACCGCTCAAACAGATGAGACGATCAAATGGGAAGACGGCAATGAGTACCCACTCATCAAAGTCCACATCAGCAGTAGATCTCATCCCTTCTTCACGGGAGAGGAAAAGATCATCGACACCGAAGGCCGAGTTGATCGCTTTGCTGCCAAGATGAAAGCCGCCGAAGAGCGTCGCGCTGCCCTGGCCGCCAAGGCCAAAAAAGCCAACGCTAAAAAAGCTGCAAAATCAGCAGCCTAGACTTTCACCATCCTCACGTCAACAACACTACCTATTACAGGTAGTGTTTTGTCATAGTACTAGAGTCTCTCCTATTTGGAGATTTTTCGTCGCACAACATAGATCACCCCACCTAGGGCTCCCAGCCCTCCTCCGATTCCTGCGATCATTAGCACCGACATCCCCGTGGCGGCAAGGTCATTGCGCGGCGCAATGGTGAGTGTAGTCGTCGTTACTGTGACTGTGCCAGCTTGATTGGTAGCCCTCACGACAACTTCATATATACCGCTTGCTAGTGAATCTACCATGCCAGCCGCGAGCACCCATGTGCCGTCACCGTTGTTTTTCGCCGTATACGACTTACCGTTGATAGTTACGATGACAGTATCGGTCGGGCTGCCAACCGTACCTGTTAGCGCGGGCGATACTTTATCCGCAGTCGTATTCGCCGGTACAACGATCGTCACTTGAGGTTTCGTTGTGTCAACGATCAGCCCTCCAGGAAAGCTCGCACTAAACGGCGTCCAAGAGTCATAGAAATAGATATCATATATACCATCGCCAAGCGGAGCCCAGTCATAATTTTCTGCATTTGTATCAAAGTGTGATAACTGATTGCTCATTTCCCGCTCAAGCCAAGATTGCAACTCGATACGACATTCTGACTCCTCTGGATAGCCAATATTGCTAGCGAACAGCGATGACGTACAGCCCGCATCGATAACCTGGCTCGGAGTTGCGCTTCTCGTCAACTGTGCCCCTGTAGCTACATATGAATTGAGACTATACTCTTCGATCATAGAATATACAAATTGTAGCTCGCCCTCCTTAACTGTTGCAGTTCGTGCCGCAGTTTGATCGGTTACGACAGTCCATGCACCCAAAGGATCGGCTCGTACTAAATAGCGCGGTTTTACAGAACCAGGGTTTGCAGGATCAAAAACCGTCCCCGCGTGCGCGATGTAGACCGCCAAACTATATGTACTATATCCACCGCCCGAACCATTTAAAGTAGGGAGTGTATTATTTGTAATCGTCGTATTGTAATTGACACCCGGAATACTGACTGTCCCATGCCAGACACCGACATTCCCCGCCGCATCAGTAATCTCATACCTTATCATGTAGACGCCATATTTATTCGTATCAAGCGCAGGCATCGAAGTGATCACAACATCTTGTATATCCATCACTCCATCGATATCATCAACAACACTTTTTATTTGAGCTCGGGGGTCAAATGATTCTCCTTTTTGAAGCGTCCTATCATACCAGTCCATATCATTTACAAAAATGATCTGGGGCGGCAAGTTCTGTACATTGACTAGTCGTGAGGCCGTCGCAGTATTACCAGATGAGTCGGTGACTGTATATATCAGCCGATAAGTTCCGATTGGCGATGATGTCGTGATATCTTCGCTCACATGTGTCATCGTAAGAGCTATATCTCCATCGACATCGTCAGTTGCACTTACTCCAGCAAGTTCGTCAAAATCACTCCCAAGTGTAACATCTACATACGTGTTTGGTAGGGATATCGTCGGAGGCGTAGTATCGACATACGTAAAGCCACTGTAAGTCACCGAAAGGCCTTCATAGTCTGTAACAACGACAGGCACCTGACCTACTGCATGTGCAGGAGTCGTAAAGCGCAGCTCACTGTCTGAGACCACTGCATAGGGGGCGGCTATACCGTCTACGGAAAGTTGGGCTACATTATCCCACTCGTCAGTGACCCTAATGGGCGTGAGTGAGCTTCCAGTGGAGCTACCGAGATAGCCATTTGTTGATCCACCTTGGCCTACAGAGCCGCCCCAACAATACGAACCGCCTGTTGAGACAACACACATACGAAACGAGTAGCTACTTCCGCCACTGGCGACTTGAATTATCGTTGCTTCTGCGGGAATCTCACCCTGCAGTACAGCTACTGGTACCGAGCTTGCTGCAGTACTACCGTTTCCGAGCTGGCCAAAGGAATTGCGCCCCCAACAGTACACTTTACCATCTGACACGACTGCACATGTAAAGTACTCGTTCGCATCGATTTGCTGCACTGTCAGGCCTGCGGGTATTGCACCTTGTGCGACCGCTACTGGCGTTTGTGAATTGATAAAGTTTCCAGTACCAAGTTGACCATAATAGCTGCTTCCCCAGCAATATACCTTACTATCAGATGCGATGGCGCAGGTATGCCACGCGGCCGTAGATATTTTTTGTAGTGTCTCGCTTACGGGTAACGCACCCTCAGAACGGCTACAGGGACTGAGCTAGCTATGGTGGTGCCATTTCCGAGCTGGCCGTTATAGTTTGCTCCCCAGCAGTATGCCCTATCATCTGTCGCGACCCCGCAAGCAAAGCTATCTTTCATACTTATTTCTTTTATCCCCACACCCACAGGCATCTCGCCTCTCGCCACAAGGACCGGCAAATTAGAGTCTGCGGTTGTACCATTTCCGAGCTGGCCATCAGAATTACGCCCCCAGCAATAGACATTCTGGTCAGAGACTATCGCACAAGTGCTGTATCTGCCAGCTTGAATCTCAACAATATCGGCACCCTGAGGTATCGCGCCACGCATTACTGAAACAGGGATACGGCCACTAATATCTATACGATCTGTCCCTAACTCACCGTAATGGTTTGGACCCCAACAATATGCCCATCCGTCTGTAGCGATCCCGCAACTATGCGCCCCTCCTGTGCTTATTTTTACAAACGATACAGTCTTTCTGAACCCACTCCCGTCTATGACTACAGTCGTACCTCCGTTGGTTGAACCAGAGATTGGCGAGAGACTACTCATGACTGGCGCGGCCGCAACTTGAGTTGAGCGATACGCCACTTGCGCATACACTCCTGCGCCGAAAACCATCACAAAACTAAGAGCAACCAAGAAATATACACCTGGCCTCTTTCTCCCTGCACTGATGGCCATAGATAAGCCTGTTTTCCTCATCAAATTCCTTTTACTTCCACTGTTTATTTGCTGCTCTCTACAACTAGACAGATTGTAGCACAAGCATAATACAAGTGTCAAAGATACACTGAGCCCCCTCAACTCTGTCTGCGTTCACAGTGCTTGTACTTATACATCTACTCCCACCTCTGTTCATATGGTATACTGAGAGCTGCAATGCCTCGTATCGAACTCAATCTCGACGAACTGCAAGCCGAACGACAGTCCCTCGGCGGTTTTTTGGCGCAACCAGACGCCTATAGCGACCCGAGCTTTACTACCAAAAATAGACGCTTCACCGAACTTGAGGCGGTCATCGCCAAAGCCACTGAGCGAGAGCAACTCGAACAGAACCTTACTGAAGCTCGAGAGCTAGCAAACGGCGGCGATGAGCTCGCTGAACTCGCCAAACTTGAGATCACTGATACTGAACAAAAACTTAATACACTCGAAGAAGAACTTTTCATCATGCTCACCCCACGCGACCTAAACGATGACAAAAACATCATCATCGAAATCCGTGCTGGTGCAGGTGGCGATGAAGCCTCACTGTTCGGCGCCGAGCTCTACCGTATGTACCTCCGCTGGTGCGAAACGCACGGCTATCGCACCGAGCTCATGAGCGAAAGCACCAATGACTCCGTGGGCTACAAATAAGTGATCTTCGCCATCAA
>CAZPEO010000015.1:0-15699 GCA_964585675.1 uncultured Candidatus Saccharibacteria bacterium | reverse complement strand
GTAAATTTCATAATCTAAACTATACCATAAGCAAGAGTCGTGTAAATCTTATATGAACAGTTGGTATCGTGCATACGCATGTGGTATCGTGGTGAATATGAAATATATCAAAATCAATACCCTCGGCTGTTTTTCGCCGCCTGTGATGCTTGCGACTTTTTTTATTGAAATCTCACTCGCGATCTATGTGAACTGGAGGTACAAGTTTGACAACATCACCAAACTTGTTATCGCAATTCTTTTCTTCTTGTCGGTATTTCAGCTCTCTGAATGGAATGTTTGTGAAGGAGCATTTGGGTTCGACAGTCTGAGTTGGGCGCGTGTAGGGTTTGTGGCTATCACTATGCTGCCACCACTCGGGTTTCATTTGGCGACTCGGCTCGCGGGAGAGAAGCGCACGGTCATGATCGCGACGGCCTACACTACGGCCGCGGTGTTTGCAGCGTTTTTTGCGTTCTCAGGACAGGGAATTGTCTCACAAGCCTGTCTCGGTAACTATGCGATTTTCAAATCAGTACCTGGAGCGATGAATCTCTACGCTGCCTACTACTATGGGTGGCTGATTGTCGGGACGGCGTACTGCCTCTATATGGCCCGTGAGACTAAACAGCCCAATCGTGCGGCGGCACTGCGCGGGCTTGCAGCGGGCTATCTGGTATTTATTTTGCCGACGACGCTTGCCAATGTCCTCGATCCTTCAACGATCGCTGGAATCCCCTCTATCATGTGTGGATTTGCCGTGTTTTTGGCTTTGATCCTGGCAGGTGAGGTGTTGCCTCGGTACTATCAGCAACCAACATGGCTTGACTATATGCGGGGGGCTGTTTCGCAGAGGTCACATGGAAAAACTGCTCGATAAGCTCCCTGAGCGCACGCGCAAGATAGTTGTAAGCGTGGTGGGTGGTATTGTGCTGGTTGTGGGCTTTGTGATGATTCCATACCCCGGGCCAGGATGGCTCGTGGTGTTTATGGGTCTGGCGATTTTAGCTCAAGAGTTTTCCTGGGCGAAGCGCACGCTCGACTATGGTCGGGGACGTTATGATGCATGGAATAAGTGGATCGCGTGTCAACATATAGCTGTGCGGTCGTTGACAGTCATCTTGACCTGTGTTGTGGTGGTGGTCACTATTTGGTTAATCAATGGGTATGGACTGGTCAATTCATGGTTTCAGCTCAACCAGCCCTGGCTTCACTCGCCTTTTCTGAGGTAAGATACGACTATGTCTGAAGACGCAACAAAGAAGCACAAACTGTCGGGTCGTGCGCGACTGCGCGCGTTGGGAAGTATCGCGAAAACGACCTATCGAGCCTCACCAGGCGCTGTTGTGATGAAAATGGCGGGCGCATTGATTACAGCGACGGTGCCTCTAGTAATCGCGTATTTCGCAGCGCTTACCACGACAGCACTAGCGGATGCTTTTGCAGGCCTCCCTGGTGCTGGAGATCGAGCGATTGAATATGTCGTGATTACTGCAGCACTTGGCGTCGTCATGAGTGCTTGGTTTAGTGTGCAAAATTACATTGACGAACTCACTGCATATCGGATCAATGCTGCTGTTTCAGATCGACTGTATGAGCATTTCGTGGCGATCGAATACTGGCGCTATGATGACAAGGCCACAGCAGACATGTTCGACAAAGCGCAAAATTTCGCACTCTTTTTCTCGCGGTTTTTTGACGTGATTGCACGGCTATTCAGTTCATTTGTGCAAGCTATAGCGAGTGTGATCGCTCTCGCAACAGTTAGCTGGTGGCTCGGATTGTTGTTGATGGTCGCGATTGTCCCAGGAGTGATCGTACAAATCAGACTCTCGCGCATGCAAGCAGCGCATTGGCGGAAGAACACAGAGGTTCGACGCAAAGCAAGCGGCATCACCTATAGTGTGTTTCAAGTAGGTAATCTCGCTGAGCTTCGTATGTACAATGCTGCCAAAGCCATGCTAAAGCTGCGTGCAAAATATCGTGATCTTGATCAGCTTGAGCGGATCAGCTATGAGCGCAAATACCTCGGCTGGCGGATCGTGTCTGATGCGGTCGAAGCAGGTGCGGAAGTCGCTTCGCTCGTCACTATCGCGTGGCAGATCGTGCATCAGGCACAGCCTATCGGACAATTTATCTACGTCCAGCAGCTTGTCTCGCGTGCGCTCGGCGGGATGCACGCGCTCATATCTGAGTTTAACGGCATCGATGAAGACCTGGCGACGATGTACGACTACGAGTCTTTTATGCAACTGCCTGTGGCGAGCACTGGGGGAGTAACGAGCATTGACCAAGTGAATGAGATCTCACTGAAGGATGTGTCGTTTTGCTATCCGAACTCATCGACAGAGGTGCTAAAACATATCTCGATGACGATCCACCAGGGCAAGCATGTGGCTATTGTCGGCGAAAACGGTGCAGGTAAATCAACACTCGTCAAGCTATTGATGGGGCTATACCGTCCTACGGCTGGTGAGGTGCGAGTTGATGGCAGGCTGCTCGAGGAAATTGACGAACACGAGTGGCACCGCCATGTCAGTATATTGCAACAAGAGTTTATAAAATACCATTTCGTCACTGTTAGAGAAAATGTCGAATACGGTGACGTAGAGCATGAGCCAGACAATCATCGCTATCAGGAGGCACTTGAAAAGGCCGAAGCGCGAGAGTTTATCGAGAAATTACCGCGAGATCACGCCACCATACCCAACCAGTGGTTCGAAAATGATGACGGGAGTCCGGGAATCGAACTTTCTGGCGGTCAGTGGCAGCGTTTGGCGCTGGCTCGAAGTTTCTATCGCAGTGCACCTATTATTATTCTCGATGAGCCGACGAGCGCAATCGATGCACTAGCTGAGGCACGGATATTCAAGCGGCTATTTGACATGAAACATAAAACAGTGGTGACGATTAGCCATCGGCTGACAACAATCAAGCGAGCCGACGCAGTCTATATGCTCAAAGATGGCAAACTCGTCGAGCACGGTACGGCGAATGAACTGATTGCCAAGCGCGGCGAATTCTACCGGATGTTCGAATCTCAGTTGACGTAGTTGCGTGATAGCGATATGCTAGTGGTTACTAGTATAATGTAAAGGAATAATACGTACATGCAACCACAGCAACCACAATATACACCACAACCTGCGCCAGCTACTCCACCACTAGCACCAGCTGCGCAGCCTGTAGGCGAAGATCCCGGCAAGACGCTTGGAATCGTCAGTCTCGTAACGAGTCTGCTTGGTTTAGGGTTAATTGGTTTGATTACGGGTATCATCGCCAAGAAAAAATCAAGCGCGGCGGGATACAAGAATACGATGGCACTTGTTGGTATCATCATATCTACACTCAGTATGATCGCTTTGCTCATCATCTTCATTTTTGCAATTGTTGCCGGTATGGGTGCAGCACAGCAGTGCGCAAAGCTCGGTAATGGTACGCACACACTTGATAACGGTGCAGTTATCACTTGTAACATAGGTTCATAGTATTTACTGTGTGCTATGAAAAAATACCTCGCTGGTGCGAGGTATTTTTTGCTGGGTGATACTACTACCAGCTGCGTTGGCGGAATGAACCACCATTGCCACCGCGATCGCCGCCACGGCCACCGAAGTCGCCGCGTGGTTTGTCTTCGCGTGGGCGAGCAATACTGACTGCAATTGCGCGGCCATCAAGCTCTTTGCCGTTTAGCTGGTCGACAGCCTTGTCGTTGTTGCTTTCGTCTTCGAATTCAACAAAGCCAAAGCCTTTGCTTCGACCGCTTTCACGATCTGTGATAACTCGCGCGCTTTTGACTGGGCCGATTTCCTCAAAAAATGCTTTGAGGGTGTCGTCAGTGGTTGCGTAGGCGAGACTACCGATAAATAGATTTGCCATAAATGTGAAATGCTATTCTTTCTTGTTACTAATTTTTGTCAGATCGACCTTATCGCTCTTTACGTACCTAGAAAGAATAGTTCTCTCGTTAGCTGTTTCATGCGCATGTTCTGAACAGCTCTAGTTAAGCACATATTGTATGTTTTGCATAGAGCGAGCGGCAAAATGGTCGTAGCTGCTTGCTTTTTGACGTCGACTGGTGCATAATACTGCTTATGCTGGTACGCAAGCGGGGTAACCGTTGGCGTTGAAACATAAACAATTCGAACACAAAAACCGTGCCCCGGGTGGGCGCGTAGCAGCAGTAAGACACTTCTCATAGGAGAAGTGTTTTGCTATAGTAGAAAAAAGATATGGGGCATTAGCTCATTTGGTAGAGCGCTTCCATGGCATGGAAGAGGTGAGGAGTTCGAATCTCCTATGCTCCACCAGATTTGTGATATAATTATAACTAAGGAAGGTCTGTGGACAAACACAGACCGTTATTTATTGAGAAAACATATGAATACACCAGACAAAATTCGAAATATCGCAATTATCGCCCACGTCGACCACGGAAAGACAACGATGCTTGACGGGCTATTAAAACAAAGTAAGACGTTTCGTGATAACCAAGCTGAAATGAGCCAAGATCTCATTATGGATAGTGGTGACCAAGAGCACGAGCGGGGTATCACGATTACCGCCAAACAAACGAGTATTTACTACGGTGATTACAAAATCAACATCATCGACACGCCAGGGCATGCGGACTTTAGCGGCGAGGTAGAGCGCACGCTTAACATGGCTGATGGCGTACTGCTCATCGTTGACGCCCAAGAAGGCCCGATGCCTCAGACCAAGTTTGTATTGTCAAAAGCGCTAGAGCTGGGGCTTAAACCTGTCGTCATTATAAATAAAATCGACAAGCCGGCACGGCGAATTGCTGAAGTGGAAGATGAGCTGAGTGATTTGTTTCTTGAGCTCGCGACCGACGACGCCCAGCTACATTATCCGATTTACTATGCCATTGGACGCGAGGGGAAAGCCTGGAAGAGCTTGCCTGACAACTCAAGTGAGCACACTGATTTGACCCCTATTTTTGATGCAATTGTAGCCGACATTCCTGCTCCGACCGTCGACCAGTCGGGCGCGTTCCAAATGCTGGTGACAAGCCTCCAATATGATTCGTTCCTCGGTAAGTACGCCATAGGGCGAGTGGCGCGTGGAAAAGTGTCATCGAGCTTGCCGATTGTGTTGATGAAGCGCGATGGCAGCTTGAAATCTGCGAAGATCGATAAGCTGTTTGGATACCGTGGGCTTGAACGCGAAGAAATCAAGGAAGCGGGAGCGGGTGACATTATTGCGGTCACTGGCATCGCCGATGCACATATCGGCGAGACGCTTGCCGACAAAGCAACTCCAGAAGCACTGCCAGTACTCGAAGTCGAAGCGCCGACTATTAGTATGTATTTGGGGCCAAACACGAGCCCTATGAAAGGTAAGGAGGGCGAATACAACACGAGTCGCCAAATCGGCGATAGACTTCAGCGTGAGCTCGAGACAAATGTCGCCCTACGCGTTCGCGAAGATGGTATCGGATTTGTCGTCTCGGGTCGTGGTGAACTACACCTCAGCGTCTTGATCGAAGCGATGCGCCGCGAAGGATACGAGTTTGAAGTTGGTCGACCAGAAGTCGTGACGATCGAAGAGGATGGCCAGACTCAAGAACCGGTAGAAGAGTTAATGATAGAAATTGGCGCAGAATTTGTTGGTGTCATCAGTCAAGAGCTTGGCAAGCGAAAAGCCGAGCTGACCCATCAAGAAGTGACGGCGAGTGGTGCGACGCGAATGACCTACATCATTACGACTCGGGCTCTCATAGGACTGCGCAATTCTCTCTTGACAGATACTAAAGGTACAGTGATTATGCACAGCTTGCCACACGGGTATCAACCGATGGGCTCTAAACTTGCGAGCACCCGCAACGGTGCGTTAATTGCTTTTGAAGCTGGCGTGACGACACCATATGCCCTCGAAACCGCCGAAGCTCGCGGCGAATTACTGGTTGGGCCGGGTACACAAGTGTATGCGGGCATGATTGTCGGCCTTAATCGTCGACAAGAAGACATGGAGCTTAATGTCTGCAAAGCCAAGCACCTCACCAACATGCGTAGCAGCTCAAGCGACGGCGTGGTGCAGTTGACGCCATTTACCGATCTCAGCCTTGAGCAGTGTATAGACTTCCTCAACGACGACGAGTTGCTTGAGGTTACACCAAAAAGTTTGCGTCTCCGTAAGCGCTATCTCGACGCCAATGAGCGCAAACGCCATGCCAAATAATCACAACCAGAAATAGAAGTAAAAGCCCCGTAGAATGCGGGGCTTTTACACTATGCTATGTATTGGACAATGATTTTTTTGCGTTTCATCGATAGTTCCTTTTTGTATTACCCACTCTTCTTCGCTAGTATACCGCTATTGGTTATAGGTGTGCAAGTGGTTTTTTATGTGATTTTTGTCGATCACTTATATCATGATAGCACAAATAGATATATTTGTCAAGTATTTTGCGTCTACTGAGCATTAGCACTATACTAGGTAGTCATGGCAAGTAAACAGTGGCGTGATGTCAACGCGATTTATCAAATCTATCCACGCTCTTTTAAGGACAGCAATGGCGATGGTATCGGTGATATTCGCGGTGTGATTGATCAGCTCGACTATATCAAGGGTCAAAAAGATTCGCTAGGTGTAGATGCGATTTGGTTTAGTCCGATTTTTTCTAGCCCGATGGCGGATATGGGGTATGATGTGAGCAATTACTGCGCTATCGATCCGCTGTTTGGTACGCTCGATGATTTCAAGGAGCTCCTTGCCAAAGCGCATGACCAAGAAATCAACGTCATGCTTGATTTTGTGCCAAATCATACCAGCGAGCGACATGAGTGGTTTGAGCAGTCACGCAAAAGCAAAACAGGACCATATGCCGACTATTATGTCTGGCGCGACCCAAACCCTGACGGTACGCCACCAAACAATTGGTTGAGTATGTTTGGCGGGTCAGCGTGGGAGTATGATGATACGCGTGGACAATACTACTTGCACACCTTTCTCGCAGCCCAGCCGGACCTCAACTGGGACAACCCGATGGTGCGTGACGAGATGAAGCGCGTGCTGAGGTTTTGGCTTGATCTGGGAGTAGATGGAATCCGAGCCGATGCGGTGCGTTGGCTCAGTAAAGACCCTGAATTTCGCGACGATATCTTTACGCTCAACCCTCGCACCGTTCCAGATGCAGCGCATGGAGAGTACGACCACTATATCCACAAATACAGTCGTTTCTGGAAAAATCTTTTCCCGTATTTGCGCGAGATGACTGATGTTGTCGCGGAGTATGACAATCGTATCATGATTTTTGAGGATTATCCTGACGGAAATTATGACACTAAGGAGCAGTATCTTGGGTTTTATGGTATCAACCCTGAGGTGAGCATGCCTTTCAACTTTGAGGGGATTTGGGCAGAGTTTCATGCTGATGGGTTTCGTACATTTATCACCGAGTTTCAGGGGATGCTCAACCCCGATGAACACCGGCCTGTTTATTGTTTTGGTAACCACGACCAGAAGCGGCTCGCCACAAGAATGGGGGGCGAAAACCAGGCGCGGCTGGTGGCACTGATGCAGCTGGCACTACCTGGACTACCGACAGTGTATTATGGCGATGAGATAGGGATGCCTGACACGATCATTCCTGACGACGCTATCCAGGATTTGCGGGCTTTTTCTAGTGGTGATTTGTCGGTATCTCGCGATGGGTGCCGTACGCCGATGCAGTGGCGACGAGGACAGTATGCGGGGTTCAGTGATACTACGCCATGGCTACCAGTGGGAGATTCTGTTTCCTATCATAGTGTCGAATCTCAGCTACACGAGTCAGATTCTATGCTTGCACTGTACCGAAGATTGCTGCGTTTGAGGAGTCGGCATGAGATTTTGCGTCATGGCACATATGAAGCATTTGGTGAGCTTGATGCAGAGGTGTTTTTGTTTGCACGCTGGCTCGGCGATCAGCACATATACGTAGCACTTAACTTTGGGCATACCGAGAACACAGTTCAGTTGCCACATAAAGGGCGGGTGCTCTGCTGCACGCACCCAGTCGATTATCCAGCTATTGCAGACGATGGCACGATAACACTACGGCCGTACGAGGGTGTGATTGTTGAGTGCTCGGAGCATCCGCTAAAGAAGATTTAGATTCTTGTCGAGACGTTAAGGTCGAGTGCTTAGCATTTGCTTATAGTATCCATATAACTTTTCATCGACAGGCTCATGCGGCCCGCGTCGAATGTGCACAGGAACACGTTTGCGGTATCCTTCAAATTGACCATCGTGCCACAAGCAAACACCAGGTAGTTTTTTGATGAATTCCACATATAATAGAGACTCGTCAGCCGAGAATAGTGATGAGGCTCGTGGCTCATCGTGGTTTTCGAGAAAATGTAGTAAATGATTTTCGATTGCCCTCAGTGATTCGAGGTGGTATTCTGCACCAGTTTGATTGTAGCGGGCGAGGTAGTCGTAGGTAGTTTTGTCGTAGACGTAATCAAACCCAAGTTCGACGAGCTTTGCTTCAGTTTCCCAGTAACATTCTGCAATGAAAGTAAAGGTTGGTGACGTCTGGCGTACGGATTGTATTACTTCATGCCAGTATTCGACAGAAGGAACAGGTCCTGCGAGCTCGCCCCAAGTTTTTGAAAAAATATCGTTGATGAGTAGCATGGCCATGTCGCAGCGTACGCCGTCAGCAAGTGTCGAAATATACTGTAGGGTCTCGATACTGGCAGCGCGATAGCTTTTGGAAAAGGCATTGAGTTGAGCGACATCGTTCCATGGGGCAAGCGTCGGGTCTTGGCCCTTGGCCACGAAGACACCTCCACATGCACGAAATTGGTGTGTAGTTTGATCTTTAACACGAGATGGGTCTCGGGTGATGTATCGTAGCGGCGACTCAGTGACCCACGGGTGGTCAAAGGCAGTATGGTTGGGGACGAAATCAAGAAGTAGTTTCATATCCCGAGCTGCTAGTTGTCTGCGAAACGCTTGTAAAGCAGCTTCACCACCAAAGCGCTCGTCGATTGTATAGCTTTTAATTGCGTAGGCTGAGCCGATGATATCGTCTGATGTGAAGTCTGGCAATAACTCACGCAATTCAGCGTGAAAATTTGCATCATTTCGGCTGATCTCAGCTGCAACAGGACTGCGCTGCCAGACTCCCATGAGCCAGACAGTATCCATGCCAAATTTTGCTAAACGGTCAATCTCGTGATCGGGGACATTGGCGAGGGTGATCGGCTGGTTATATTGCTGGCTGAGTCTTGATAACCATGTGGCGGTGTTGATTTCGTAGATGTGTTTCATATCTATCATAAATTGTACGCTATATCACCTGCGCTCGCACAGTAAGTTTACTCGACTTCATCGGGCAGAAACCCATTGCTATGCTTAAAATCAGCTTGCCATTCGTATCCTTTGCCATACCCCAAATCTTTCATGAGTTTAGTGGGCGCGTTGCGAATGTGAAGTGGTACGGGTGAGTCTGGATATTTCTTGGCAAGCTCTTTGGCGGCGTACATGGCATTGGTGATTTCACGAGATTTTGGTGAGCGTGCGAGGGCGATGGCGCAGTGGTATAAATTATAATTGGCTTCTGGTAGACCGACTCGTTCGACAGCCTGAAACGTGGCAACCGCTAGCGCGAGCGCTCCATTGCCGGCTAGACCGATGTCTTCACTGGCAAAAATTACCATCCTGCGAGCGATAAACTTCGGGTCTTCGCCCGCATCCAGCATGCGGCTTAGGTAATATGTCGCGGCACGTTCATCGCTACCGCGCAGGCTTTTGATAAATGCCGAAATTACATCGTAATGCATGTCGCCCTTTTTGTCGTACCCTGGCACTTTTGTCTGGGCAGCAACTTTGATGGTCTCAGGCGTGACCTTCTCGGAATTTATACTAAGTGCAAGCTCTAGATTACCGAGTGCTACGCGCGCATCGCCACCTGAAAGCTCGGCAAGATAGTCGATGGCAGTCGGTGTAGTAACTTTCGTTTTCTTTAGGACTTTGAGAGCTCGTTTAATCACCCTCTTGATTTCGTCTTTAGTGAGTGCCTGAAGTACAAGCACGTGACTACGACTTAGTAGTGGTGTGATAACTTCAAAGCTCGGGTTCTCGGTAGTTGCGCCGATGAGCGTGATGAGTCCAGACTCAACGTGCGGGAGGAACGCGTCTTGCTGGGCTTTGTTGAACCTATGGATTTCATCGACGAACAGAATGGTTCGTCTCGGTTTGGCGCTCTGCATTGTCAGTTGCTGCGATGCTCGCTCGGCGTATGCTGTATACGCCTTGCTCGGCTTCTCGCCACTTCCGCGCATAGCATCCAAACGAGAAGAACCATCAATCCCCCAGTTTTGACGTGCTAGCTCGATGACTCTTTCAACATCTTTCTTGCCGCTCGTGACTGCGCTTAGTTCAATGAATTCTACATCGGCTTCGGTTGCAATAATTCTTGCTAGCGTTGTCTTGCCGGTACCAGGTGGCCCCCAAAGTATGAGGCTGACGGGCTCTTGGCTCTTAACGATCTGCCGCAAAATCTCGCCATCGGCAAGTAAGTGTGATTGTCCAATCACCTCATCGAGACTCTTTGGTCTCATTTGCTCTGCTAGCGGCACACGTGTCATAGATGTAGTATACTAGTGACACAATGTCACGACAAACCGTATTGCTACTTTTTGGCGGGGAGTCGAGCGAACATGACGTCTCGACGCTTAGTGCTCATAATGTCTATGCGGCGATGGATGGCGAAAAATACGAGGTATTACTCGGATACATCGATCGTCGAGGGAAATGGTGGCTGCTCGACTCATGGACGGATAATGTGTCGCAGCATGGCGGGCGTCAATTGCTTGCAGCGCTAGGTATGAAGAGTTTTGTGGTCGTTCCAGGCAATGAAATCGTGCACCCAGATGTGATCTTGCCGGTGTTGCACGGCAAAAACGGCGAAGACGGCACGGTGCAGGGGTTGTCTGACCTCTTGCATATTCCTATCGTTGGCTGCGACACAACGACAAGCGCGCTCTGTATGGACAAAGTGCTCACCAAACAAGTACTCGAGGCTAACGGCATCAAGACTGCGCCGTATATCGTGCATCGTCGAGGCGCTCACTATCCAGCGTATGCCGACACTGTAGCTACTCTTGGGGTGCCGCTGTTTGTCAAGCCATCGAGAGCAGGGAGCTCTGTGGGTGTGAGCAAGGTGAAAAACGAGTCGGAATTTATACCAGCGATCAAAAAAGCGCTTGAACAAGACGGCGATGTTTTGATAGAAACGGCACTCGTGGGGCGAGAGCTCGAAACCGCAGTGCTTGGTAATCCACCTCATCACAAAGTCAGTGGTATTGGCGAGATTATCGCTGGCGCTGAATTCTATGATTATGAAGACAAATACTCACCCAACAGCGCGTCACAGGTGTTTACGAACGTAGAGTTGCCACCCGCTGTCGAAGAGAAAATACGCAGTACCAGCCACAAGGCCTATGGAGTGCTACAGTGTAAGGGTTTGGCGCGCGTAGACTATATTCTTGTGGGCGAGACACCTTATGTTATCGAGGTTAATACGCTGCCAGGCTTTACAAACATCAGTATGTACCCAAAGTTATGGAGGGCAGCGGGTATGCACTATCCGGAGTTGATCGATGCGCTTATCACATTTGCACTGAAATGATATAATCGAACCATAAAAAGGAGAGTATATGGAAGTAATAGTAGGCCTGACGACAGTTCTGTTCCCGATCATACTAGTGGTCGTGGTATTTTTGTTGAGCGGTATAAAGATCGTCAATCAGTACGAGCGCGGCGTGGTGCTGACGCTTGGTAAATACAGTGGACTGCGTGCGCCAGGACTGCGATATGTTGTGCCAGTGTTTCAAAAAATGATGCGTGTCGATGTCCGTAGTACACCGATCGATGTACCCAAGCAAGAAGTCATCACAAAAGATAACGTCACCGTGGGTGTCGATGCCGTAGTGTATTTCCGTGTGATCGATGCGCCAAAGGCAGTGCTCGAAACGACCAACTATATCTATGCGACCAGCCAGTTTGCCCAGGCAGCGCTGCGTGACGTCACTGGTAATGTCGATATGGACGAGCTACTGAGCAAGCGTGAACAAATCAGCGAGCAGATTAAGGCAATCGTCGATGCCGAAACCGACAAATGGGGTATTGATGTCGAAAATGTCAAAGTCCAAAATATCGAGTTACCACAAGATATGAAGCGCGCCATGGCAAAGCAAGCCGAGGCCGAGCGTGAGCGACGAGCGGTTATCATCACGGCCGAAGGTGAGAAAGCGGCAGCTGCTGCAGTAGCCGACGCGGCAGCGATGCTGAGCAAAATTCCTGGAGGTATCAACATCCGTACTCTTCAGACACTCGAAAAAATCTCAGTCGAGCCAAGTCAAAAAACACTTGTCGTTCTACCCAGCGAACTAACAAATCTCAAAAATATGTTTGGCAAATAGCCGATACGTTGAATCAGATAAAACTCCGCAGCAGTGCGGAGTTTTATATAGTTTATGGGTGAGTTATTGAAGCCGCTGATTGGTGGCTTTCTACACGAAAGCTCGAACCTATTTTAACAGATGATGACTGAAGTAGATACCTACAAGCTCAGCCCCGACGCCTGTTCCAGCAAAGCTGGAATGCGCCCCGCCAGAAAAAACCGCCCCTTGATTCATTTTTGAGATTTCCCCCCGCCGTATTTTTTCTTTTAGTTGAAAGGGTCGGATTTTTCTGTCAGTTCGCCTGCCGTAAACGGCAGAGACGTCGGGGCTTCACTAGGGCGGCAAAGCCACCACGCTCTCGCTTGCGAGAGCGTAACTCACGGTAGCTAGTCTCTACCAAGTAACTTCATCAAACGATTGGTGGCTGCTTCGTCTTTCGCGACTTCGATACTTAAATTAGAGTTGATCACATTGAGCCTCTTAAGTTCGGCATCGTTGATAGGCGTCTTTGATTCAATCAGTCTGCGAATCAGCAAGGTAAGTGGTTCTCCAACAGCTTGCTTGAAGTTGAATCCAACAAGCTGCATAACGGTGATCATCTCCTTTGAAACGACACTCTTGATGGTGTCTAGGTATGCCTGATTTTTGGCGCGTTCAGCTTCATCTTCAATACCGCCAACGAACTTCTCAATGAGTGGCACGAGTGTATCTGTAATGTAGGTAATATCTTCATCTGATATTTTCTGCGAGACAAGTTCTTGTTCGTATGCTTGCGCAATACGGATAAGCTCACTCTTGTCGTCCAGCAAATTATTGACGATATCTTCAAGCTCTCGAATTGTCTGCTTGTCGTCGCGCTTTGCCTTTATGCTAGAGATTTTATCCGAAATTGCGCCAGCGGTATTGCGTACGGCAGATTCGGTTAACTTTACTCCTAGTTCTGCTAGTAGTTTTGCGCTTGCATCGTCCATTACTTACCCGCTTCCTTATACGGTCCCATAAACTTATCGCCATTGAAGTGAATCAGGTGTGTTGGATTGTCTGCAATCCAAACCTCTGACTCCCATGCGATGTCTTTTACCCAAGTACGAAAAGTAGCTCTATCAAGGAAAGCCGTTACATACACAATGTCCGCTTTGCAGTTCTTGGTCAGCTTTTTCAATTCCAAGAGGCGATTTTCAGATATTGGTCCCGATGAGTGGACTGCTTCGATAAGATACAGCCAGTTTTTGCTTTCAGAGTATGCGACAACATCAGGAAGCTCGCCATGGTCCAGCTTGAAAAAGCCAAGTTCGTCGAGTTTTTCCTGTGCGAGATGCAAATATTTATCTGCCGTATCGCCAACATATAAAACTTCGGCACCATACCCATAAATGGGCAAAAACTCTTCAATTATAGCTTTCTGCAAGACATTGTGTTCGCCGCTTGAGAACTCCAGCGTTTTGCCTTGAACGGTGATAGGGATTCTGACTATGTCGCGAGTACGATCAAGCAGGTCTGTTACGGAGCCGTGTGTCTCGACGAACTTGTCTACTGCTTGTTGCCAGTTCCTTGTGCCGTAACTCTGAAAAAGTGGCGCAGCCGAGTGATTCAATGCGTAGCCTCGTGTCGAGTCATTGCGTGCGAGATTTTCGTTTGTTCTCATGACTATTGAGCCTAAAATCAACTGCTTGAGGTCTTTACGACGAATATCATCATATGGACCTGATGAGATATTTTCTCCAAAATGAGCGTTCATAAAGTTGATGATATCTCTCGTTTTCATAACAATGCCATCGTCTATTGTTTTTGGCTGGTTAATCTTACCCAAGGAATCAATATTTGCTGTTGCAAGCAGAGCCATTGCTACACGCTCACTTCTTCGAGGAGTCAGTTCTTGTATTGGAAATCCTATCGCAGTCAGTATCTCGGTTGCAATTTTAATCAGTTTTGTAGCTTCTTTTGTCTTTTTACTCATACGGTCAATGCCAACTTTTCTTGGCTTTGTCTTATATAGTTTCCGGTAACTGAAGTGTGCGCTGTTTGGTCGTCAAGGTAGCTAATGAGGTGGTTTGCGATTGCAAAAGCCAAAAGAGGCGGAACAGCATTTCCGATTTGATTGAAAGCGCTTGATTCTGTTCCTTCAAAATTGAACCAATCAGGAAATGACTGCAATCGTGCTGCTTCTCTTACCGTAATCCTGCGTCTGCGTCCGTCGGCAAGTTTCACACGCAGCATATCGCCTGTCGCACCAGCGAGGTTGCGGCAAGTTACGGTACGGGCAGGCTCGTCCAAGTAGATATCTCGTGGTCTGACGCATTTTGACGCTTTTTCGTATTTTGCGATGTAGACGTCTTGGCTTGGCGTTAGAAATTTTGAACTCTCATCAAACTGGCTGGCAATATCGCCGATTGCGTCTCCGGCAGTGTGTCTAAACTGACTTTTTGGCGGAGGAAAACCTATTGGAGTGTCGAGACGTGTACCAAGTACGACAAATCGCTGTCTTTTCTGCGGGACACCATAATCGTCAGCACGCAATATGCCCGCCGAGATTGTGTAGCCTAATCCCTCAAGCTCTTCCAGAACAGAGTCAAGGTATTGTTTATTTTTGTATGTCATGCCCCTCACGTTTTCAAACATGAATATCTTGGGATTGACCTGACGAACTGCCTCAATAAACGCGGGGAAGCCATTTCTTGTGTCATCATTTCCTTTTTGATTACCACCAACGCTAAATGGCTGGCACGGTGGTCCGGCAACGATGATGTCTGCTTTTGGGAAAACCGTTTCTGTCGTTATCGTTGTTAAGATATTTTCGCCGTGCAAATTTTTGTTATAAGTTTCTACACAATTTTTATCAAACTCCATACCAATCGTCTTGAAACCTGCCGCCTCAAAACCTAACGCCAGTCCACCCGTACCCGCGAACAAGTCCAAAACTACCTCCTTGCGAGTGATCTTTGGGACTAATTGACTGATGATGTTTAGATACCCCATATCTGTTACAATTTTACCATAATTTACTTCTGTTTTACTCCGTAAAAAGTCGTCATGTCGCCTAAGCGACAGCGCACCCAACCAGAAAAATCCGACCCTTTCAACTAAAAGAAAAAATACGGCGGGGGGAATCTCAAAAATGAATCAAGGGGCGGTTTTTTCTGGCGGGGCGCATTCCAGCTTTGCTGGAACAGGCGTCGGGGCTGAGCTTGTAGGTATCTACTTCAGTCATCATCTGTTAAAATAGGTTCGAGCTTTCGTGTAGATAGCCACCAATTCGGAACAAAATTGGAATTGGTCGCCCTGTCGGGCGGCTTTTTCTTTG
>CAZPEO010000014.1:0-15825 GCA_964585675.1 uncultured Candidatus Saccharibacteria bacterium | reverse complement strand
TATTCCTCACTTTGGGGCACGTTCCCACGCGTTACTCAGCCGTCCGCCACTCGTCGGCTCGCTCCACACTACGTGTTACGCTCTCAGAATCTAGAGTATAGATGATAGATCATAGAATTGATTGCATCGCAATCATAATTTACATTCCATAATCCACAATCCATGTTCAATATTCCGCGTTCCACGCAAAGTGGAACGACCGTTACCGTTCGACTTGCATGTGTTAGGCACGCCGCCAGCGTTCATCCTGAGCCAGGATCAAACTCTCCATAAAAAAACGTTTTTCTAAACGTCTACTCAAAAATAGACTGACGATGATTATTGCACAACCAAATTGTTAAAAAACATCAACATCAAACTGCTCAATAGATCATTTTTCACCATCTCGCAATTGGACTGTTGTCCATTGTAGCTGAGATTACACCTTAGGTCAACGGTGTTTTTGTATTATGTTGTGGTGATAAAAACAACAAGTCCGATTACGATCCCAATTGAAGCTCCTACTACTACTTCCAGTGGGGTATGTCCTTTTGCTGATCTTGGTATAACCACACGTTCATTATTTTTGGCAGCTTTTATCAATTCCTGGATCGCTAACCCCTGTTCTCCAACAGATCGACGTACCATAACTGCGTCGTACATCACGACGCCCGCCACCATGATTGCAATACCAAACAGTGCAGATTCGATGCCGTTCTTGCAGCCTACTAGCGTTGCCATCGACATAACCGTAGCACTGTGCGCACTCGGCATATTTCCAGACAGGTACAGCTGCCTCAAGTGATCAAAGTTTCGATTCTTGATAGCAACAGTAAGATATTTCGCACCTTGAGCAACCACCCAACTCAGCAAAATAGCCAAAATATAGGGCGAAATCATCTACTTACTATCCGCGCTTTCCGGGGATACATCATCATCTTTAGGACGCGATTCCATCAGCCCAATTGATGAAACGCTATCAGTAGCCGCCAAACGCATAATCGTGACTCCCTGAGTTGTCCTGCCAAGTACCTTTATGTCATCGAGACTAAGTCGAATAGTCTGACCATTCTTTGACACAAGTAGCGCCTCGTCCATGCCGGGCTCGATTGTCTGTACAGAAATAATCGGACCTGTTTTTGCAGTCACGATCGCTGCTTTTATGCCTACTCCACCCCTTTTATGGCTTGGAAACTGTGCCACTTTTGTCTTTTTCCCAAACCCTTTTTCGCTTATCACGAGCAATGTTTGGTCGTCAGACGTTACAACATCCATACCCACTACCCAATCGTTTGGACGCAATCTTACTCCGCGTACTCCTCTCGCAGCTCGACCCATTGGTCGCGCCTCTGCTTCATTGAATCGTACAGCCTGACCGGCAGATGTCGATATAATCACATCGTTCTTTCCTGTAGTCTGCTTGATCCAGCGGAGTTCGTCCCCATCATCTAAGTTGATCGTAATGAGTCCATTCGTCCGAATATTCGCATAGTCTTTGAGAGGTGTTTTCTTGACTGTGCCTTTTGTCGTCGCCATGAAGAGAAACCCGCTATCTCCTGCATCTTTTGCATGATTGATAATCGAGGTTATCTTCTCTTCTGGCTGGAGTTGTAACAAGTTCACAGCAGCCACGCCTTTTGCAGCCAAGCTCGCCGCTGGCACTTCGTATGCTTTCAAACGGAACACGCGGCCGCGGTTAGTAAAGAACAAGAGCCAATCATGAGTGTTGGCGGGTACGATTTGATCGATCACATCTTCTTCCTTTGTGGTCATGCCACGTTTCCCCTTGCCGCCTCTGTTCTGACGACGGTACTCACTTACTAATGTGCGCTTGATATAGTTCTCTGATGTCAGCAGCACGACAGCTTCTTCTTCAGGGATCAGTTCTTCGTCGCTAAACTTGCCGAGCTCATGATTGATGATGGTCGTCCGCCGCTCGTCACCATAGCGCTCCTTCATCTCAAGCAGCTCTACTTTAATGATCGCTAGTATCTCTTTTTCATCAGCCAAAATTTCTTCGAAACGCTTAATCATCGCGAGAAGTTCATTGAGCTCATTTTCAATCGCTTCTCGCTCAAGCCCAGTCAAACGACGCAACTGCATCGCAAGAATCGCTTTAGCTTGGATCTCGCTCAGTTGAAACTTCTTCACCAAAGCTACTTCGGCCTCATCTTGTGTTTTGCTCGCTCGAATCGTTTTAATTACTTCGTCGATGTGATCCAGCGCGATCTTATAGCCTTCAAGAATATGCGCACGCTCCTTGGCCTTTCGAAGCTCGTATTCCGTGCGACGTCGTACGACTTTTTGGCGATGTTTGATAAACTCTTCGAGCATTTCCTGCAAACCGAGTACTCGCGGCTGAATGCCATCAATCAGCGCGAGCATGTTGTAATTAAAACTACTTTGTAGAGCAGTTAGCTTATATAGTTGATTCAGAACCTTCTTGGGGTAGCCGTCTTTCTTTACCTCTATAATGATGCGAACTTTACCACGGGCACTTTCGTCTCGTAAGTCACTGATACTAATCTTTTTATCTTTATAGAGCTCTGCTATTTTCTCAACAAGTGTTGCTTTATTTACACCATATGGAATCTCGGTCACGACAATCTGATGACGACCTTTTTTCGTTTCTTCAATCGTTGCTACAGCCCTCATCATGACACTTCCACGACCCGTAAGGTACGCTTGCTTCATAGGAGCACCTCCATACGCGACAGCTCCAGTCGGAAAGTCAGGGCCCTTAACATGTTTCAACAGATCATCGATTGTTGCTTCTTCGTTGTCTATCAGTTCGATCGTAGCGTCAGCAAGCTCTCCTAAGTTATGGGGAGGAATGTTTGTCGCCATACCCACTGCAATACCAATCTGCCCATTGAGAAGCAGATTTGGTAGTTTCGCGGGCAGGACAATAGGCTCTTGTCGTGAGCCATCGTAGTTGTCACGAAAATCTACTGTTTCTTTCTCAATATCGACAAGCATTTCATCAGCAGCTTTAGTCATGCGAGCTTCCGTGTAGCGGTAGGCAGCGGCTGGGTCGCCATCCATTGAACCAAAGTTACCTTGGCCATCGATCATCGGATAACGGAGCGCCCACGGCTGAGCGAGACGCACCATTGAGTCGTAAATAGCACTATCACCGTGTGGATGATACTTGCCCATTACGTCACCAACAATCTGAGCACTTTTTACATATTTGCTCCCAGACCGGTTGCCATTCTGGCTCATCGAGTAAAGAATTCGGCGATGAACGGGCTTTAAGCCATCACGCACATCTGGCAGTGCACGGTCGATAATGACACTCATCGAGTAGCGAAAGAAGCTATCCTTCATGACATTTTCTAATGTGCGGTATTCGATTCCATCTCCGTCTTGCGGAGAGACCGGCTGAATCACCTCTTCATCGTTCATCGGTATATCTATATCTTCATTCATAATTATATATCCAACTCCTCTAGATCAGCGTCTTTCGCTCTTGACTGAATAAAACTCTTGCGCAAGCTCACTTCGTCACCCATCAACTTTGTAAATACTGCGTCTGCCTCTTCGGCATCGTCGATACGAACCTGCACGAGGACTCGATGCTCTGGGTTCATTGTTGTCTCCCATAGTTGATCGGCGTCCATCTCACCAAGTCCTTTAAAGCGCGATACAGTGACACCCGCCTGTTTCATCTTGTCTTCGTCAGGCGCAACAGGGGTTCCTCGCGCGATTTTCTCAGCAATAATTTCGTCGAGTATTCTCTCCCGTTCTATTTCGTCATATGCATAGTGCTTTTTTTGACCACGGTTAATACTAAATAGCGGCGGTTTAGCCAAGTAAATGTATCCACCCTCAACGACTTCTTTCATGTAGCGGAAGAAAAATGTCAAAAGAAGCGTCGAAATATGGCTCCCGTCGACGTCAGCGTCAGTCATGATAATAATTTTGTGATACCTGAGGCCGTTGATATCAAATTGCTCACCGATTCCTACCCCGAAGGCCTGAATCATGGCAACAATCTCTTTGTTTGCGAACATCTTGTCGAGTCGTGCCCGTTCGGTGTTGAGTACCTTACCGCGCAGTGGCAAGATAGCCTGCGTACGATTATCCCTTCCTTCTTTGGCTGATCCAGCCGCTGAATTTCCCTCGACGATATAAATTTCGCTCTCGGCAGGGCTCTTACTTGAACAATCCCATAGTTTACCAGGAAGCCCCATTCCGTCGAGCGCACCTTTTCGAAGCACATTATCACGAGCCGCACGGGCAGCTTTGCGGGCACGCGCCGCGAGAAGAGCTTTACCGACAATTTTTTTTGCGACATCTGGATTTTCTTCAAGATAATAAGCAAAGTATTCGTTCATAACCTGCTCGACGTAGCGCCGAACCTCAGGGTTGCCCAGTTTATTCTTTGTCTGGCCTTCAAACTGTGGATCTGGCAACTTCACCAAAATAACAGCCGTCAGACCTTCGCGAATATCATCACCGGAAAGATTCTCTTCTTTTTCTTTTAGGAGGCTGTTTTTGCGCGCATAATCATTGATCACACGCGTCAGCGCAGCGCGGAATCCAATCAGATGCGTACCACCGTCAGGAGTCAATACATTGTTCGCAAACGGCCGAACAGTCTCAAGGTAGCTGTCGTTATACTGCACTGCCACCTCCACCATTGAATCCTCCACCTGTCGCTCAACGTAAAAAATCTCATCACCGAGGATTTCTTTTCCGATATTGAGGTTTTTTACATAGCTTTTGATGCCACCCTCAAAATAAAAGCCTTGACGCTCAGACGTTCGCTCATCATACACTGTCGCATATACACCCTTTGTAAGATATGCTTGATGCCGAAGATAGCTCACTACCCACTTATAGTCAAACTCGACTGTTTCTTTAAATATTTCCGGATCTGGATAGAAAGTTATTGTCGTACCCTGAGGTCGATCAGTCTTGCCAACTTTAGCGAGTGGCGCTACAGAGCGGCCTCGCTCGAACTCTATGCGATAGAGGGCGCCATCCTTTACAACCTCAGCAACCAGCTTCGTCGAAAGCGCATTGACAACACTCGACCCAACACCGTGAAGACCAGATGAAACTTTGTACCCACCACCGCCAAATTTACCACCAGCATGAAGTACAGTGAGCACTGTCTCAAGCGTGCTGACACCAGTTTTTGGATGCTTATCGACAGGGATACCTCTCCCGTCATCGGTAATCGTGATGCCATTATCCGCCAAGATTCGCACATCAACTCTTGACGCAAATCCCGCAATCGCTTCATCGATTGAGTTATCAGCGATCTCTTTAATAAGATGGTGCACCCCGTCATAGCCAGTGCTACCAATATACATACCAGGACGCTTACGGACTGGCTCCAACCCTTCTAGGACTTGGATTTGTGAGCCATCATAAGAACCATCGTCTTTTTGTTTAGCCATTTACCCCTCACTTCGGTCATTTCAGCTGATTTACAGTACGTTTTATTATAGCATAAAAAAAATTGTTCATTCAAGCTATTGCATTGAACATATTTCTTATGCTAAAATCACGCCTGAGAGGTATAAAAAGTAAACAAATAAACAGGTAGCGCTATGTTCAGAAAACTGGTATCAAATCTTGCGTTTAGTCCCGCCCTTGTCGGGCAACTTGGCTTTTACGCACAACGACTCAAAAAGGAAGAGGCCACCCGACGGGTCGGACTTATTTTTACTGCCTTAGCACTGGTTGTTCAGTCATTTGCGGTATTTTCTCCGCCGGAATCAGCCAATGCTGCTGGCTCACCAGCTGACTTCACGCCTCGAGCTGCCACCTCAGTAAGCGATTATCTAGGGTTCTACGATCAAAATACAAATAATATTAAAGATCTGTTTACAACACTCGGCATCACTCGTGACGAGATAGCCGGTACTCAAGCCCAATGGCTCAACTCAAAACAAGATGGCCTGGTGACTTGGGGGCTAACGCCGCACTATTCTTATGCACAAGGTGAACGAACGTACACTATCAGAACCTCTTCTGGTGGCGTGCGCACCTTCTATAACCGCTCTCTCACCCTGTGGGACTCGTCCCATGGTATAACAAACGGCACTGCATACAAAATCTACGTAGGTTGGTCGGCAAAATTTGGTTGGTTTGGCTTGCGCCTTGAGTGTGGCAACTTAATCACCAAAACACAGCCAGCCCAGCCCGTTTGCCCAAGCGGCTATACCGGTACGTACCCAGACTGCGTACCTCCTCCAAAAATGTGTGACATCCAGGGAAAGACCCACCTCGTTGCAACTGATCCAAATTGTAAACTTGAGCCAAAGTGCACTATCCCAGGCAAAACAAACTTACCAGCCTCAGATCCAAACTGTAAGCCTGACCCGGTTGCTGCCTGTTCGTCATTAAAGATTACAAGACTAGGCGATCGGTATGATCTAGCCGCAACTAGTACCGCTACGAATGGCGCAACTATCACATCCTATACCTATGTCATCAAAAGAAACGGCGTCGTGCTCGACACCGTCACTCATACCAGCTCACGCCTATCAGACACAGCTCAGACCACTCAAACCAAAGAGGGAGAATACACCGTAACTCTCACCGTCAAGACATCGTTAGGCGACAAAACCTCCAGTGATTGCGTTAAAACATTCCATATAGCTCCTCCAGAGATGTGCCCACTCAACCCAAAGCTCCTCAAAAGCAGCCCTGAGTGCCAGCCATGTCCAGGAGACCCCACACTATGGATCAAGGACGAGAAATGTGCAGCCGCAGTTCTCTACACTAAGACTGCCGCTAACGCGACACAAGGCAATATCGATGCAACCAAGGCTACAGCCAAAGCGGGTGATCGGATCGTCTACACACTCAATATGGCAAATGTAGGCAAAGCATCTTCTGAAGTATCCGCGAAAGAAGTATTAAACGATGTCAGTGATTATGCAGAGGTAATCGAAGTCGGCAATGGCACCTTTGACAAGCAGACCAAGACCCTCACATGGCCAACATTTACGCTCAAACCAGGTGAGAAACAAACACGTATGTTTGTCATCAAACTTTACGATACAATTCCGGCTATGGCTAATGGCATTAGCGACAAAACGTCATACGACTGCAAGATGGACAATACTTTTGGCAACTCAGTGCGTATCGATGTTGACTGCCCTGTCCAAAAGAAGATTGTTGAACAGACCGTGGCAGAATTGCCTCATACAGGACCACGCGAAAACATGATCTTTGCAGGTGTTGTTTTCGCTATCGTCTCCTACTTCTACGCACGATCACGACAGGTCAAAAAAGAAGTGCGGCTGATCAGACGCGATCTCAACGCAGGTACAATCTAAGCAAACTAGTAACGAAAAGGTTAGTAATAAGGGGTGGTTATGAGCGACAAAGAAAAACTAAATCTAAATCCTGAAGCCTACGATGCCAAAGCTCTTGCAGAGCAAGGCAAAGAACATCAAGAGCGCTTACGCGAAGACCGCGAGCGAGCAGCTGAAAAAAATCATGAACGCGACGAAGACAGCGCAAAACACGAAGCACTTGAGCATGCCTCACGCGCTGAAAAAGAACAGCGCAAGCATGAAAAGCGCGAAGAATCGCCAGTCGAAAGGCGTGGACCAGCCTCCAAAAGAGAGCGCGATGCGAGCTATAATCGAACCATGCGCGAGGTACGCTCCCAGATGTCTGCTCCAAGCCGTGCCTTCAGTACCTTTATCCATAATCCAGTGGTTGAGAAAGTGAGTGACGCTGTCGGCTCAACGATCGCCCGGCCAAATGCGATCGCCTCGGGTGCAGGTTTTGCCTTTCTTTTCACACTGAGTATCTACCTGGTTGCTCGATTCTACGGTTATGCGCTTTCTGGCACTGAAACGATCGCCTCATTTGTCCTGGGCTGGATTGTCGGATTAGTCTATGACTACTTCCGCCTACTTGTATTAGGGAAAAAGTAACAGCCTCTTCTCAAAATCACTTCCCCCTAAAAACTGCGCTGTCTATCAGCGCAGTTTTATGTGGACCTCTCCTGGGTGGTCGTTTTGTGGGCTGAGATGGTCGGCATCTTCGGTTGCCCCTGCTGTAACCTCAGAATGAGGCGCTGCAACAATATCTTGTGGGCTGTCGTCGCCTACGCTTGGCTGCTGATCGACAGGTAGATGAGAGGTAGTCGTACCTACAGCCTCGACTGGGAGTGGCGCTACTGCCCCAGATCCATTCTCGGAGTTCATCTGAAGTCCTGTCGCTTGAGTGCTTGTCGATGAGCCAAACGAAGCTGGATCTGGACCAAGACCTACACCCGCTACAGCAGCTGGCGAGGGAGGCTGCGTGTTCATACTCGCTTGCGGCGATGCGATCCCTCCAGGTGACACTATACCTGGCTGTGGCGCTAAGCTAGCAGTAGACTTTGGCGGACTCGCAGCCATTTGCTTACGCTTCGCAAGCCATTCATCTAGGAATGAGGATCCTCCGCCAGGCCCTAATTTATGTCCACTCGCACCACCTTGAGGGGCAGGAGGTCCAACTGACTTGGGCCCGGATGAAAGGGTATCGTCTTTTTTTACTGATAGCCGAGCAAATATCTCTTGCTCAACTTTAGCCCTTGGTCGGCCAAATTTTGCCGCCGATAAGCGCTTGAGTGCATCGCTTAACTGCTGGTTTGATTGCCCCATTGGTGGCACCCAATTCATACTAAACGGCGCCGATGGCACACCCTGTATCTGCGCCACACAAACAGATTGATAATTTGGCAGTTTTGTTAGATCTTCCGCATCAAATACTGGCATATACCGCTTGACCATGATCTCTGCGTCAGTGATACCAATGCGTCCTGTAATAGTTGTCCCTACGTTACCGATGATCGCCTCTCGTAACTCTTCTTTAAGCTGCGTCATGAACTGGTTGCCGAGTGTCAGGCTCAGGCGATATTTTCGCGCCTCAGACAGGATCGTTTCGAAACTATCCGTCGCAAAGTTTTGAAACTCATCGACATACAGTGTGAAGTCTTTTCGCTCATCCTCTGGCATGCTTGCACGGGCCATCGCAGCTGCTTGGAACTTCATCACAAAGATAATTCCTAGAAGTTTCGAGTTGAGGTCTCCCATCTTGCCCTTCGAAAGATTCACTAACAAGATTTTCTTGTTGTTCATAATATCTGGGAAATTAAAGCCACTTTTCGTCTGGCCGATGATATTTCGCATCGCGTCATTAGAGATAAACGGTCCAAACTTACTGACAACCCAGCTGATCACCTCTCCTGCTTCACTTGATCGCTGAGACGCTGGGAACTCTTTTGTCCAAAAATCGAGCACTTGCTGGTCGGTAACATATTTGAGCTTACTCTTCATAAATTCTTCGTCAATGAGTAATTTAGGGATATCGATAAATGTTCCGCCGGCAGGATCGCTCATTAGCAGCAGCGCACAGTTACGGAAAATATGCTCAAGTCGAGGCCCGACGATGCCCGTATGCCCCGGGTCATAGAGACCATACAGCATGCTAATCGCCTCTTGTACAAGAAAGTCTTTCTGATCTGGGTGGTCAAATTCAAACATATTGAGTCCGACGGGGTTTTCCATGTCACTTGGGTTAAAGTACACAATGTCCTCTACCCGCTCTTTTGGCACCTTAGAGAGCAATGCTTCGACAGAGTCGCCGTGTGGATCGACAAACGCAAATCCACGACCATCCATCATATCTTGATACGCAAGATTCTCCTGCAATATAGACTTACCAACACCAGTCTGACCGATGATATGAATGTGTCGCCGGCGATCAGTGTCACTCAGACGAATTGGCTTTTTGGTACCACGAAATTCGTTGTAGCCAAGAAGCAGACCCTCTTCCATGACCTGCGTCGGTCCATCTACTTGTTTACTCATCTGACGTTGAACTTGCGAGGTTGGGATACTGTTTTGGTCAGGCAAATGAAAAACTGAAGCCAGCTCAATGCTATTCAAAATATTCCCCTTTACGGCCTGGGGAAAGAATCGAAAGATATACGACGAGACAAGTTCATCTATATTTTTAGAGAGAGCAAATTTAAAGCCATTATTGCTTGGTGAATCAAACAATGCAAACGCTGAGACAATGTTCTTCATGAGAGTTTGGGATTGAGCTGCGGTGTTCGATGAGACAACCACACGAATCAGTGTCTCAAAGCCCGGATAGCGAGTCTTTTCGTCGATCGATTCAATAGCCTGTTGCTCAACAGCAGTCAGCTGCGTATCGACTGAGTGCTCTGTCTGATGATGCTCAGCAGGGTTTGGCGGTCGCCACAAGGCCTCTGTGATATCCCTGATTGCAAACATGCCTCCATGAGAAGTTTTGCCAGTTGCTCGATCTTTTTTGATCTTTTCTACTGCTTTGCGTGACGCGTTGACCCATCCTTCTGGCGCAGGACGAATCAATATCTGTATCCCTATACCATCTTCTCTACCAGCCGCTGAGAGTGCGTTCAGCAGCGCCCGTGAAGCATCACGCTTCGTCTCTGTATAGGTAGCGATCGGCTTCGAATAGTGCTTTTTTAGGGTAAACTCACCGCCGATTGTTCCGGTGATCTTCCCTACCTCACTAAACACTGTATGTTCGACCATCTCTTCAAGCCTCGACGACGGGTATGCCGCAGCTACCGCCTGACGAACTGCGTCGATCAGCACCGTAGGCACAACCGCATAGTAGCGCACCAGACCACCTTTTGCGACTATCTCAAAAGCCAGATGCCGTTGACCGTATACCTTACTTTTGAGCCCTTTAGTGATGGTGCTCGCGATAATGTTATACATGACACTTGCTTGAGAAAGTGCCTCTTCGGTGACATCACGCTTGTCTCGACTGTTTACCTCGATATCATCACTTGCTGGAGGAAGATGGATAAGAATCGGCACCATCTTAAGACCACGCTCGTAGTTCTTTGCCTCTCGTAGAGTCTGTCGATACACAAAAAAAGCTCCAAGAGCAGCCGCAATAATGAGTACCGCAAACCCAAAGAGACTGATAAACACCCCAGCCGTATTCATTTATCCACCCGCACTGTCAGTTACTCGCCCATACCTTTTTTGTATATACTCTGTCTGAAGTTGATTAATCGCCTTTTCGCGAGCATAGGGATCATCCTTGGTCTCAGAAATTATTTTTTTGGCTTTGTCTATCCATTCTTTTTCAATGAGATCGACATCTGCTGCGATCAACTGTGTCGCGTCATTCGTTTGCGACGCGTCATCTGTCGTTGCTATGACTGGCGTAGGCAGAGTAGGCATAACAAGCTGCGCTACCTCTGCTTGAACCGCGCCTACCTCAGCCTGCGGGCTAAGACGCTCGTGAGACTGATTTGGCAAATACTCTCCGCCGGTACCAGCTTGAAACTCACCAGTCTGCACTGGCTGACGCTCTAGGTTGCCCCCCGGTCCCGCTTGTCGTGGCTCCATACTCAAGAAATTATAGCATAACTACCATGATTTATACACTGTTCTACCGGCGTTTTGCGATATAAAAGCAAGCAATGATTTCAAACACTATAATCAACATCATATCGTATATATTAGCTCGACCGATCGACCTCATACCAAGAGCCAGGACTGGCCCAAGCGCAAGTACAGATGCGTAGTAGTACACTTGCTGCAGATTAACTGGCTGCTTGTTTGTGCGAAATACACTCAACATGTGTGCAAGTGTATACATAAAAAAAGTCAGCACACCGAGTGCTAACGCATAGAACAAAATAAATACAGCAAGAATCCCAAGCGGGTGAATTGTCGACGGAGACGTCGACTGAAGGAGTGCTGAGAGCAGCACAAATGAGCCGAGTGTGATGAGTGCCAATACTTTCCCAAGCATACTATCTATCATACCACTAACGGCAAAAAGGAAGCCCGAGCGGCAAGCAAAGCATAACGCTTATAACTACCTGCTAATATAATTAACTATTCAGGTGTCTGCTTTAGCCGCTCATATGGGCAACTGACCGCTCCACATTGTGGAGCATAGGTCTTTTTGAGACATGTTCCGCTTCACGCTTGGTAGTATCTCAGTTACAGTATGCTAACTAGGATTAACCAAGCGTGAGGTACTATATGTCTCCTACGTCATGCGGCGCCAAGAGAAGAATCCTCCTCGATCGGCGGAGCATAGGCAGCGCCACTCTAGGTATGTATAAAGTGCTCGAAAGAACATGTCGTCTTTCGTGTTGTGTACCGAGTGCCGATGCCTTCTTTTCCGTCGATTGCTGACGTAAAATGCCTCGTGGTCATGTTGTAAATTGTTAAGGTTTTGTGGTGGCTTTTGTTTTTTGTGTTTGATAAAAGCTTATATTCATCCTAGCATAAGCATCAGCTTTTTGCAAGTATCTACTGTTGATTTTTATAGTGATTTTAACATCGATTTAGTTTTATATGGTATTTTATAGATATGTATTGTAGAAACAACATCGTATATATCGTTGTTGTTTCTACATTAGCACACCTGCCTCTTCCTACTGCCTTTCGGTTACGTCAACTTTCCTTGGCGAAAGCTCGTTATAAAAATACCTTAAGAGATCGACTATAGGCCTATAGCTCACGCCAGCTCATGAAAGCGCATCTCGCTTCAGATGCCTATCATTTAAAGTTGTTCTGCCTGACCGACAGGCTCCATGGCATACTCAGCACAACCTCAGACTATTACTCACGCCTACCTACTACCTCGTACTTTTCTTGCCGCATTGCGCTCAAGAAACTTCATAGTCTGCCAAAAAACATCAAAAGCCTGTGTAAATGCCTCGCATACTAGCAACTATGCAGCGTCAAGCATACGATGTGCATGCAAGGTTTCAATAATGTATTTGTTATGACGCAGCACTAGGATGATACGGCAACGCTAGCCTACTTGGTATTTTGCATACTCGCAGACAGGTAGATTCCGAGACTCTCATCAAGCCTTATGAGTGCGTATTGTGCTAGACTTATCCACCCAGCGAACAAATTACATACAGGCCTATCAGAACAATCGTCCAAAACAAATCAACGCCCGACACAAACGTACACGGACCATACTCCAACCGCATACAACTAGGTCACTATCATTTTGCAGACAATCGCATACAGCGAGTCATAGTGAGCAGGAACTTTATACACAGGTGCTCGGCTCAATCCGTAGTATTTTTTACTCATGGAATCTATGAAAAAGTTATTGACATTAGCGCTTTGTCGTCATATTATAGGGGTAGTTCCTGAGTAAAAAAATTATACAGGAACCAAAAATAAACAACCATTTGAAAAACTCCACGAAAACAAGCACTACTCGCAGGTGCTTGTTTTTTATTACTACTTCACGCATGTCGATACGAAAAATCCCAACCTTTCGGTTGGGATTTTTCGCTGGTGGAGCTGCCGGGTACTGCCCCCGGGTCCATAAGGTAACTTGCTATACGTCTACGCACATAGTTCTATTCTAGATTTGTCGCAGGCCTGCTCAAAATAGAACAAACATACAGACACTGCGAGCTATGAAAGATTTAAATAACGAACGACACAGCAGCGCTCGTCATCGATCCTGCTAAATATGACGCACTCACCTACAGCAGGAGTCTAGGTGTGTACGGTTAGGCGATTTAAGCCGTAACTGTAGCAAATCGCATCCCTTGAAGAGGTGCGAGAAGCTTTGCGACTAATTTGTCTGCAATTATTGATTCTGATTACGTCAGAGGTCGATGCGCGGTAATAGCCTGTTAAAGTCCTCATGTCGATAGCGTATTTCAGCCCCTCATGGTTACAGCTTATGATTATACCATAGTTTACAATCAAATACCAGCATGCTTAACTAGTGGCACGTATGGGAAATGTCGCAAAAGTCATTACTGTTGCACCGATTGGCTTTGATGGTCATTTAATAGAGGTAGAGAGTGACATGACCAAAGGTCTGCCTTCGCTGCAAATCGTCGGCCTAGCAAATAAATCTATCGATGAGGCCAAAGAGCGCGTGAAAAGCGCTATTGCCAATACTCTTCTCGAATACCCACCTAGGCGTCTCACCGTCAATCTGGCGCCAGCAGAACTACCAAAAGACGGCACGCATTACGATCTGCCCATAGCACTTGCTGTTCTTGTCTCTAGTGGACAACTGCGGCAGACTGAGCTCGCTCACTCAGCCTTCGCAGGAGAGCTAGCGCTTGACGGAACTGTCCGTCCCATCTCTGGAGCTATCACAATCGCTGAGGCTGCTCGCAACGCAGGCCTCTCGACACTTTTCCTTCCCGTTGCCAATGTACGGCAAGCTCAGCTCATCAGTGATATCGATATCATCGGAGTCGACAGCTTAAAGTCCCTCTACCTCCATCTCAAAGGTGAAGCAAAGCTACACCCTGCCCCAACACTCACACAACAACAATCATCAACACACAAGAGTGCCTCTCTGTTAGATGATATCTATGGTCAAGAGCAAGCAAAACGTGCCCTCACAATCGCAGCTGCAGGTCATCACAATATCCTCTTTACAGGTACGCCTGGTGCTGGCAAGACGATGCTCGCCAAGACCATTGTTAACCTTTTGCCTCCGCTCTCTCCAGATGAGCGACTAGAAGTAACAAAGCTCCACAGCCTCGCAGGCATACTGATAGACGATGTCGTGCTTGAACGACCATTTCGGTCTCCACACCATACCTCAAGCCAAATCTCTCTCGTGGGTGGCGGCATAAAACCTCGCCCTGGCGAAATCAGCCTCGCGCATCTAGGAGTACTATTTCTTGATGAGATTCCTGAGTACCCGAGAAACGTACTTGAAGCTCTTCGCCAGCCACTTGAAGACCATGTCATCTCAGTGACACGGGCAAACGGTCGCGCTAACTACCCTGCTCACTTTATGCTTGTGGCTACCATGAATCCCTGCCCTTGCGGCTACTACGGCGATCCTGAGCACGAATGCACATGCGCCTCAACGCAAATTATCAACTATCAAAAACGCCTTTCTGGGCCGCTTCTCGATCGCATCGACATGGTAATTCCTGTGTCTCGCATTCCAAATGAGCTGCTTCTCGATAAAAAATCGATGTCATCAAAGCAACATAGGGATGCTCAGAAAGCCATAGATTTAGCAAGGCAAAAGCAAAATAACAGATATAAGAGTAGTAAGAGAAACAACAGCTCTCTTTCAAGCAGCGATGTAAAAAAGCTAATCCCTCTTGATGCTCCTACAAAAGCATTTCTCGATACAGCTGCCGCAAAACTAAAGCTAAGTGCTCGTGGCTACTTCAAGGTTATCAAAGTTGCACGGACGATCGCTGACCTAGCTGACGAAGAATACGTCACCATACCTCATCTAGCAGAAGCACTTCAGTACCGTGGAAGCTCTTGAATCTCTGTTGCTTATCTGTTAGAATACTCTATGAGTAATTGCTAAGTCTAAGAGCAGCTCGAGTAAAGGAGAGTAGCATCAATACATCAACTCGTATCAACGAGGCTATCCGTGCGCGGGAGCTTCGAGTGATTGGTACAAACGGAGAACAACTTGGTATCATGACGCGCGCCGAGGCACTCAAGGTAGCCGAAGAGGCCGGAGTAGACTTGGTTGAGATATCGCCAAACGCCGACCCACCTGTGGCTAAAGTCGTAGATTGGGGCAAGTTCCAGTACCAGAAGATGAAAGAACAGCAAAAGAATCGCCGTAGCAATAAGGCGTCTGAGCTGAAACAGATGCGTTTTGGACTCAAGATCGGCACTAACGATCTCGAAATAAAACTTCGCAAGATTCGTGAGTTTCTCGCTGAAGGTCACAAAGTAAAAATCCTTGTATTTTTCCGCGGCCGCGAAATGGCCCATAAAGAGCTCGGCTATGTCCTCATTGACAGAGTCATGAGCCTGCTCGAAGAAGACGCGATTCTCGAACAGAAACCATTGATGGCCGGACGAAATCTGTCCATCGTAA
>CAZPEO010000013.1:0-16424 GCA_964585675.1 uncultured Candidatus Saccharibacteria bacterium | reverse complement strand
AGTACAGATTTCAGGTGCAATTAGTAGCTGCGAGAAAGTCTTTATGAATTGTTGCAACGAAAGTCCACTCTTCATAGCTGGAGAGCATAGGGTCTCGTGCATGGACGAGGAGAATTATGCTATGATTGGCATAGATGAATAAATTTGCTCGAGCTAAAAAGCTCACGTTTTTCAATAACAAAGGCGGCGTTGGCAAAACCACCTTGGCTTTCAATACGGCAGTCGAATTCGCCAACAAGGGCTACAAGACAGTGCTCATCGACCTTGACCCGCAGTGCAACCTGACGCGGCTAGCACTCGGTGAAGAGTACTACGAAAACACCCTTTTTGCACACATTTCAAAGACTATCTACGACGTGTTAACGGGAGTGATAAATGGAGGTGGGGATATCGATACAACCGCCGAGTTTGAGTCAGTCAAAGCCTCACCGGAGAACCTATCTTTGCTACGAGGTGACTTGCGGCTCTCTGACTATGAGGAATTGCTCAGCACAGCGTTTAACAACGCCGCCGCTGGCAATCAAAACGGCTACTTCGTAACCAGTGCGATTGATCGGTTTCTGCGCGAAAAAGGTATGTCCGACGAAGTTGACATATTTGTAATCGACACATCACCGACCATGGGGCGGCTCAACCGCGTCGTGCTACTGGGCACAGATTATTTCACGGTGCCGATGAATCCCGATGCTTTTAGTTTGCAGGGAATCGAGAACCTGGGCGTCAAGCTCGAGGAATGGAAGCGCAACTGGCGCGATACTGGAAAAGCCTTGAGTGGCAGTACCGAGACACAGTATGTGCTGGGCGGTGAAGCGCTGTTTATCGGTTATATTCTCAATTCATACAATGTTTATGGTGAAAAGCCGATTAAGGATCATCAGCAGTGGATCGATCGCATTCCAACGAGCGTGCGCGAATATTTATCGGAGCGACATAGTCGCAATGGCTTGGTCGCAAAAAGTTACGAGCAACCGCTACATATTATCCAGGATTATGGTATGATCCCTGCGCTATGTCACCAAAAAGGTCAAGCGATTTTTGATATCGATGCTTCCAAACTCAAGCCCGGGACATTTGATAATTTAGAAAAGTCAAAACAAGAATTCGACGAGCTATCTGACAATATTATCAGCATATTAGAAAGGTACTAGGTACGGCCGAGTGCCTATACGACACGTTCTCGACCGCGCCCTATCGACCGATAGAGAAGCGAGCCGTGCGGCGATGAAGGAGCTGAATTCACGGCGCTATCGGCACTCCCAAGCTGAATTGAATCAAGTATTTGAACTTCTGCCGATCTCTCGTGAGATACAAGATGATCCGCGGCGTTTTGAAGTATTCTTACGTATCATGGGGTTTGCCTGGCATGCAAAGACTGCCACATTGCGAAGAAATGAGTTGCTCGACTTGGTATGGCTAGGCGTGACGCATCAAAACGGCATGGTACGGCAAGCGGCCCGGCGGCTGCTTGATGCAGTGCGCATGAGCTGGAGTTTTACTGACAGCGAAACGAGCAGGCAGTACGTCATATTGCTTGAGCACATCGAGGCGCTACTCAAAACGCATGCTCCTCTGCACTATCCATCAAGCATGGAAGCGGCCCAACCCTCTGTTTTTAAGACGCTTACGCTGATGTGGTATGACATCACTGATATTCCTCTCGTGCAGCAGGCAATTGATGTCGAGCAGCGTATGATCGATCACGGTATCGTTCCGTATCTAGAACCGTATGACGAGGACAGTGAACTCGGAGCCTACCAGCTTGAGGATTGGCAAAAGTATCTTGAAATATATGCGGTCTGTCGTAACCCGAAAAAGACGGCTGCGCAGCTCAAGCTACTTCAAGCGGCTGCTGAGCGGCAGCTCAAGTGGGCACTTAAAAAACTCGACAAACTATCGCTCTACAAAAAAATCATCTACCATGCTCAGTTTGGTGAAAACGATGCGCTCACTAAGGTTATCACTATGACGACGCAGTCAGAGCTTGCCTCGGCACGATCAGAGTCCGAAGCAATGTTGACGATGTTTCGACTAAGCAAGCTCGCACGTGCAGTGCAGCTTATGAGCAACAACTATGCTCAAAAAAGCCGTGCAGGTACACCTTTTTCACGAACTGTGCTCAATGCAGTTTTCTATGAACAAGACAAAATGAAACCAGAAAAAGTTGTTGTTGATGATGTGGTTTCGGCGCTCATCGAGACTCGTAAATGCATTGATCGTCTCGAAACAGCCATCATCAAACAAACGAAACAGGCCGCAGCAGAGTGGAAGCAGCTCTATGAGAAAAGCGATATCCCATTCGACAAGTCGTATGAGTGTAGCGCCGATGATATAACAGAAATGACGTATATATTACAGTTTATGGTTGATAAGTTGGCCATGGACTACAAGCGCCTCATCCGTACCAGGCCAGAAAAAATCGTTGCTGGAATCACCCGACTTTTCGCTCAGCAGCATCCATGGCTGCCGCTAGCTGGAGTGACAGCAGAAGAGTTGGCATTGTTTGGCGGCTGGAAGAATATTTCGAGCCTATCTAGTGTCGCCAATGATTATCACTATCGCATGAGTCAATTTGTGCAGGATCCCTCGATCCTATTGTTAATTCGCTCTCATGAAGATATAAACTTTTCACAGGAGATCATGACACGATGAACGAAATAGTTTGCCCGCATTGTAAGAAAGCCTTTCAGGTGGATGAGGCGGGGTTTGCTGATATCGTGCGACAGGTGCGCGACGAGCAGTTTGCTAGCGAGCTACATGAGCGCATGGTTTTGCTAGAACGCGAAAAGCAAAGTGAAGTGAAACTGACAGAGGAAAAAACTCGCAATGAAATGCAAAAAGCCCTCGTCGAGGTGCAGGCGCAATTAGCCCAACTAAGGGCCAGCAAAGACGCTGAGCTAACGGCCGCACGTGCTCAGAAAGACCTGGAGGCGTCGCAGCTCGAGTCGGCCAAGGCAGCTGAGATCGCCGAACTACGTGCACAGCTTGCAGCGATGAAGACCGAGCAAAAACTGGCCGTTACCGAAGCCGTCAGTGCAGTCGAAAAAGAACGCGATAGCCTCGCTAGCGAGCTGCGCGCTAAAGACACCGAGCAAAAACTGCTTGAGTCGTCGCTCAAACAAACCTTTGCCCACGAACTCAAAACCAAAGACGAAATGATCGCCTACTACAAAGACATGAAAGCCAAACTTAGTACCAAAATGGTCGGCGAGACGCTGGAGCAGCACTGTGAAACCGAGTTTGAAAAACTGCGCGCCACGGCGTTTCAGCGCGCCAGTTTTGGCAAAGACAATGACGCCAGTAGCGGCAGCAAAGGCGATTACATTTACCGCGAAACCGACGAACATGGCACCGAAATTATCTCCATCATGTTTGAGATGAAAAACCAAGGCGACGAAACCGCCACCAAGAAAAAGAACGAAGACTTCTTGGCAGAGCTTCACAAAGATCGCACCGAAAAACACTGCGAGTACGCTGTGCTGGTAAGCCTGCTCGAAGCCGACAGCGAACTCTACAACACTGGTATCGTCGACATGTCGCATAAACACGCCAAAATGTACGTGGTACGGCCGCAATTTTTTATCCCCATCATCACGCTACTCCGAAACGCGGCCATGAACTCGCTTCAGTACAAGTCTGAGCTCGCGCTGGTGCGCGCCCAGAACATCGACGTAACAAATTTCGAGAGCCAGCTCAACGATTTTCGCGACTCGTTTGGCCGCAGCTATCGCCTAGCGTCGGAGCGGTTTCAAGACGCGGTAGCGAGTATAGACAAATCTATCGCTCAGCTACAAAAAACCAAAGAGAACCTGCTCAAGTCCGAAGATCACTACCGCATCGCGAGCAACAAAGCCGACGACCTCAGTGTCAAAAAACTCACCCGCGGCAACCCCACCATGCAAGCCAAATTTGATGAAATAAGGAAGCCCCATGAAGAGCTATGACAGAAATTTTTATGAGCTGCTGACGCAAGTCGGTCAAACCTACGTTATTCCTAGTTTTCAGCGAAACTACGCCTGGGACATTGCACAGTGGGAAGTGCTGTGGAACGACATCGTGTTTTTGTCGCAGAACCCGCAAAAGTATCACTACACCGGATCCCTGGTGTATATTCCATCAGAAGAACACTCCACCTATGTGCGCGAAGTGATCGACGGCCAGCAACGTCTGACAACGATATCACTCATGTACCTGGCGGCGTACACACTCCTAAGATCTGGCGAAATCACCGGGTATGACCCGAACCATTTGCGTGTGCAAGTGCTCGAAAATCAGTATGGCGTCGAGAAAGAGCGGCTCAAACTTAAGCCAGCCGGAGCTGACGGTGAAGTCTATGAAAAAATATTTGACGATGCTCGCCAGGCCGAAATCACACCAGTCGAAAAGGCCTCAAATATCTACCGCTGCTACAAATTTTTCCTCACGCAACTTGCCAAAAGTGGATTAAGTATAGACGAACTGATACGCGCCGCTCAGCGTCTGCAGGTGATAGAGATTGTGCTCAACCAGGACGACGACCATCCACAAAAAGTGTTTGAAAGCATTAACTCCACCGGCAAACAACTCTCGGTCGACGACCTGATACGTAACTATATCTTGATGCGCGGAAATTACGTCCAGCGCGAAGCCATCTACAAAAAATACTGGCGCCCTATCGAAAACCGACTCCAAAAAGACAATGAATCGCTGCTCGAGGATTTTTTCACAACCTACATCAAACTAACGCTCGCTAAAGACATCACCAAAGCCGACCTCTACCCTCAGTTCAAACAGCTCTATGACACCCAGTCGCACGCTGAACCATTTCTCGACGATCTACTCGAATACGCGGGGATTTACGAGTACATCAAATTTGACCGCGGTGTCTATAGCGACGTACTAAAGCCGCTTCGCTACTACGTTGATGTACTAAATCTGCTAAAAATCGACGTGTACTACATCTTTTTGCTACCAGTCATCCGGGCATTTTTGCACGAAGAAATTACTAAAGAAGACCTGCTGGCGACTATCGATTTCATCGTAAACTACCAGTCACGCCGCATACTATCGGGCAAGACTACCACGTCGCTCAACAAATACATGCCAAGCCTCTACAACAAAATGCTTCGTTATAAAAAAGACCTATTGTCCGATGTCTTGATATACGATCTGACTGTCAACGCGCCCTCGCAGATTGCTTATCCAACCGACGAAGAAGTCAGGCAAGGTATCGCCACTCGAGAGTTTTATAGTCGGCGCGATACCTGCCGGTACATACTACTCGCGGTAGATAATGCCAACCAAGACAACCAGCACAAACACCTGCTGTTTGACAGCTCGTTGACCATCGAGCATGTCATGCCGCAGACACTCAACGCCGCGTGGCGTCAAGATTTGGGCGAGGCAGCACAGGAAACGTACGATAGGTACATCAACAACATCGCCAATCTCACTATGACTGCCTACAACAGCTCCTACTCGAACAAGCCATACAAAGATAAACTACGCACCGAGGAAAAAAATGGCTTGGCCGAAAGCCCACTACTGATTAACTCGTATTTTCGAACTGTGACAAAATGGACTGCCGCGCAACTGGCTGAACGACAGGCGGTGCTTACCGAGCAACTCCTAACGATTTTTCCAGCAAAACGTGCCGTACACACCTACAAAAACAAAATTGACGATGACTACAAAAGTATCGACAACATTCACGATCAATGGGGGAGAGAAGTGCTCGGCATGATGATTGCAGACGAGCTGTTTGCAGTTGATTCGTGGAAGGGAGCCTACGTGCAGTGCTGCCAATATATCGCTCAACTGATCGGATATGAGCCGCTTGTCAATATATTTCTTGGTATCACGACCGGCCAAGCGCTGATTAGCAAGGACGAAACAAGTGTGGTTGGGCCTGCTAGTATCGGTAACGGATATTATGTCGCTGCGAGCAAGTCGAGCGGCGATATTTTAACACTTATGACAAAGCTAATCGACAAGATCGATGATCTTGAAAGAGCGGACGTGAAGCTGCGGCTGAATGAGCCAGATGGAGGGGAAAAATGAGCGATGGCATGCATGAAAGTCGCATACAGGCAACGGTTTTTGCGTATATGGCGGGGTTTGGACCGCGCTGGAAAAATAATAAAGTGCCGAAAAAAGGCGAGGAGTAAGTATGGAACTACTAATGCGACTGTTGATAGCGGGTGGTGTGATGGGCGTGCTGGATTTTGTCTGGTTGGGCTACGTCGCCAAGAGCTTGTACCACAAAGAAATGGGCAATATCTTGCTGGAGAAGTTTCAGATGGCACCAGCGCTGATTTTTTATGTGATCTATGTGATAGGTGTCGTGATGTTTGTGGTGAACCCCGCGCTTGAAAAACAATCACTGACGCACGCACTCGGGTATGGAGCGTTGTTTGGGCTGGTAGCGTATGCGACATATGATCTCACGAGCCTCGCGGTCATCAAAGGCTTCAACACCAAAATCGTGGTGATTGATATGCTGTGGGGTATGGCGCTGACGACGGCTGTGGCGGGTGTCACTTATTGGGCTGTCAAACAATGGACGAGCTAGTTTATTCGTTACTCATCGCAATTACCGCGGCAGTGGTGTGGCAAACGATTGTGTTTGCAGCCAACTTGAAGCTGCGCCGAATCGACGTGATTGATGTCGGGTGGGGACTTAGCTTTATTGTGATTGCAGTTGCTGTTGCGATGGCGCAGCAGTCTACCGGTGCGGTGGGATGGTGGGTGCTGCTGATGGTGACGGTGTGGGGAGTGAGGCTATCTTGGCACATCGGTAAGCGATTTGCACGGAGCAACCAGCAAGATCCACGCTACACAAATCTCGTGAAAAACTACAGCTCGGCAAATAAGAATGTGCAAGTATATGCGAGAGTGTTTATGGTGCAAGCGCTTCTCGCTGTCATGGTCAGTTTGCCGGTGATCGTGTTGCTAACCTATACGCCCCAGGTGCAGTTTGTCGTTGCGCTTGGTGTGTCAGCGTGGTGCGCCGGATTATTGATTGAAGTAATCGCTGATAGACAGCTCGCGAAATTTTTGCAATCTGCAAAAAAAGACCAACTCATGACAAGCGGGCTCTGGCGCTATTCGCGTCATCCGAATTACTTTGGTGAGGCGTTGCTGTGGTGGGGAATCGCAATTATGACGCTTGCTACGAGCTATTGGTGGGTGGGTGCAATCGGTGCACTTACGATCACGCTGTTACTAAGGTTTGTCTCGGGGGTACCGCCGGCCGAGGCGCGTGCTGCGAGCAAGACTGGATGGAAAGACTATAAGGCAAAAACTCCACCATTTGTACCGTGGTTTGTGTGTTCAGTCAGACATCATAGGTAGTTCATCTTCTGGCAAATTCATAGTCTGCGCAAACCGATCAAGTTGCTGAAATTTGCAGTAGGGTATGGGCTGGTTGTCGTATGAGTACACGCGGTAGTAGTGGTCAAAAGATCGAACCTCGCCTTTGAAGTTGGTGGCACGGGTAGGCTGGTCGATACGTTTGATATACCAATCTGTGTGTTGGTCTAGGATTCGCTTCATTTTGGCGTAGTGATTAAATGCCATGAATCCCTCCTGGAGGCAGCAACTTGATGGCGTGGCGGTTTGAGCGCAGGAAACTACGCAGGATTTTGTAGGTGTCGAGGTCGAATGCTCCGCCAATTTCTCGGTAGCTGTCGTCTTGGCTGTCGTGGATGCCTTGTGGCACCCATTGGTCGATAATGAGGGTGCGAACGTTGCTGAGAGCGACGGCAATTTTCGAGGCATAGGGCCAAGTCTCGAGCTTGATTCGCTCGAGGGCAAATTCGACGCGTGCATTGTATGAGTCAGCGTCTTCTTTATTGATGCATGCACCGCGGCAAAGTCCGAGCTGATATCGGAAGCATGCAGCTGATGATTTTTCGAGTCCGAGAAGTTTTGGGCAGAGCTGATAGGTGCGACCAATGCTGTCGAGCTGTTTTTTGGCGTGCTGTTTGGAAGTAAATACGCCGTAAACATCTTTGAGATTTGTGTAGGCGCCAAGGTCGTGGCTTTCGATAGAAAACGTCGCGTATTCACTATCAGTGTTTTTGATGATGCAGTGCTGAGTTTTGATGCGCCTCAGTTTTCGGTTGAACAGGGGTTGCAACTCTTTCACCGTCACAGATTCGAGCAGGAGCGCTTCGAGCTCGGTCTCTGTAGTGACGTAGCTGACATTGTGACTACGAAGGGACATCTTCATTTCTTTGGCTATTGTTGTTGCGCTGGTGAAGTGAGAGCGCACGCGCGCACGGATATTGACGCTTTTGCCGACATACAGCGGCTGCCCCTCATCGTCTTCAAATATATAAATCCCATGCGTCTCAGGCAAAGCCAAGATAACGTGTTCGTCGACGTGTGGCGGTAGGCTTTTGGTTTTGAGCTGGAGGGCGAGGTTTGCAGCAAAGGCATCGGAGCCTTTGTGCTCGATCGTTCGCACAACATATTGGTACATGGCGTGTGCATCGTCATAGGCGCGGTGGCGGTTAGTGGTTTTCAGTCGATGCCGTTTGATGATAGCTTCGAGGCTGTGACCGCGATGCTCGGGCCAAAGTGCGCGCGACATTTTGACCGTGCAAAATAGCTTTGGTCGAAATATATAATCTGCGGCAGCAAATTCACTGCGCAAAAACGAATAGTCAAACAGCACATTGTGCGCGACAAATACTGCTCCGTCGAGGAAGCGAAACAGCTCGCTGGCGATGTCGACAAAATACGGTGCATCAACAAGTGCGTCATTACTAATGCCCGTGAGCTCGGTGATCCAGTGAGGAATGCCTGATCCTGGGTTGACGAGCGACTCAAAGGTGCCAACAATTTCTCCAGCTACTACTTTGATAGCAGCGACCTCAATACAGCGCCCACGCGGACCGTTTCCGCCATTGGTCTCGATATCGACGAACACAAAGGTATGTGATGCATCCATAGCTTTAGTATACCTGGGAATATTCGTCGGGCGCGCTATACTATCAAGAGAACTGGAGGAAACAATGCAAGCGCCTGGACAAAATACACAACCTGAGTTGGTTAAGGCATATATTTCTGGGGTGCCAGCGGCTGCGAGGCTGCGATTTGATGAGCTGCGGGAGCTCATAAGGACTGAGCTGCCAGATGCACACGAAGTGATGAGTTATGGCATCGTTGCTTACAAGCCTGACCCAAAAAAGCGCGCCGTAGTGTTTATTTCTGGATGGAAAGACCATCTTGGCGTCTACCCGATTCCTAGAGACGAAGCACTCCGAAAAGAGCTCGCTCCCTACACGAAGGGCAAGGGCACGCTATGGTTTGCGTTGGATGCGCCGCTACCAAAAAAACTTTTGCGTCAGACAGTCAAGGCACTTGCCGCTTATGCCTAAGGGGTGTATGCTATAAGTATCAAATCTAACAATGATAAAAAGGAAATTACTTTCGATGAGAAATAAGATACTCATTACCGCAGCTCTCGTGGTGGGACTAGCAACCGTCGCCTACGCTGCATTTGCACAGATACTGACTATCAACGGTACTGGTACGGCGACAGGTAACTGGGAGGTGAAAATTCTTAGCATTACGCCTGCAGCACAAACAGGAGCGACTGATCACGCGAGTACGCCAACATTTACGGCGACCAGTGCGACGTTTAATGTCGACTTGGCCTATCCTGGTGCAACCTCGAGCTACGATGTCGTTATCAAAAATAACGGCTCGATAGCCGCAAAACTCAGTAGTATCACTGACCTTACGGCAATCAATGCCGCTGCCCCTGCAGATATTAAATATGCAGTCACAGGCGTTGCTGTCGACGATACGCTGGCTGCCGGAGCACAGACAACCGCCCGCGTCACGGTATCGTGGCAATCAACAGGCTCGACTAATATCAATACCCAGTCAAAAGCCGCTACAATTGAATTCAACTACATCCAAAACACATAATTAACTTTGTAAGGACATACACCCCTATAGTTGAGGGGTGTATTGCTTTACCGTGACAACAGGGTGCGGTATACTGACTACAGAGAAGCATAAGCAACTCTATTGTTTACTATGAAACATAAAATTCTTCCTATTTTAATCGTTATCATCTGCGCGGCATCGGTTGCGTATGCATCGTTTGCGAGCACGCTTAGCGTCAGTGGCACTGGTACCGCGACAGGTAACTGGTTGGTAGAGATCATCAGCATTACACCCACGGGTCAAGTAGGAGCTACCGATGTTCCTGCGCCGTCATTTTCTGCTACTGCTGCCACGTTTAGTGTAAATCTGGCCTATCCTGGTGCAACCTCGAGCTACCAGGTGGCGATAAAAAATAAGGGCAATATTAACGCCAAGTTGAGTAGCTTTACTGACCTCACCACAATTAATAGTGCGGCTCCAGCCTACATTACTTATGCCATAAGTGGAGTGGCCGCGAACGATACACTGGCTCCAAATGCTACTGCAACCGCGACTGTCACTGTCACCTGGGCGGCGAGCGCTACAACTAATCCAAGCGGTGCATCAAAGGCCACGACAATTGCATTTAATTACATTCAGAACTAACAACGCTTACTGAGCGATAAATAAGAAGGGGTGAGGATACGGTGTGATGGCGCGTCGAGAGAATCACTGGCAAATTGTGCGCCAGATTGCCCTACTACTCGTGGTACCGGTATTTGTGATGAGCACCGTGTATGCGCTATTTAGCCAGCAGTTATCGGTCAATGCAATGACCGATACCGTGTCGTACGTATCCAACCAATACCTCGTCATGACGTACACCAAAAACGCTAGTCTTGCGGGGAGTACGTGGACTTACAATATGAACCCTGTGACAATAAAAAATAACGGTGCGACGTCGGTAACAGCGTGGCAGGTGACATTTACTGTGCCTGCAGATGCACCAACCCCCACCTGCGCATCAACGGTCATTTGTACAAAATCTGGTACAACAGTCACGGTCAAAAACGGTACCGGTAATGGGACGATTGCCACTGGAGCTACAAGAACATTCACGATGTCGTTTACTTCAACAACAGCAAGCTACGTACTTGAAAATATCAATATATCGGGCACATTTACTACAACGTACCAAGCGATTAGCGGGCTGACGGTGAATGTTGTCAAGGGTGTACGCTCGGGTGGTGCGTATCCACTGACGATTACGATTTCAAATAATTCGGGACAACCAATTAGTGGCTGGCAGGTAGCAATACCGACGAAAAGGAGATGTACCTCGACGGTGCCTACCGGCACCACGTATACATGCACGACGACATTTTTGACGTATACGAGGGCTGCTGGAGCGATTGCAAACGGGGCACAATATCAATTCTCAACGTCTGTCACCTATGGGTCGGCTAACTGGAATATTACTGGCTACGCGGTAAGGGGCAGGGCGTAGTGCTGCGAAGATTTTACCAGGTCAAACCAGCGGCCTGGATGATATTTGTTATGGCCGTAGTCGCAATACTATTGCCTAATGTACTGCAGCTGCTTGAGATTGCCGACGCAGTAACGTCGACAACGTACATCCAGCCGTTAGCTGCCGTCGCCGTGGCGGTAGTCGCCTATAGCTTGACAAAGGGGCAGCGTGATCGGGCGCGCCACAAACTTGATTTGGCACTGATGATAGGCTCGGTGCTTGCGGTATGGTTTGTGGTGTATTTTGCCTCTGGGCTGATTGTGACGTATGTGCATAACGTGGTGGCACTGAGTTGGATGACGATAGTCAGAAACTTACTAACATTTGGTATAGCCGCTGCGGCGATAGAATACATCAGATACGCACTTATGCTGCAGGGCGGGCGGCGTAATGTGGTGTGGCTTGGGCTATTGGTGAGCGGGATATTTGCCCTCCAAGAGCTCAATTTTTCTCAATTTCAGGAGCTGCACTCCGCGTCGGATGTTATTAAGCTAGGTGTATCGAGTGTCTTGCCAGCAATCGCGCATAGCCTGCTGCTTACGTATTTGGCCATTACGGCAGGACTCGGCCCCCAATTGACGTACCGATTAGGAGTGATTGCGGTCATGTACTTGCCACCTGTTATTCCTAAATATGACTGGTATTTGACGGGTATCGCCTGGCTGCTGCTAGTCGTCGCAGTGTATGTATTTGTGGATCGAACAAACCGTGAATCCGCTGATCGTGGGCGGCGAACGCATCACACGAGGCGCGCGGCCGACGTGATGTTTTTTGTTTGTATGGGCGCGTTGGTACTATTTATGATCGGGGCATTTTCGTATCGTCCGCAGGCGATTATGAGCAACAGCATGCACCCGTTTTTTAGCCGCGGTTCGATAGTGATTGTGCAAAAGGCCACCGCTATAGACGTCAAGAAAGGTGATATCATACAATATGAAGCACATGGTCGCTCGATAACGCACCGTGTGATTGCAGTTGATACAACTGAAGACGGGTCTGGTAGCAAAATATTTCTCACAAAAGGTGATAATAGCCCCAGTGTAGACGAACCAGTTAAGCCAAATCAAATCGTCGGTATTGTACGTGCGCAGATACCCTATGCGGGTTATCCGACAGTATGGTTGCGTGAAACAGTGAAATAAGACAATAAAAAGGGGCGGCATGCGAAAAGGAAGCGAAACAGCAGCAAAAGCCAAGCGGCCAGTAGGGGTCGTACTGCTTGGTGTGCTGCTACTCGCAATCTCTTTTGGGCTGCTCTACGACCTCTATACTCGTAAAACCAGCGAAACAGTCGTTGCCCCATCTGCGCATCACTACACGGTGAAACAGTCGATCGACACAGGTATTAACTATTTTAAAAGTAGTTTTTATGGTGATACACCTGGGGCCACAAATACGGCATATGTGGCTGAGTTGACTGATACAATCGATGCAACGCTTCATTATTCGTACAGGGCGGAGCGGCCAGTCGAGCTTACGACAATGTACAGTGCCACTGCGACCGTGCGAGCGCGCTTTGCGACGGGAAGTGATGGCAAAGATATCGCCAATGTTTGGTCAAAGGAGTATCCACTCGTCAAGCCGGTAACGAATACCGTCACTGCTGCCGAGCTCGAGTTTAACCCACAGGCCTCGGTGCCATTTAGTGAGTATCGCAAAATCGCTGACCAGCTGAAGACCTCGCTGGCGCTGCCTGCGACCTCTGAGCTCGTAGTGACGTTTATGGTACGTGTGTCAGGGACAGTAGATGGGACGCCGTTTGATGATATTCGCATGTCAACCATTACGGTACCTCTCGACCAGCCAGTGTACAAACTAGCAACTAAGTTCGAAAAAGAAGACAACAAACAAGTGGTGACCCAAGCGGCGAAAACCGGCCAGGACATGATGCAAGTATACGAGCGAATCGGAGCAGCTGTTTCGGGTGCTCTGGGTGTTATGGCGCTGGTGTACGGTATGCGTAAACAGATATTTAAATCCCCCTACCAGCGCGAGCTTGACAAGATTTATCGCTATCATAGCGGGCTTATCATCAAGTCGTCACCTCATTTGGATCTCAGTCACAAAACAACAGTGCCCGTTGAATCATTTGACGATATATTAAATCTCGAAGAAGAGTTGAAGTCGCCGATAGTCGCCAGCCCGGTGGGTGGGACGGCGACACGCTTTATGATTATTCATGGTGATATAGTCTACGCGTACTTGCTAGGAAAGATAGTAAAAGACGAGATAGATAATAGCCGGTCGCTTGAAGAAATCGCTGCCTATATAGAGGGGAGTCAGGCGGCCACGGGTAGCAAGAAAGAGCGTGCATCTCCTCTGAAGCATCGCCGAAAGTAAGAGCCAACAGTCACTGAGAGTGGTATTATAAAGATATGAGTTTACAATCTTTTCTTTCTCGACATCGTTTTAGTTTGCTAGCAACTGTGCTGGTGGTTGTTTGGATGACTGTTGCTGGGGTAGGTGGGCCGTATTTTGGGAGAGTGAGCGAAGTATCGAGTAATGATTTGGCCTCTTTTTTGCCGAAAAACGCTGAGGCTACCAAGGTCAACGACTATCTGACGAGGTTTCGTGACAGTAAGACGATTCCGCTGATCGCGGTATTTTATACCAAAGACAATACCGTTCTGACCAGTGAGCAAACACGGTCACTGCAAGCGGTCAAAGATAGTCTAGCGAGTCTCGACGCAGTTGAAGGCGAGGTGTCACCGGCATTGATTGCAGAAGATGGCAAAGCCGCGATACTAGTGCTGCCGCTTAGCAGTGACGCGGAATACAAGACTATTTTTCCGGCACTTCGTGAGACAATTAGCGACAAGCAGCTCACGGTTGACTACAAATTTGCCGGCCCTGCGTCGTTTGCTCGCGACCTGCAAAGTGCGTTTGGTGCGATCGACGTGACGCTTCTACTTGTGGCGCTTGGTGTCGTCTTTGTGATTTTGCTCATCGTGTACCGTTCGCCGCTGCTGCCTATCCTTGTGTTGATTGGCTCAATGGGCGCGCTAACGGCTTCGATAGTATTGGTGTGGCATTTGGCGAAGGCATCTGTCGTGCAGCTCAACGGACAAACTCAGGGCATTTTGTTTATTTTGGTGATCGGTGCCGCGACTGACTATTCGTTGCTTTATATTGCGCGCTTGCGTGAAGAATATCATAACCATACCTCAAAGTGGCTGGCAACAAAAGCGGCGCTTAAAGGTTCGTTTGAGCCGATCATTGCGGCTGGGGGCACGGTAATTGTCGGCTTGATGTGTCTTTTGCTGTCTGATCTTGGCTCCAACAAGGCGCTTGGGCCAGTCGGGAGTATTGGCGTGGCGCTCGCGATTGTGAGCTCTTTGACATTTCTTCCAGCTATGTTGTATCTAGTGGGACGACGAGCGTTTTGGCCAAATGTCCCTGCCTACGACAGAACCCACCTCGAGACGTATGCATCCCGGCATCGTATGTGGGCGGCAGTCGGTAGATTTGTCGAGCGATTTCCTCGTCCGATCTGGATCGTGAGTGGCGGGGTGCTATTGTTGCTGTCGGCAGGATTTTTCCAGCTAAAGGCCACTGGTGTGCCACAAAGCGACCTCGTACTTGGGGCTTCTGAGGCGCGTGATGCACAAAAAATACTCGACGTACATTTCCCGGCTGGTTCTGGTAGTCCGACGTATATTATCTCGACGCCATCTGCTGTCGATGCGATTGTGGGTGCGCTTGATGAGGATGCTGGCGTGTCGTCGGTTGCAATCACCGCTCAAAACACAGCCAGCGGTACTCGACCAGTAGGCACATCACAGCAAGAGTTGTTGCGTAAGATAGAGACTGGTGTACGCGCGCAGCTTGCGCAGGATCCATCGTTTGCGTATCTCGACGAAGCACAACAGCGTGCTATGATTCAAGCGGTCGTCGCGTCTGCTAATCCGTTTGCTTCAGCTCAAGACAAAGTGATTGACGGCAAGGTTTTGCTACAAGCTACACTGGTAGACGAAGCTGATTCTCAAGCGGCACGAGCGACAGTTTTGAGGATGCGCGAGGCTGTCAAGAAGATTGATCAGGGGGCTATGGTGGGTGGCACGACAGCAGTCCAATACGATACAAATGTTGCGTCGCTGCATGATCGGGCGTTGATTATTCCGGTGATACTCGTCGCTATCACGCTGATTTTAATTATGCTGCTTCGTTCGATCGTGGCGCCACTAGTGCTCTTGGCGACAACAGTTATATCGTTTGGTGCGACATTGGGTGTTTCGGCGCTGCTGTTTAACCATGTGCTACATTTTCCTGGAGCTGACCCCTCAGTCGTACTGTTTGGGTTTGTGTTTTTGGTGGCGCTGGGTATCGACTATAACATCTTCCTCATGACACGCGTAAGAGAAGAAACGCTGCTACATGGCGTGAGAAAGGGTACGATAAAGGGCCTCGTCGTAACGGGTGGTGTGATTACCAGTGCGGGTATTGTGCTCGCAGCGACTTTTGCGGCGCTAGGGGTGATACCCATTTTGTTCTTGGCGCAGCTGGCGTTTATTGTAGCATTTGGAGTCCTGCTTGATACGATCGTAGTGCGCTCACTGCTCGTACCAGCGCTGACGCTTGAAATTGGCAAAAAGATGTGGTGGCCAACTAAAGTTAAAGCAAACCGCAAGACATAATCAAGTAGCTAGGCTGCTTGGGTAGTGTCGCTGGGGGGACTTGTTATTGTCGGTAGTGTGCGAGCCTTGTCGCGCTCGTTCATTTCACGGAGGATTTTTCGCATCTCGAGGATGGCTCGTTGAGATCGCCAGGCATTGATGGCGCTCATGAGATAGAGGATCGTGATGAGTACCGAGACGACACTTAGGCCGATGACAAAAGGCATGAGTGGCGCGAGCAAGGTATTGATATCAAAAAGTCCGCCGCTCACCGTGGGTGAGGAATTCGTTTTGCCCAGAATATCATTGACTTGTTGTAATATTGCGGGGTCCATAAACTATAGTATACTGCCTCGTCGTTGCGACGGCTATACCCCTTATGGTATGCTAGTTTCAGATAAGCAATAGGGAGAATAGAGATGGAA
>CAZPEO010000012.1:0-16914 GCA_964585675.1 uncultured Candidatus Saccharibacteria bacterium | reverse complement strand
TGACCGCCAAGGACGCGCTAGCGGCGCACCTTCACGTGCATTTCAACCTCGATCCCGACGACATCAATAACCCGTGGCACGCGGCTATCGCGTCTCTCGTAGCATTTACATTTGGTGGTATCGTGCCGTTTCTGACGATTGTGCTGTTTCCACCAGACCTGCGTATTCCAGCCACTGTCGTTGCGGTGCTAGTTAGTCTTTTGGCTGTTGGTTACCTCAGCGCGCGCGCGGGTAACGCCGACAAGGTGCGTGCGGTTGTTCGGGTAGTGTTCGGAGGCCTCGCAGCGATGGGGATCACCTACTATGTGGGTGTACTATTTGGCGTGACTGTAGGATAATACTCATCATGAAAGCAGGTGGGTGCAGTGAGTCTCATGAACATCAAGCGAGCTGAAGAGTTTTTGCAGGAGTACGATGGTGATGTCGAGCGCGCCATCGCCGACCTTCGTAGGGTCGTTGAAATTAAGCGTCTAGCTGCTCGGCCAAAGCGACAGCAGTCGGGCGAGGTGGTGATACGAGTTGTTGATCTCAAAAAATCATATAAGGTTGGTAAACAACACGTCACCGCGCTAGCTGGAGTCACGCTCGATATTCACAAAGGCGAGTTTGTGGCGCTGACGGGTGCGAGCGGGAGCGGAAAAAGCACACTGCTGCAGCTCATTGGCGGGCTTGATAAGCCAACGAGTGGTAGTGTCGAGGTTAACTCCCAAGTACTTTCTGAACTGAACGACCGCAAAATGTCTGAATTCCGTAATCGCACCATAGGATTTATTTTTCAATTTTTCTACTTGCAGCCATTTTTACGACTAAGCCAAAACCTTGAGCTGGCAGGTATACCCACGAGAACTAAGCCGCATGAGCGTCGTAAGAAGCTGGAATCATTGGCGGCGGTAGTTGGGCTCAGCGACCGGCTGGATCACTTTCCAAAAGAGTTGTCGGGAGGGCAGATGCAGCGTGCCGCCATCGCGAGAGCATTGCTTAATGAGCCGAATATCCTTCTCGCTGATGAGCCGACCGGTAATCTCGATAGTAAAAACAGCGCGGCAATCATAGAACTGTTCGAAAAAATCCGGGAAGATTTCGGTACGACTGTTGTTATCGTGACACATGACGCCTCGATAGCCGCACGAGCAGATAGAGAGATTAGTCTCAAGGATGGAGTGCTCCTATGATTCGACCGCTTGATGCACTGAGGCTTGCTGCGACTAAACTACGCACTCGCAAAATTCGCACTGCTTTTACTGTGGCGATTGCTGGGTTGCTGTTTGGCGTGACGATGATGGTCATTATTATTAGTGACGGGGTGTTTAATAGCGTCGAGCGTATGACCCAAAAAAGCATGACCGGACGATATATTATCGGGGGAATGGATACATACGACAATCTTTCTGAGGATGTCTCCAAAAACCCAGAACTCATCTTGAAGGCGCAGGCAGAATATAAGCAGCTTGTCACTGACAAGAAGGCAGAGGCCAAGCGCCTTGGTATCGAATATGACTCAGCTAGCGAGCAAAATCCAGTTGAAATATTCGATGGTCGTCAAATTCTTTCGACTAATAGCCGCATAGGTGCTCGTTTGATGGACGAAAAAATCAAGTCAATTGCAAAAGCGCAAACACTTGATGACTTTAAGAGATTTGCAAGTAGTTATCGTCCTCAGCAATTTTATGCCGTTAAACCAATGGCCGTAAAAGACGGTACGATGAACGAAATGAAAAATAACATTGAGGACTTCAAGACTGCAAGCACAGCACAAAATAATATGACAAGTAGTGGGCCAACTGATATTCAAGAGATGTCGTTGGTGCCGCAAGGATTACTAAAGAGTTACATGCTAGGTGACTATAAGTGGAAGCCAAGCAGCAATCACATTCCTATTGTCGTGTCTCAAAAACGTGCCGCGCAGCTGGCAAATTATCCGGCACCTAAAAAAGATGCGCCAGCGAGCGAGCGGCTGAACTATCTTCGTGAACTTCGCAAAAAGGTCAACGGCGTGACGCTTGCTACTTGCTTCAGGAATAGCACGAGTAGCGCTGAAATTGCACAGGCATTGAGTACTGCCAGCGAAATTGAGTCTAAAAAAGGTGACAAAACCTATCAGAAGCCAAGCTATATTTTGGGGACACCGGTACCAGAATCTTGTGGCGCGGCTGTGGTGGTACAGGATAAGCGCAGCGCTGAGGAAAAGTCATATATAACCAAACAGCAGCAGTTCAACAAGAAGTTTGGGGAATACGTCGATCCTACGCAGAAGAAGATTGTGTTCGAAGTGGTTGGTGTAGCGCCAAATACTTGGTCGGATATGGATCAGAGCTTTTCTATGGGAATAAAGGATATGGTGGCAGCTATATTGATGACGCAGTCATTTCGGTTTGCGGTACCGGCAGAATTGTATGCCCAGGTACCGACGAAATCTACCTACGACACGATTTTTGTAACGGACAGTCTACCGAGCGGAATGGCCTTTACTGGTCTCAATACTTCGTATTATGCTGAGTTTGGCAACGCTAACGACGCTCGAGCATTTGCAAAGGAGCAGAGCTGTCAATACGACATGTTTAGTAATGGCTGCATGCCAAAGTCGAAGCCCTTCATGCTGAGTCCATTTGGCAGTAATAGTATTGGTCTGGATGACGCCAGGAAAGTCACGAATACGGTACTACTATGGGCGATTGGTGTGGTTGGGTTGCTGGCGGCGATTATCGCTGGGCTTACGATCGGGCGGACGATTGCCGATGGACGTCGCGAGACGGCCGTTTTCCGCGCCATGGGGTTCAAGCGCATAGACATCAGTCAAATCTATACAACGTATACGCTGATGCTCTGTCTTCGTATCTTCGTGTTTGCGCTGATGATAGGATTTGGCGCTGCACTCCTTGTCAATCACTTCCACTGGCTTGATACAACGAGTGAGGCTCGATTGGCGCTCAATCTTCATTCTGACAATGTTGAATTTAGTTATATCGGTCTCACTCCCAAGCTACTCTATGCGATTATTGCAGTGATGCTGGCAGGACTGCTGGGTATGCTTGTGCCGCTTGCACGCAATATTCGGCGCAATCCTATTGCTGATATGCGCGATGAGTAAGAATATTCTATACTAAGTAGTATGAAGAAACTGCGCGGAGTGAACCTTGGTGGTTGGTTGTTGCTCGAAAAATGGATGACGCCCAGTTTGTTTGCTGGCACTGACGCAATTGACGAATATACTTTTATGCAGACGCCCGGAGCACTGGCAAAGCTGCGCGATCACCAGAAGAATTTTATCCGTGAAGAAGATTTCAGATGGATGAGCAGCAATGGGATAAATGCAGTACGTATCCCGGTAGGATACTGGATTTTTGATGGTGATGATCCGTACGTGTCGTGCATCGGCCGGCTGGATTGGGCATTTGTGATGGCAAAGAAATACGATATCGAGATCGTCATCTCACTACACGGTGCACCTGGCAGTCAAAATGGCAAAGATCATAGCGGACGTGTCGGACAGGCGCAGTGGTACACACACAAAGACAATCGCGACCACACCATCACCACCTTGAAACAACTTGCTGGACGCTACTCAGCCCACCAAAAGTTCTGGGGGCTGCAGCTTATTAATGAGCCAAAACTAGGGGTGTTGCAGTGGAAATTGCGTCGGTTTTATAACCGAGCATACCGGGAAGTGAGCAAACTACTTCGCCCACATACACGGGTAATATTTCACGATGCCTTTACACCGCGCCTCCTGAGTGCTGCTATATGGGAGAATGGTCGGCAACCTGTGGTGATGGATATCCACTGGTATCATTTTGCGTTTTTTGGCTATCGATGGGTGCCACTCCGGCTGTATTGGTGGTTGATTCGCTGGCATGGACGGCTCGTCAGAGCGCTCCAGCGATGGCAGGGTGTGATTGTTGGTGAATGGAGCAACATGTTGGCCCACGAAGCACTGGCAAAAAAACCTGCTTCACACCACCACGCGCTGCTGGATGAGCATCTAGATCGGCAGATAGCAGCCTATCGACAGGCTGACGGATGGTTTTATTGGACATACAAAACAGAAGGGAGGGGCGATTGGCACTTTCGCTCACTTGTCGAGGAGGGTCGTGTGCCGAACGATTGGGCGGCTCAGTAGGCCGCGCCTAAGAGATGATGGTATACTAAGTACAATGACGACACTTTTTAAACGAACAAAAATTCTCGCGACAGTTGGTCCTGCAACGAATAGCCCCGAGAGTATCCAGCAACTCATCGAAGCTGGTGCAAATGGATTCAGGCTCAACTTTAGTCATGGTACGTATGACGAGCGAGTTGAGCAGCTTGCGTGGATTCGCCAAGCCAGCGACATTCACGGGCGTCCTGTCGCTGTGCTACAAGATCTGCAAGGCCCTAAGATTCGCCTTGGAGTGCTGAATAACAATGAGCAGCATGTCAAGCAAGGTGACGATATCGTGCTTGATTATGCACGCGAACAGCATGATGAACTACTGATGCCGGTCCAGTACAACCTCGCGAGCAAGGTGAAGGTCGGGGAGACGATCTATCTCTATGACGGGAACATTCGTACCACAGTCAAAGAGATCATTTCAGATACCGCCGTCAAACTCCACGTCCGTAACGATGGCACGCTGATGAGCAAAAAAGGCATCAACTTACCCGATACTGACTTTGGCGGTGACATCTTGACTGAAAAAGACCTCCAGGACATCGAGTTTGGCGCGACTCAAGATTATGACTATGTGGCGCTGAGTTTTGTGCAAAGTGAAGAAGATATCCATAATTTGCGGCAGATTTTGCTTGGACATGGCAGCGACGCGCATATTATCGCAAAAATCGAAACCAAAGCTGCTATCAAACCAGGGGTACTCGAAGCGATCGTTAAAGCGAGCGACGGCGTGATGGTAGCACGAGGAGATCTCGCAGTTGAGGCTGGGGCTGAAGTGGTACCAATCGTACAGCGACAGGTTATTGCGCTGTGTCGCAAGCACGGCAAGCTCAGTATCGTGGCTACACAGATGATGGCGAGCATGGTAAACGCGCCCGAGCCAACACGTGCCGAAGTGAGCGACGTGGCGACAGCGACAGTTCAGGGTGCTGATGTTGTGATGCTGAGTGATGAAACTGCGAACGGGCACTATCCCGTTGAAGCGGTTGCTGCCATGAAAAAAACCATTATTTATACTCAGGAGAACTGGCCAGTAGTCGAGACCGATGTGCGAGTGGTGAAAAGCGGGTTTGAGTCGCTCAACGCGATCTCTCAGGCCGCAGTTTCGATTGCAGAAGAGATCGGAGCTCATAATATCATCGCCGAAACGAAATTTGGCGCAACTGCTGCCAATCTCGCGGCTTGCCGTCCACATATGCCAATCGTAGCGGTGACCAGTGAAAAGCGCACAGCACAGCAGCTCGCTCTCAACTATGCCACGAGAAGTTTTGTGCGCCCAGACGGTGAAAAAGCCGGGGTCAGACTCGCCAAAGACCTGTTTGATAGACATTATTTTGGGCAGATGAAACGAATGGTATGCGTGATTGTCAGCGGTATGCAGCCAGGTGTGACGGGTGGGACTGATACGATCCGCGTGCGAGTGATTGAGTAGATCATACTACAGAGGCTCCTAATTGTTTGATATGATAAGACTACGATGAGTGGGAAATTCTATAAATTATCGATGCGCGACGTGACGCTACGTGGCAAAACAGTGTTGGTGCGAGCTGATTATAATGTGCCCCTAAACAAAAAAGGTGAGATTACTGATGATTATCGGATTCGGATGAGTCTGCCGACGATCCAGAAGCTCTTGGAGGAGAAGTGCCGGATTGTGATTATCAGTCATCTCGGTCGCCCAGATGGCAAGCGCGACATGGCGTATTCACTGGAGCCCGTGGCCAAGCGACTCGCCACGCTCCTCAAGCATAACGTGCGTTTTGTCGATGAATGTGTCGGCCCAAAGGTCTTTATGGCAATCAAACGTGCGCCTCAAGGCAGCGTGACAATGCTTGAGAATCTACGCTTTCACTCCGAGGAAGAGAAGAATGATAAAGCCTTTGCGCAACAGCTTGCTAAGCAGACGCATGCGCAGTATTTTGTACAAGATGGATTCGGCGTGGTGCATCGTGCGCACGCTAGCACGAGCGCGATCACGGAGTATCTTCCTAGTATGGCAGGCCTCTTGCTCGAGCGCGAATATATGACGATTACTGAGACGATGAAACATCCGGCACGTCCGCTAGTAGCCGTACTGGGTGGTGCAAAAGTCAGCGACAAAATAGGAGTGATTCAGGCTCTGGTGAAAGTAGCTGACAAGATTATCTTAGGTGGCGCGATGGCAAATACGTTTTTGGCGCACGATGGGATGCGCATGGGCAAGAGTAAAGTCGAACTTTCACAAGACGAAGTGATTGAACGTATCTATGGAAGTGTTCGTCAAAAAGTCGGCAACAAGCAAGTCAAGGATTTTTTGCAGCTGCCAGTGGACCTGAGCGTCGGTACATCGCTTGAGCGAACGGCCACCCGAAAAGACATTAGCGCACGTGCTGTTGGCAATCGCGAGTACGCCCTTGATATAGGTCCAGCATCTGTGGAGTCAATGCTCAGTGCGGTCTCGTCTGCGCGCACGGTTATCTGGAATGGAACGCTTGGTATGGCTGAGCTTCCGGCGTTTGCAAAGAGTTCGGTGGCTTTGGCTGAGTTTCTGACATCTCACCCCGACATTACTTCGGTGATCGGTGGCGGTGACACGACAGATTTTGTGTTGAATTGGGATGCACATGCCAGTCAACACCTGACTCATATCAGTACTGGGGGTGGCGCAAGCCTGGAACTAATGAGCGGCACTGTCCTTCCTGGCATCAAATGTTTGCTCCCAGCCAAAAAATAGCGTACACTGGTGCGTAGTAACCATAAGCAATTTTTCTATCGTGGGCAAAAAACTAATTATCGCAAACTGGAAAATGAACCTCAATATCCATGAGGCGAGTTTGTTTATCCATCAGTTAGCAGACATGGTGCCGACGAACCCCGAGACAGAAATCGTACTTGCGCCGACGATGCTCGCGTTGCAGGCGTTGTCGCTCCAAAACCCTCATCATCAGTTCAAACTAGCCGCCCAAAATTTCTACTGGCGCGACAAAGGTGCATACACGGGTGAAGTCTCTGCGACGCAGCTCCGCGGTCTCGTGTCGTATGGATTGGTTGGCCATAGCGAGCGGAGGCATATCTTTGGTGAGCGCGACCGCGACCTTCGTAGCAAGGTGCAGGCGGCTTATCGCAACGAAATTATCCCGGTACTATGCGTTGGTGAGACCGCCAGCGAGCGCTCGTTGGGCGAAACCAGCGATGTACTTCATGATCAGCTGATAGGCGGGTTGAGTAACATTACGAGTGAAGAAGCTGAACGGCTAGTGGTGGCATATGAGCCCGTCTGGGCCATTAGCAACGGCAAAGATTTTGCCGACCATGTCATGGCATCACCGTCTGATGTGGTTCGGGCGGCAAAAGTGATTCGCAGTCAGATTGCTCATTTGTTCGGGGCTGCCACTGCTAAGAAAGTACGCGTGCTGTATGGCGGGAGTATCACAGCCGACAACGCCGTCAGCTATTTGACAGCTGAAGGTATAGATGGGTTGTTGATCGGCGGCGCGAGTCTTGATCTTCACGAATTCGCATCAATTATTAAAAAGGCGCATGCCAGCAAGGTAACTGCAAAAGGAAAGAAGAAATCATGACAGATATTGACTTTGAGGAGCTCGATAAAGCAGTAAATACGCTGATGTCGGGAGTAGATACCAGCAAGCGCTTGCCTGGCGCAGATGATCCAGCGGAAAACGTCGTATCGATCGAGCCCTCAGGCGTATCGCCAACGCAGCCACTAGTTGGTACGGGCACACCCGGTATAGCAGATGCTACGAATGCCTCGGCTGCTTCTTCGGTGCCTTTGGCGACTAAGCGACGCGGGCAGTTCATGGATATCATGGCACCAGCGACTAAGCCAGCGACGACCCCAGTGAGCCGCCAAGCGCCCACGCTTCAGCCTACGACAACACCACCAATGGTTGAGCCAACACCTCGTGATGCAACTGAGTTTGCTGAGCAGCCTACCGAGCCTGCGATGAGCTCATCTGAGACACCTGCGAGCGTTCCTGTGAGCACTACTGCGATGCCCGATGTGTTGTCGATCGATATGGAATCGACTGGTGCAGCCGTTGTGCCCGAGGCGGCATCGACGACACAGTCTGCAACTGATACTGATTCGTCGCAGCTTGAGCAGAGCCAGTCAACGAGCGAGGACTCTTTCGCGCCAGACCATATGACAGTGAGCGCAGAGCCAATCGTAAGCAGTGCAGCAAACGAAGACATACCTACCGCTCACGATGAACAACCTGAGTCTAACTCTGAACCCGAACCCGAACCCGAACTCCCACCCGTTCATACGTTTGACCAGCCGCTCGAGTCGCCTTTTTTGCCCGATGCAAAAGTCGACAAACGACCACTCGGTGCGTCTCCCGCTGTTATGCCTGATCCGATCGACACGCTTCCGCCAGATGTTCCTCAAGATACTCAAGACAAGCCTACCGAAGATCCAACAAGCACAAACGCGGATACATCGGTTGACGGAGCACGGTCAGAAGAAGAGGCCCGCATCGATGAATCAACAGAACAGCAACAAAGCGAGCCATTGCCCGAAACGATCGATGAACAACTCGCCAAAACTGACACTGACACCACCTCACAATCAGCTGCTGGCGGCTCGATCGCTCAGCAATATGCCGAGCAGCCAAGTTCAGGCGACCAGACAAGCGGGGCAATTTATGACACGGCTACCTACCACAAGGCTGTCGATGCGCCTGTTGCGCACAAGAAACATTCTGTCCTGACTTGGCTTATTTGGGTGCTTGTGCTGATTGCAATTGGCGCCGCTGGTGGTGCGGCTTACTTCTACTTCTTGCGTTAGCGTTTGCATACTCGTACCGTTGTTTGTAGCGCATCGTGCCCCGGCAGTATGCATAGAGGCTCGGTATTTCGTTCGAATGACCAGTGATATACTAAAAGGAATGGATATTCTTGAGGGGCTTAATGATGCGCAGCGAACTGCCGTTCAGACAACTGAAGGGCCGTTGTTGCTGCTAGCAGGTGCGGGGAGTGGCAAAACAAAAACCCTGACGCACCGGATTGCATATTTGCTAACCAACAAACAGGTATGGCCGCATGAGATTTTGGCGGTGACATTTACGAACAAAGCTGCCAAGGAAATGCGTCATCGCCTCTGGAAACTCACGAGCGTAGAGGCAAATACTCGGTCTCAGGATGAGGAGTATAGCGGGGGTATGGCTACCAGTGCGGCTGAGAAATCGGCTCCACCCCGAAACTTTATGCCTTGGATGGGCACTTTCCATGGCATCTGCGTGCGCATTTTGCGGCAACATGGAGAGGTGATTGGGATCTCTCGACAATTTGTTATTTATGACGAAGACGATCGCCAAGGGCTTATCAAACAAGTGATGAAACGGCTCTCTATCAGTGGGGACAAGGTCAAGCCGCGTGCGGTGAGTGCTGCGATTAGCGCTGCCAAAAATGAGTTGCTTCTGCCAAATGAGTATGCCGAGAGCGCACATTATCCATTTCAGCAAGCCGTCGCGAAGATATATAAGGAGTACGAAACAGCGCGCCAGCAGGCAGGAGCGCTTGATTTTGACGATCTGCTTATCGAGACAGTCCGGCTTTTTCGTGAGTCTGAGGTGACTCGCGACAGCTATCGTCAGCAATTTCGCTATATTTTGATCGATGAATACCAAGATACGAATGCCGCCCAGTATGCCATCGTCAAGCTACTGGTAAGTGAGCATAAAAATATTTGTGTGGTAGGGGATGACTGGCAGTCAATTTATAGCTGGAGGGGCGCAGATTTTAAAAACATATTGCGCTTTGAGCATGATTTTCCGGGTGCAGTGGTCGTGAAGTTGGAGCAAAACTACCGGTCTACCAATGCGATTCTCGAGGCGGCTCACAACGTGATAACCAAAAACATCGAGCGGACAGAAAAAGTTCTCTGGACAGATGTCGGTAAAGGATTGCCTGTCCAGGTACATGCCGTTTATGATGAGCAAGAAGAGGCATATACTGTGGCGAGCCGGATTTCCGCACAGGTGGCAGCGGGTACGAGACGCTACAACGATTTTGCGGTACTGTACCGTACCAATGCCCAGAGTTTTGCGTTTGAACGGACATTTTTGCAGCATCGTATACCGTATCAGCTTGTGGGTGGGGTAAGATTTTATGACCGCAAAGAAATCAAGGATATCATCGCGTATCTTAGGCTGTTATACCAGCCGCAGGATATCATGAGTTTTAGCCGTATCGTCAATGTGCCTGCGCGCGGAATCGGAGCGACGAGTTTCGAAAAATTTATCGCTTGGCAGGCGATGAGCGGTTTGGATGTGCTGTCGGCGCTACTTTCTGCCGATCAAGCCTCAACCATCACGGCGCGTGCGCGTCGGTCCTTGCAGCAGTTGGGGGAGACGCTGCGCGGACTCCAGGCAGTTGCGATTCAGCAGCCTAATCCAGGTGAACTGATCGAGGTGCTCATACAGCGAATCGGCTACCGTGAGCACGTGTTGGACGGGTCGCCTCAAGCTGAGGATCGCGAAGCGAACCTGAACGTGTTGATCCATGACGCACGTCTCTACGCTAGCCTGAGCGACTTACTAGAGGAGGTGGCGCTGATGAGCGGTGCGGATACCGCGCACGATACCGAAACTGTGACACTTATGACGCTGCATGCCGCCAAGGGGCTTGAGTTCCCTGTTGTGTATATGGTAGGCATGGAAGACGGCTTGTTTCCGAGTCAGCGAGCGCTCGAAGAAGGACCGAGGCAGCTCGAAGAAGAGCGGCGCTTGTGCTATGTCGGCATGACGAGAGCACGCGAAGAGCTGTATCTGACCTACACGCAAAGTCGCATGCAGTTTGGTATGCGCGGATATGCAGTGCCGTCGCGATTTCTCGAAGACATGGGACATAGTATTGCTCTGCGCCAGTCTGAGTATGTTGCCCCCAGAAATGAATACGACGAGATTGTTAATGATTTTGAAATCGGTGATCTCGTACGATCGCCACAATTCGGCGAAGGAGAGATTATCGACACTGACGGACTGGCAGTGACAGTGCAGTTTATGCATGGTGCTACCAAAAAGCTCAATATAGAGTACGCTAGACTTCAGCGCCGATAAGTTGGCGTGTGAAGGCATTTTTGGTATACTGGAGCAAGCGTGTTCGAGGTGGAATCGGCACGACATTTTCTATAATGCATACAATTCTTTCAACCAAACACTATCTCAACGTTGTGTTATCAACTAGCTTTGTGCTCGTGACGGCTTTGATGTGTTTGGCAATCGCGAATCGTCAAGTATATGCTGAGTCGACGACAGGTCCAACAAATGGCCGTATCGTCACTGTGTATGATGACGGTGTAGAAAAAGGTTTTATCACCAAAAAGACAACGCTGCGCGAAGCGCTTGCAGAGGCAGGGGTGCCGATAGACCCCAAAGATCGTACCGAGCCGAACCTTGACGAAACACTTGTCGCACCTTCCTACCAGGTCAATGTATATCGAGCGCGGCCAGTAGTAGTGCGTGACGGTGTGTCGACAACAAAGATCATCACGTCATACCGCACTGGCAAGCAAATCGCCAAGGACGCGGGGCTGACGCTACGTGACGAAGATCACGCATCATTGCACACGACTACAGATTTGATGAGCACAGGTGCGGCCGAAGTGCTCACTATTAACCGCGCTACCCCAGTGACAATCATCTTCTATGGCAAAACTCTCGAAGTCTATACTTTTGCAAAAACGGTCGGTGAACTGCTCTCCCAGAAAAACATCACGCCCGCAGCAAATGACACCCTGTCGCTACCACTCGCTACTTCTATCAGTGCGGGCATGCACATAGAGCTCTGGAAAAACGGCGAACAGACGATGACTCAAGACGAAGAGATTGCTTTTGAGATACAGCAAATCAAAGACGCCAACCGAGATAAAACTTACAAGCAGATTCAGACGCCAGGCGTCGTCGGCAAAAAAACCGTTACTTATACCATCACTATGCAAAATGGCAAAGAAGTCAAGCGTGAAGTAGTGAGCAGCGTGACCACTAAGGAGCCTGTAAAGCAAGTTGAGGTCATAGGGGTAAAGGGTGTGTATACAACACCAAGCGAAAATCAAACACTCACCTGGAATTTCCTCATCAGTAAAGGTCTGACGCGCGAGCAAACGGCTGGGGTTATGGGCAACCTCATGCAAGAGCATGGTTTCAATACGAGTGGAGATGGTCTGGCGCAGTGGACGGGCTCGCGTAAAGCCAAGCTCATGGCGATGCCAGACCCGTATAGTATTCAGACGCAACTAGATTTTCTCTGGTATGAGCTTTCGGGCCCGTATGCCAAAGTCCTCACTAATCTCCAGGCACAGACAACAGTCGAGGGAGCTGTAGTTGTCTTCCAAAACCAGTACGAGCGCTGTGGTATATGTGTCGAAAGTCGTCGCGTGCAGTTTGCTTACAATATCTTAGCGAGCCACTAATATGTCGCTCCAAAACAAAAAAGCGCTCGGTCAAAACTGGCTTAAGGACCGGACGATACTTGCGGCGATTGCCAGTGCTGCAGAGCTGACTGACAAAGATACTGTCCTCGAGATCGGCCCAGGCCTCGGCACGCTCACGAGTGAATTACTGCGACAAGCGCGCGAAGTTGTGGCGGTCGAGTATGACAAATCGCTTGCCCAAAAATTACCTGGTCAGTTTCCCGGCACGCGCCTGAGAGTGCTTCACGAAGATATCTTGCAGTTTGATGTTAGTACTTTACCAGTTGGGTATAAAGTAGTGGCAAATATCCCGTATTACATCACCAGTAGGATTATTGAGCGACTGATGACGGCTGATAATCGTCCTTCACTTTGTGTACTGCTCGTGCAGAAAGAAGTGGCGCACCGAATAGCGGCGGCGCCTGGCGAGATGAGTATTTTAGCGATCAGCGCTCAGCTCTATGCCGAGCCCACACTTGGTATAGAGGTACCGCGCCATTTTTTTATACCCCCGCCAAAGGTCGATTCGCAGGTGATTATACTCCGCACTCGTCAACAGCCGCTCGTACAAAAAAGCCAAGAGCGTGCATTATTTCGTGTCGTCAAAGCCGGGTTTTCCTCAAAGCGCAAAAAACTCCGAAGCTCGATTGCAGCCGGGCTAGCCCTCTCAAAGCCAGAAGCCGCCTGTCTGCTTGAACGTGCCGGCATAAACCCTGACCTACGTGCCGAAGATCTGTCGATAGAGCAGTGGCAGACGCTCACGAAAGTGGTAGGTGAGTGACTTTATAGTAGGTAGTGTCTATTTCTCGTAAAGACTATTCGCTTACCTGACCATTCGATAATAGCTATTGCCCGCATCGTAGTAGCTATCTCCTACTGGATTTGTTGAACAATCACCATCAGTCAGCTTCTCTTTTGAGAGGACTTCCATGCGATAAATGAGTATATACCACTGTCCAGCGGGTTTGCCGCAGTAAAACCCTGTGAAATACCCGTATCCATAATTTCCTGCAGTGAGAGGGTTTCCTGGGGAGTTTATTGGATCTACTGCTAAGGTATCGATTCTTCCCGACAAGTCTGTTTTAAATGTGTTCCAGCTACTATCTCCAGATGTATACCAGTACGAGTTGATGGAAGAAGCAGTACCAGAAGTAATGGGATACCTTCCGTTGTCACTGTAGTAAAGCTCGAGAGCTTTGACGATATTTGCAATATCACCCTTGCGTTCAGCATCGCGGGTGCGACCTTGAGTTCCGCGGTAAGTAATTAGGCTGATTCCCGCCAGAATACCGATCACCACGAGGACGATCAAGAGTTCGATGAGCGTGAAACCGCTTTTGGTTTTATTCATACCATCAGTATACAACATCCTACGACCTCTGGTATACTAGACTGCAATGGGAAAGAATCTCTATATTTGTACTGCTATTCCGTACGTCAACGGTGAACCGCATATTGGCCATGCGCTTGATTATACGCTGGCAGATATTTGGGCTCGCTATCAGCGTCAGAATGGTCGCGACGTACGGTATCAAACGGGTGTCGACGAACACGGCAACAAAATCGCCGCGAAGGCTGCTGAGCTCGGTCTCGAGCCACAGACGTATGTCGACCAAATGTATGGAAACTTCCAGACACTGATTCAGATGCTCAATGTCAGCGCGACTGATTTTATTCGCACCACCGATGGTCATCACAAGGGTGCGGTACAGTATATTTGGCAAGAGCTCGAAAAAGCCGGTTTGATTTACAAAGGATCATATGAAGGATGGTACTGCACAGGTTGCGAGAACTTTGTCACAGACAAAGAAGCAGGCGACAATAACGGCACTTGTCCTGATCACCAGAAATCCTACGATCGTCTGAGTGAAGAAAATTATTATCTCAAAGCTAGTCATTTCTCAGAGCGCATTCGTGAGGCAATCGAAAAAAATAAATTACGGATCGTGCCTGAGTTTCGCAAAAAAGAATTTCTTGAGCTTATCAAAGACGGTATCAAAGACGTTTCGGTCAGTCGTCCGCGCAAAAATCTGAGCTGGGGCGTCAGTGTCCCAGGTGATGACACGCAGGTGATGTATGTCTGGCTAGATGCACTGAGTAACTACCTCACTGTTATCGGGTATCCCGATCGAGAAGAGTGGCGCGAGTTTTGGCCTGCTGACGTGCAGGTGGTGGGCAAAGATATTTTGCGTTTCCATGCGGGTATATGGCCCGTGATTTTGCTTGGGCTCGGCTTGCCGTTGCCGAGAACAATCCTTGTGCATGGTTTTGTGACGGTTGGCAACACCAAAATGAGCAAAAGTCTCGGTAATGGTGTCCAGCCGACAGAGGTGATAACACAGTACGGTACCGATGCCTTTCGCTACTACTTTTCGCGGCATGTACCAACCCAAGACGATGGTGATTTTACGTGGGAGAAATTTGAGTACGCCTACAACAACGAGCTCGGCAACGACCTTGGCAATCTTGTCCAGCGGGTGGCGGCCATGATTACTCGCTACCAAGCGGGGGTGATTGGCGATTCGCCGCAAGCCGAGCATGACATGGGGCCGTACCGTGCGGCCATGGATCACTTTGAATTCAACAAAGCAATCGATATCACCTGGGACACAGTACGTTCACTCAACCAGTATCTCGAGAGTGTCAAGCCATGGCAAATCGCCAAAAATCGCGACAAGGATACCGAAGCCGCCGATCATCTCAGTGATGTTTTGGCGCATGCCGCCAGCACGCTGCTTCAGATTTCAGATATGCTGACACCTTTTATGCCTGGTACGGCCGATACGATCAAAAAAATGTTTGAAACAGGGGTAGTCCCTGACGGTGTCCAGCCACTCTTTCCGAAGCTCTACCTTCACACGACTGACCCACGGGCTTCGCAGGCTCACGCGCAACAACCAAAGGCGTAAAGGATGAAACCTATGCCTGACGTCACTCGCTATATCGATACACATTGCCACCTGCACGACAGTGAATTCTACCCAGACAACAGGGAGGAAATGTATGAAAAGTCGCGCCAGGCTGGCGTAGTGATGCTCTGCGTGGGTACAGATATCCGCTCATCCCGCCTGGCGGTAGAATTCGCGCGGAGCCACGAGGGATGCTATGCGATTATCGGCGTTCACCCACACGAAGCTAAAGACAATAACACGGCAGAAATCCGCGCCTTGCTGGAAGACGAGTTGTCAAGAGCCAGCGAATCAGAGCCAAGTGTCATTGTTGGGATCGGCGAAATCGGGCTTGATTACTTTTACGAGCATAGCCCTCCGGCGAGCCAGCGGCGCATGTTGCGCGAGCAGTTGCAGCTCGCAGTGGAGTTCCAGCTACCGGTTAGTTTCCATATACGTGACGCGCTACCTCTTGACGAAGGAGCGTCGGTGTGGGATGATTTTTGGCCGATTTTCGACGAGTTTATTGGTGTGCGCGGTGTGATGCATAGTTTTACCGATACGCAGCAAAATCTTGAAAGAGGCTTCAACAGAGGATTATTTGTCGGTATTAATGGCATTTCGACCTTTACAAAGGATGAAAAACAACAAAAATTGTATAGAGAAGCACCTCTGGAGCGGATTTTGCTCGAAACAGACGCGCCATTCTTGACTCCGAAGCCTTTTCGTGGTACAATGAATATACCAGCGTATGTGGAGTTGGTCGCAGCGCACCAGGCAGCGCTCAAAGGCATCACGCCAGAGGAAGTTGCGCGCCAGACCACCGCAAACGCGAAAGAGTTATTTGGGATATAACAACTATGGCCACCACACCAAACGAGACGTTCTCCATACCAACCACATTAGAGTCTAGCGGTACTGCTCACTTCTATCACGGAGAGCAGGTGGATTTGCATGCATCAGATCTCGACCCAGTAGCAAGGTTTACTGCAGAAGCAATTGGGGCTGCTGCGCACCTCAGTAGTATCGGTGACCCAACTCCCGATATGTTCGATGCGCGTCGCATGCAACTCGATGGAGCATTCAGCACAAATGTGGTAGATTTGGCCACTAAGCACCCAGCAGGATATTCGGAGACTTCGCCAACTACCCCCGAAGCGACCTCAGCTGGGATTATTGATTTTGTGTTACGCGCGGGTGCTCATGTGGTGATGTATCGTACAGAAGAGCAAGAGGGGAGTAGAGCAGCATAAGTATGAACCAAGTCCTCAAAAAAGCATTAGTACTACTCACTGGCGACGACACGTCGCTTGATTTTTTGAGAGTGCCCATCAAGTCAAAAGAGCGACCGCTCAAAGCACTGACCGAACGCGAGCTGCTGACGCTTGAGAGCGAAATTGGCGGGCAGTTGTTTGGGCCTGTTCCGACAGGGCATCGACGAGAGTTTTTTTGTCTCGACGAAAACACTT
>CAZPEO010000011.1:5457-18870 GCA_964585675.1 uncultured Candidatus Saccharibacteria bacterium | reverse complement strand
CCCTAATTCCGTCACAACTATCGGCGAATATGCCTTCGCCTACAACCAACTCACCACCCTCACTATCCCTAATTCCGTCACAACTATCGGCGAATATGCCTTCTACTACAACCAACTCACCACTGTGACTATGTCAGACAATGTGACTTCGCTGGATGCTTCTGTCTTTATGAATCAGTCAACACTCGCTACCTTTCGTGAAGATCTGTACTCTCCTGACCCAATAAAAATGCAAGCAGCTTTTGACTCCATCTTCTACACAAACGTCTACACTAGCAATCCTGCCAACCCAGCCAACTTGAGTAGTCAAGCATATATTGTCGACGAAGCCATCAGGCAAGATTTGTCGTGTGACGTTGTCATTCCATGCCCTGATGATTTCAACCGCGACGGCGATACTCTCGACACCTTTAACTTCGGCGGTCACCTCATCAATCCCGCTTCGATCACCCTCGCATACAAAGATGCCTCAGGCAACACCCTCCGTCCCTCCGAAACGCAAGTCGGCAAGCGCAGTGACGGTACAATCCTCGCATCGTACCTCGCCAAAGACATGCCGCTCATCATCGACCAAGTCAATGGCTTCACCGCTGACACGACAATCTACCACCGCGCTGGCACTACCGCAACCTTCACCCCACCCGCCATCCCTGGCTACACCACTCCCGCCCCTCAAGCCACCACCCTCGCAGCAGGGGACAACACCATCACCTTCGTCTACCAACCAACCTCTACGTCAACTCCCATCACCTCTGTGCCTTTTAACCAACACGCCGTAGAGAGCGGTACACTCACTAGCAGTACTACGCCTCCCTCTATCTCTTCTCCTCTCATCACTACTTCTTCTCTCGCCATTACCAACCAAGACGGATCTGCCCCCACTGACTGCCATACTATCCAGTCAGCCAAGCTCCTTGCCCCCAACACCATCTCCAGCCCAGACACCCGCGTCACCCTCCTCGGCGGTCTCAACTTTAGCCTAGCCTGTACCACAGGAGCCCACACCAACGTCACCTACACCCTCGGCGCCACCGTCTCTGACACCACCAAACTCCGTATCTACAAACACAACACCAAGACCAACACCACAGAAGACATAACTCACCACACGACCATCACCCGCACAGACAACAAAACCCTCATTACTTACACCCTCACAGATGGTGGGTCCATGGACGAAGACGGACTCGTCAACGGCATCATCGTTGACCCTATCTATGTTGGACTAGAGAACTCTGCGGAGGAGTTGGCGAGGACGGGGGAGAATATCTTCGTCATAGCACTATTTGGGGCATTGGGTGTGATGATGGCTAGTGGTATGGCGTATCGCTTACGACGCACTCGTAGCTAAGGGTGATTTTTCGGGCAGATTACTGTATAATTAACAGATATGAATGCCCAGCAAATCCGTAGTGCTTATGTGAAATTCTTTGAAGATCGCGGCCATGCCGTTATAGCCCGTGCGCCGCTTATGCTGCATGGTGACCCAACGACGCTATTTACAGGCAGCGGTATGCAGCCAATGATCCCGTATCTGCTTGGTGAGACGCACCCAGAAGGCGTGCGAATCGTCGACAGCCAGACATGCTTGCGCGCACAAGATATCGATGACATTGGCGACAATCGCCACACAACCTTTTTTGAAATGCTCGGCAACTGGAGCCTTGGCGATTACTTCAAAAAAGAGCAAGTACCGTGGATGTTTGAGTTTTTGACAGAGGTGGTCGGACTCGACCCGAGCAAGCTCTACGTCACCTGCTACATGGGCAACGAAGAGTTTGGCATACCTAAAGACTCTGAGGCTGCCAACTTGTGGGCAGAATTGTTTGCGAGCAAAAACCTTAGTAACGGCATGGCCGATATTGGTAGCGAACAGGCGGGTTACGAACGCGGAATCCGTGATGGCGAGCGAATTTTCTTCTACGACGGTAGCAAAAACTGGTGGAGCCGCAATGGTAACGAAGCTAATACCCCAGTTGGTGACCCATGCGGGCCAGACAGTGAAATGTTTTACCTTTTCGACATCCCGCACAATCCTGAATTTGGCGAACATTGCCACCCGAACTGCGACTGTGGTCGCTTCATGGAAATTGGCAACAACGTCTTTATGGCTTACAAAAAAGTCGCAGAAGGTCAGTTTGAGCCACTTGCGAAACCAAATATCGATCATGGCTCAGGACTCGAGCGCATCGCTGCAGCTGCGCTAGACGACCCCGACGTGTTCAAAATTTCAATCATGTGGCCTATCATAGAGAAACTCCATGCACTCAGCGGCAAAAACTATTCTGACCATACCGAAAGTATGCGTGTCATCGCCGATCATTTGCGTGCTGCGACGTTCCTTGCTGTTGACGGCTGTGTGCCGAGTAACAAGGAGCAAGGGTATGTTATGCGCCGGCTCCTGAGGCGAGCGATCCGCTACAGTTTTGAGCTCGGTATCGAGCAGAACTTCCTTCAAGAGGTTGTCCCGGTGATTGCCGATCTCTACCACAATGATTTTCCTGAAGTTGCCGAGCGCCGCGACGAAGTGATCGCAGTGCTCGTAAAAGAAGAAAAAGTCTTTCGCCAAACACTTCGCAATGGCATCAAGCAAATGCAGAAATTCGCTACTGGAGGCGTAACCGGTGCGGAATTATTCACGCTGTACGACACCTATGGCTTTCCTGTTGAATTATCGGTAGAAGAGGCTTCGAGGCAGGGGATTGAACTGCCAGCTAACTGGCGTGAGCAATTCGACGCAAAAATGAAAGAACAACGCGAGCGAAGTCAAACAGCTGCTAAAGGTACTTTCAAGGGTGGATTAGGTGGCCAAACTCTGCAGCATCGCAAATACCACACGGCGACTCATCTCATGTATCAGGCCTTGCGAGATGTCTTGGGCAATCACGTCGTCCAGCGCGGCAGCAATATTACCGAAGAGCGCCTCCGATTTGACTTTTCTCACCCTGAAAAGGTTACGCGTGAGCAACTCGACAACGTAGAGCAGATTGTCAATGAGCAAATTGCCAAAGACCTGCAGATTAGTTACGCGGAGTACCCCACTGAACAAGCAACGGGCCCACTCGGTGCGTTAGGTCAATTTGGCGACCGCTACGGCGACACCGTAAAAGTATATAGTATGAAAGACCCAGCCTCCCATGAAGATGAGCGGCCTTACAGCTTCGAAATCTGCGGCGGGCCTCATGTCGATCATACGCATGAACTGATTGAGGACGGAAAAGTTTTCAAAATTACCAAAGAAGAAGCGAGCTCGGCAGGTATTCGCCGCATTAAAGCAATATTGCGATAAAATCTCCCTGCAACAACCACCTTTTCTGCTCGGTACGAGAAAAAACGGCTCCTAAGCAATATCGCCGAGGCTTTCCATTAAATCTACACTGATTTGGTCGGCGATCTCAGTGGTGAGGGGTAGACGCTCTATTTCCTTGATTGTATATGCATCTGGGCCGTAGTTTGCGATGTCTGCGGCGTCTTTTGATGGGCTGATCGTACGTACGATCATCTCAGGGCTCTCTACCACGGCCCCATCGATAGGGAAACTAATCACTAACTGATTGCGTACACCACCTGTATTGAGGTCTTCTATATATGCGGTAATACTTCCCCCATAGTCTACCGCCGTCCCTACCGTAACAAGCTGTGTTTCGCGAATAATAATCACTTGAGAGTCTAAAGCAATTGGCACAACAATTCGCTCTTTGCGTTTCCAAGTTGGGATAGTATCCAGCGATCGTGCTATCGAGTAGCGACTTTCGGGTGCGCTGACGACTTCCATTGTCAAGCCAGCTTCGCACAGTAGCGTCGAGACCATATCATCTGGAAATACTACTGTTTCAGCCTTGCCAAAAACAGCTGCTTCGAGTGCTTGGTCCTCTGAGAGCCACCCTCCCATTGCTCCGTTTACTGTCTTATGCAGAGGCACGTATCCAATTCCATGAAGTCTTTTTAGTACTATTTCATGGCTATTTCCAGGAGAAGCCAAAAAAGGCAGACTCAAGGTATCAGCCCGCAGCCCATTTGACGCCTCATCATGTTTCACCAGCACCCTCCAGTCACCTGACCTGTCTATCGTCATACCAAATACCTCTTCAATCTTTTCTCGCACGCCACCCGGTAAGTATACGCCAGCATCATGGTTTGGAGTTGCGGTATATTCAAGACTATAGCCCAGCGATGTGAAGCCTTGCTCAAATGGGCGGGAGAGTATCTCGTAAAGATTTCGACACGCACTTATAAGCTCTGGTTTGGATCTTGGGGTGGGATCACGTCGAATCATTTTACTATTATAGCACAAATCAAACATAAATACAACCCCATACCGTTAGCGCTATTGTTGTATAATAAAAAAGATATGCTTTTTGAAAAAATCCTCAAAAAAAATAACACCTCATCTCCTGCGCACATCGTCGGGCTTGATATCGGTACGGAGTATGTCAAAGCTCTTGTCGCACACATCAAAGGCGACGCTATTGAGATAGTAGGTGTCGGGCGGGCGCATCAGGCGCTCGGTGACATGCACCAGGGTGCAATCGCTGATATCGCTGGCGTCGTGCAAAACTGCGAAAAAGCCCTCGCCGAAGCCGAAGAGCAAGCAGGACTCCAAGCCAAAAAGACCGTTATAGGTATCGCGGGAGAGTTAGTAAAAGGCGTGACAAACACTATTCGCTACCGTAGGGCGCAGCCAGACAAGCCGCTCGATGAAACTGAGATGGAGCTCATCATCGAAAAAGTCCAAGACAGAGCCGCGACAAAGGCTCAGAAACAAATTGCGCTTGAGACAGGCAACGATGATGTTGAGGTAAAGCTCGTCAACTCAGCTCTCGTGAGTATTCATATCGATGGCTACAAAGTCAGCAACCCTATCGGGTTTCAGGGTAAGGACGTAGCAGTGCAGATTTATACAGCATTTGCACCGATGGTGCACATCGGCGCGCTCGAGCGAGTGGCAGATGAGCTAGCGCTCGAACTCATCGCAGTAGCGGCTGAGCCGTTTGCTGTCAGCCGCAGCGTGCTCGGTACGGACACCAACAGTAACTTTACAGCGATTTTGGCTGATGTGGGGGGTGGCACGACCGATATTGCTGTCGTCAACGACGGCGGAGTTGAAGGCACAAAAATGTTTGGTATAGGCGGCCGGAGCTTCACCAATACCATCGCCAGCGACATGAATATCAGCTACGAAGATGCCGAGAAACTCAAAGTCAACATCGACGACGAAAAAGTCAAAGAGTCTGTCAAGAAAGACGTGACAGCGGCAACTGATAAAACGCTCGAAGTCTGGCTTTCTGGTGTAGAGTTGGCGCTCAGCGAGTTTGATTCTGTCGATCATCTTCCGCCGAGGATATTGCTATGCGGCGGCGGCGCGAGTCTTAGGCAGCTTGTCGATGCGCTTACTGAGCGCACTTGGTACAAAGGACTGCCCTTTACAAAACGACCCACCGTACAGCACATTAAGCCCAGTGACGTATCTGGCATCACAGATCCCAGCGGTCGGGCAGCAGGGCACACCTACATCACTGCCATGGGTCTGCTCAGAGTGGGCTATGATACAATGATAGGCACCAGCGACGTCGATTCTTTCAAAGACAAACTCAACCGGATGCTGCGAATCTGATCATGCAAAAAGACGTACTCTATATTGATGTTGAAGACGATATAACCGCGATTATCGGCAAGATAAAAGCGTCTAAGCGGCATATCGTGGCGCTCGTACCACCCAAACGAATTGGTGCTATTCAGAGTGCCGTGAACCTCAAGCTCGTGCACCGAGCGGCCGAACAAGCTGACAAACGTCTGGTGATTATCAGCAGCAATGCCGCGCTGATGGCGCTCGCTGGTTCAGCGGGTATCCCTGTCGCCAAAACTCTCCAAAGCAAGCCAGAACTTGCTGAGATCCCAGTGCTTGATGTCGATGACGGTAACGATGTGATCGACGGTAGTTCGCTCGAAGCTGCTCCTCACCCTCATCGTACTTCCAAAAAAGTCACTTCCAGCGAAGATGCTGTTGTTGACGAAATAGAATCCAGCGAGAAAGACGCAGACGCTGATGTCGCTTCTTCAGCCGCAGGTACTAGCGTGGTTGCAGCGAGGAACAAGCCGTCGATTCCAGATTTTGATTCATTTCGTAGAAAACTCTTTGTCGGTATTGCTCTGCTTGTACTTCTCAGCGTGGGTCTTGTGTGGGCGCTTGTATTTGCGCCACGTGCGAGTGTCGTGATCGTTGCACGCACGACCGATGTCGCGCTCAACAGTAATGTAAAGATTGGTCCGGAACTGACTACTGATCTCAAAGCCGGTACGATCAAAGCTGAAATAAAAACATCGAAAAAAGAAGTGAGCATTCCATTTACCGCCTCGGGCAAAAAAGACGTCGGCGAAAAAGCCACCGGAACAGTAAAATTTGTCCCCACTAACCCAATGATCTTTTTATCAGGAGCGACGATTCCTGCAGGCACCAAGGTGACGGCCGCAGGCGGGTCAGTGTATTACACCGACCAGACCGTACTGTTTGATTCAGACGCTCCCGCCAGTAGTCTCGCGGCCGGCAAATTAGTGGGAGTGACTGCAGCAGCCAACGGTGCAGCCTATAACGGTGCCACCGGCAGCGCTAGTGGTCCTAGTGGTTTTTCAACCTCATTTACGACCGCGACTACTGGTGGTACCGACAAAACCATCACCATCGTCACTCAAGAAGACGTCGACAAGGTCTCGGGAGATATTTTAAAGACAGGTGATAGCGACGCTGCAAAGGCAGAACTTAAGAAACAACTAGGAGCGGACTATGTCGTACTCGACAATACTTTTGTAGCCAATACAGATGGCGTCAAGCCTTCGCCAGCAGTAGATACAGAAGCAGCCGATACAAAAGGCAGCTTGATTGGATCAGTCACATTCTCACTCGTGGGTATCAAAAAATCCGAAATCAACTCCTATCTTGATGCGTATTTTGCTCAGCAAATTGATGGCAAAAACAACCAAAAAATCTATGCTAACGGCGCAGCAGCAGTGTCATTTACGACGGTTACGCGAAAAGAAGGTGCGTACACTGCTACTATCTCAACCAACGGAAAGGTAGGCCCAAGGATTGATGAGCAGGCTCTCAAAGAATATGTCAAGGGCAAGCGAATCGGTGAGATCCAGACTCATATTCAGGGCATTCAAGGTGTCGATAGTGTAGACGTGAAGTTGTCACCGTTTTGGGTCAACACCGTACCTGGTGATCTCAACAAAATCGCTATTGAGTTCAAAGTAAATGACTAGTCCGAGGTCTCTACTCGCGCTGGATGTGGGTGAAAAAAGAATCGGTGTGGCACTGGCCGATACGCAGATAAAAATCGCCATTGCCTATGACACGCTCCAAGTAGACGGTACAGAAGCAGAGGCAATTAAAGAGATTGTGGCGCGTGAAAAGATTGAGGCGATTGTCGTCGGCTATCCCCGCAACCAGTCAGGCGCGCCAACCGCCCAGACCAAATACGTTGAGAAGTATATCGATCAGTTAGCATTCGACCAAGTTCCTGTTTATTTTCAAGATGAGTCACTCACCAGTGTACGCGCAGAAGAGCTATTGAAATCTCAGAAAAAGCCTTATAGCAAAGTTGATATTGATGCGCTGGCAGCGAGCTTGATCTTGCAAGATTATCTGGAAGGTCAGCATGGACGGATTTAAGCGTCCTCCAATACGCTCGTCAGCGTCGGCTGTGCCATCCAAGAACCGCACGGCCGCTTCAGTTCCGGCGGCTCGCTCGCAGTCGCATCCAGCCGCAGCACCACAAAAAACCCCTGTCGAAGTCGAGCTTCCACGTATCGCCGAGCCTTCTTCTGATAAGCATGCACCAAAACAACCCCACAAACGTAAACGCTCCCTGTTGTTTGCGGTGAGTGCAGCGCTGGTTGTCCTTGGGCTGTTGGTGTGGGCAGCCGCCTACTGGTACAACAGCCAGCTCGAGGCGGTCGATGCCAAGAGCCAGGACACTGTGCGTTTTGAAGTTAAAGAAGGCACTGGGTTTGCGGAAGTCACACAACAGCTTCACCAGCGGGGGTTGATACGCAATGAGGGAGCCTTTTCTTTCTACGCACGCCTAAACAACAAGCAGCGCATACAGGCAAGCACCTGTAGTCTCACCAAAAGTCTCTCAGCCGCCGCTATACTCGACCGCTTGATCGCCGGTTGCCATGATTTTGTGTCGATGACATTCTACCCCGGAGCAACCCTCGAAAAGCCGCGCTACAAGCCAGATCACGCCACTATCGACCAGGATCAAATGTATATAAAGGGTCGTTTTCTCGCAGCTGGGTACTCAGTCGAACAGATCGAAGCCGCCTTCCAAAAGCAGTACACCGACGCACTTTTCGCCGACAAACCAAGCGGTACATCGCTCGAAGGCTACGTGTTTGGCGAGACCTACTATGTCTCAAAAGACGCAACCGTGGAGGAAATCCTCAAAGAAACCTTCGCTCATATGCAGTCTGTTATCCAAAAAAACGATATCGAAAAGAAATTCCGCGCTCAAGGACTCACGCTTTATCAAGGAATTACTTTAGCATCAATCGTGCAGCGAGAACTCAATTGCGAAGGTAAACCGACCGAAGAGAGAAAACAGCGCTGCTATACCTATCAACAGTCGATCGCACAGGTGTTTCTCAAACGATACAAAGAAGGCATCTCGCTCGGCTCAGATGTGACATTTATCTATGCTGCCGATCAGCTGAACGTATACCCGAGCGTCGATCTTGAGTCACCGTACAATACTCGCAACCGGGTTGGGTTGCCGCCAGGGCCTATTGCTTCTCCTGGGGAGCTTGCACTAAAGGCCGTCGCGAACCCTAGTCAGACAGACTTTCTGTATTTTATTGCAGGCGACGACGGGCTCATCTACTTTGCCAAAGACCTCGCTGGTCACGAGACCAACATCCAGAAGCACTGCCAGCAGCTCTGTGCAGAGCTCTAATCCCAAGTCATTTATAGAGCAACCATTGACATTTTGGTAGTTTTTTATACAATACAAAGAGCACATTGATACCATAAGCAATCGTTCCAACAGAATGAATGCTTAGGGTGTGGTGAAATGAACAAGTTTCAAAGTGCCTACCTTTACAAAGTCGTACGAGCGTCGAGATACGCTTTCTTTTATCAAATATTACATAAAACCAAGGTCGACACGCACGCTCTTTCTTGTGCCATACAAGAGTAAGACTTCAGAGGTAGTAGCTATATCAGCAATGAGATAGCAGGAGATCGATTATTCGTAATCAACAAAGGATTCAGCCTCGTGCTGAAGCCCTACAATCAGTTACTGTAGTCACGCCTACGCGTCAGACTGCTCACCGCTCTTCTCGCCGTGGATCTGTTGCCTGGAGCACGATTGCTTCCTATCTCGGAGTGTTTTTGCTGGTATCATCTCTTGTAGCTATTAGTTATCATCCCCCTGTCCAATTGCCTTCTTCTGCTACTCCCCTCAAACAAGCCGCACCCATCGCATCGGTAGATACCTCTGTAGATCAGCTTATGGCCGCTAGTATTGCTGCGGTCGTATCTGAGAGTGCTGATATGCCGATCACCAACAACGTAGCGACACTTTCTCAATCGCTAACTGTTGAGAGCCTGCTCGCACAGACCGACACCAACACCATCAGCAAACCACAGATTGTACAGCTCTCAGCCGATGGTCGCACAGCGATCGCCTATACAACAGTCGCTGGCGATACAGTCCCTGCACTTGCCGAGAAATACACCGTTTCTGCTCAGACAATCAAATGGGCCAACAACCTCACATCAGATGCACTTGAGCCAGGAAAGTCGCTGACTATCCCTGCTATTGATGGTATTGTGTACACTGTCAAGGAAGGGGACACGATCGATTCGATCATCAACCGCTACAAAGCTGACAAAGCACGAGTAGTGGCCTTTAATGACCTCGAGCAGACCACTTCGCTTGTCGCCGGTACAAAGATAATGATTCCAGACGGGGATCTGCCTGAGGCGGAACGCCCAGGGTATGTAGCACCCCGTCCTGTGGCTCGCACCACGACCACCACGAGTGGCTATAGCGGTGGATACGGTACAAACTGGATGGCAGGTTCGTCAGCTGGCAACCGCTACGGCCTCGGGCAGTGTACTTGGTATGCCTATGAGCGTCGTATGCAGCTGGGCAACCCTGTCGGTAGTTTCTGGGGCAACGCTAACACGTGGTCGTATGTCGGCTCAGCCGCTGGCTTCTTGGTGGATGGCAACCCAACACCGGGCGCTATTATGCAAAACGGTGGCGGGTATGGGCATGTGGCGATTGTTGAGAGTATCAACCCAGGTGTATCTGTGACGATCAGTGAAATGAACGGCTACCGCTTTGGTGGCGGTTGGAACCGTGTCGGGCACGGTGATATATCGTGGGGTGAAGCGACGAGCGGTATGTATCGGTATATTCACTAGAAAATAGCTCCGATCTCTCGGTTGTTTGTTCTTCCCTAAAATCCCAGTCAGACCATATTTTAAAGAGCATTCAAAAACCCGCCCCAGCCAGGGACTCGCACGACCGCCATGCGGTCTCGTGCGAGTCCCCGCGGGTGCGGGTTCAGAGTATATTGAACAAGCTCCTTTCGTCGATATACTCTGCAGGTACAACACTCACAAGCGCGACTTCTGGGACTGTCTCGAAGGCAATCGCGCAGGCCCACGAGTTGTTGCCGAGGGCATACTTCATCACTTCGGCAACGTAGCGTCCGCAGAGGACAGCCTCGCCAGTCACGACTACGCCACCTACGATGCATGAGTAGGTGACGTGAAGTCTCTCTTTGAGTCCTGTATTGGTACTGGTACCGACGAAACCCACGTTTTTGATTGAGATTATTCGGATAGTTCCATAATGCACCTCATAGGTGCGTCCGTTTTTTTCCATCGAGTAGCGAGGCAGGGGAAGCTGTGCCATGGTATCCTCCTGGGAGCAAAAATACCCGTGACCATCACGAGTAGAGTACCATCTATCCATATTATATCAAATTTGCTAAAAAAAGTCAACAATGTTATGATGGTAACAGAGACTATTACATTCTCTATCCAATATTCTATATTCTATATTCTATATTCTATATTCAATATTCCATATTCAATATTCAATATTCCATCTATATGTTTGTCGATACAGCAAAAGTCACAGTCCAAGCGGGCAAAGGCGGCGATGGTGCCGTTAGTTTTCGTCATGAAATCTATGTTGATAAGGGCGGTCCTGATGGTGGAGACGGAGGATGCGGTGGCGATGTCATCTTCCAAGCCACCGAAAACCTGAACACACTTCTTGATTTTCGTTACAAGCCAGAACTTAAAGCCAGCGACGGTCAGTCGGGCAGCAAGCGCAAAAAAGCTGGTCGTAGCGGCAGAGATTTGACCGTCAAAGTCCCGCTCGGAACATTGGTGAAGCGCAACGGTGAAATTATTGCGGACCTCACCGAAAATGGCCAAGAAATCGTGATTGCCAAAGGCGGCGATGGCGGATTCGGCAACGCGCATTTCAAATCAAGCACCCGCCAGGCCCCCAAGATTGCAGAGCTTGGTGAGATGGGTGATGCGTTTGAGGCAGAGCTGGAACTAAAATTGCTTGCCGACGTTGGTCTCGTCGGATTTCCAAACGCAGGAAAATCGACATTTTTGTCTGTCGTGACAAATGCCCGACCCGAAATCGCCGACTATGCGTTTACGACCCTTACCCCAAATCTCGGCGTTGCTGATATCGACAGTAGCAGCCTTTTGATCGCAGATATTCCAGGGCTCATCGAGGGCGCGAGTGAGGGAAAAGGTCTTGGCGACGCGTTTTTGCGGCATGTTGAGCGCACGGCAGTGCTTTTGCATCTCATTGACGTCTATAGTGACGATGTCGCCAAAAGCTACCAAACGATTCGTGGTGAGCTGCGAAAGTACAGTCCAGAGCTCGCCATTCGACCAGAAGTCATAGTGCTCACCAAATGTGAGGGGCTGGATGACGATATCGTGGCGATGCAACGGGATGAGTTGCGCAAAGTGGTGGCAAAAGACACTCAAGTATTCGCTATTTCTGCCGCCGCCCACCAAGGGCTGACTGAAGTGTTGCGCGCTCTGCAAATAAAAGTGGCGGAGGTACGCACCGCTCAGGCGCTCGAGCAGCCCGAGGAAGAATCGGACTCGACAACGATTCGTCTCACCGACGACCAACTCTCAAACCATTGGGAGGTGAGTCACTACGAAGAAGCTGGATATTATCACGTAGTTGGGGAAAAGATCGAGAAATTTGCTCGCCGCACCAACTATGACAACTACGAGACGCTCAATCGCCTGCGTGATATTATGCGCAAACTAGGTATTGCTCACGAACTTTCTCGACAAGGAGCGACAGGCGAAAGTCTCGTCAAGATCGGTGATTCACCCCTGTTTACACTATCTGAACAATAGAATCATAAAATATGCTGACACGAAAAACTTCGTGAGATGGTGAGGTATCTGAGCTTAAGATGTATGTCCCCCTCAAAGAGAAACCTATCACCCAAAAGCACCAGCAGGGGTGTTTTTTGTTGTCAAGACGAAGAGATCGATAGGTGATCTAGCCGACGATACTCGCTGCGATAATAATAGCAATCGCTACAAAAAGTCCAGCAAACATAGTACCAAGAGCCGGGTTTTGATCCTTGACGAGCTCTTTGCGCAGGTCAACGCCGAACACAATGTTGCAGAGTGCGACACAGCCGAGCATAATCACCACACCTACTACTGAGTAGAGTGCGATCATGCCAAAGAGGCCTAGTTGATATCCGAAGTCAAATGAGAGTGCTGAAAAATAAGTTGTCATAGTTAGAATATACCAGACCTGATATTATGTAGCTAGTATGACCAAGAAATTCTCGAGTGACATGATAACGATCGGAGCAGTGGGTGCGATGGTTGTTGGTGGGGCTGCTGTAGCGTTTAATGTAGGGGACGATGTGTACGGTATTCCATTCACGTATGGCAACCAGAAATACTATGTGCGTGATGGGAGCCAGCGCAAAGTTTATCCCGACCGTGAAACTTGTCTCATGGATGTGCCAGTGTCGATGCAATCTCAATGCGAACCAGTGAGCAGCTACCGAGGTTCAAGCGCAGGTGCCCGTTATTATGGTCCGGTGTATCACCCCAATGACACATCAAATGGATACAGGCCATCTCCTCAATATAGCTCTGAGTCCGCAAACAGTAGCAATATGGGCAAGCACATGCCAAGCGGTGCCAGCAAATACGGTTTTGGATCGACCGGCAAGGCGCATACTTCATCGAAAGGTAGCTAGTAATTTTGCTATGAGGAGAGTCCCGCAAATCGTTCGCCCGAATTGGCGTGAGCGCTGTGACGAAGCAGGGTTTACCTTTTATGATTTGCCGAGTGAAGGTGGCGAGCCATATTGGCGCGAGTCTGC
>CAZPEO010000011.1:0-5357 GCA_964585675.1 uncultured Candidatus Saccharibacteria bacterium | reverse complement strand
CTTGTCGAAGCGGCGGTTGCTCAATGGTGGTGGATGAAAGAAGTGATAGGCGATAGCGGTGATCAATTTAATTCGATTCACGAAGCGCTCGTCGAACAGTGGCGGCATATCCGTGAGCAACGACTCCACCAAAACGTTGGTACGCCATTGGTCGTAACGTCACTACATAGTGGGGCCGAACAAGAATTTATTGTTGAGGACTATGATTTGACTCAGTATATGGCAGTTGTAGCGGAAGAGGCAGGATTTGCTGCGCGGCAGATTTTTCTTGAGCAAATAGACTGGGACGAGCGGCGTCATCGGTTTGTCGATGCTAATCGTGTGCCGCTCGATACGGTGTTTAAGCTCTATCCATGGGAATGGATGGTACATGAACCGCTCGCCGTGCACCTCCTTGACCGACAGTATCCAACACGCTGGATTGAGCCAATATGGAAGATGCTTTTGAGTAACAAACAGCTGCTTGTTGTACTATGGGAATTATTCCCCGATCACCCGAACCTTTTACCGGCGTATGATAGTACTGCGAACTTTAAAGAAAAGCCATATGTTAAAAAGCCAAAGCTAAGCCGAGAGGGTGCTAATCTATCAATCATCGATGAAAACGGTAAAGTGATTGAATCTTCTGATGGCGACTACGGCGAAGATGGATACGTGTACCAAGCCTATCAAGAACTTCCTCTATGTGACGGCTGGCGGCCGGTAATTGGTAGTTGGGTCGTAGGTGAGACTCCTTGCGGCATGGGGATTCGCGAAACTTCGGGGCGCATTACCGACGACATGGCGTTCTTTGTTCCGCATTATATTGCGTTACAGGCCACTTCGTAGCGTCGAGAGAGGCGTTATTTGGTATGCTATTAAGTATGGCGCAAACATTTTTCTTTTATGACCTCGAAACGAGTGGGCTGAACGCTCGCGATGACCGTATTATGCAGTTTGCGGGACAACGGACAGATAGACAGCTCAACCCTATTGGTGAGCCGTATAACCTCTTAGTGGCGTTGAGTGACGATACCTTGCCTAGTCCCGATGCTCTGATGGTGACTGGTATCAGCCCGCAGAAGACGCTAGACGAAGGCTACACTGAAGCGCAATTCGCCAAGATATTGCACGAAGATATTTTTACTGAGGATACGATAGCGGTAGGGTTCAATAATGTGCGGTTTGATGACGAATTTGTGCGACATCTGTTTTGGAGAAATTTCTATGATCCATATACATGGACGTGGCGCGATGGCCGTTCGCGCTGGGATTTACTCGATGTCGTGCGTATGACGCGAGCACTGAGGCCCGATGGTATCGAGTGGCCGGTCGACAGCGAAGGCAGACCGACGAACCGTCTCGAACTCATCACGAAAGCAAACGGTGTCTCGCATGACAAGGCACATGATGCACTCAGTGACGTTGAGGCGTTGATCGACGTAGCGATGCTCATCAAACAGAAACAACCCCAGCTCTTTGAGTATCTACTCTCGATGCGCGACAAAAAGTCTGTACAAAAGCTCGTCAATCTTGACCAGAAGCAGCCATTTGTTTATGTGAGTGGCCGCTATGACAGCGAGTGGAACAAAGCGACTATCGCGTTTCCACTGACGAGCGCGCCAAATGGAAACATAGTGGTATATGATTTACGTTATGATCCGACACCATTTCTCAAGCTAAGTGAAGCTGAGCTTGCTGCCAAATTATTTGCTTCGTGGGATGAGCGTCATGCTGAAGGTTTCGTGAAGCTCCCGACAAAAGTACTCCAATACAACCGTTGTCCAGCAGTTGCGCCACTCGGTGTGCTGGCAGCAGGTGAAGGTTGGCAAAAAATAGGCATAGACGAGGCGACGATTCAAAAGCATATGAAAGTTTTGCTTACAAACCCTGAGTTTGCCGAGCGACTCCGCGGCATCTATGAACGCAAAAAAGACTACCCTGAGGCAACCGACCCCGAGGCTCAGCTCTATGATGGATTTTTGAGCGATCGAGATGCGCTGCGAGTCGAAACGGTAAGAAACGCGAGCGAGAATGAGTTAGCGGATTTTCATCCTGACTTTGTTGATGAGCGCCTGGCGCCACTGCTGCTTCACTACAAGGCACGCAGTTTCCCTCGCACGCTCAGTGAAGCAGAGGCACTGGTGTGGGAGCAGTGGAGAGCAGAACGCATTAGCCGACAGTTGCCGGCATTTATGCAGGCACTTGCTCGTATCTCGAGCACCGCCGGCGATACTCAGCAGTTTATGCTCGAAGAACTCAAGCTCTGGGCCGAAGCAGTCATGCCGGAAAACAGCTAGAAACTCCCGCGTGCTTCTGTGGGGCAGTAGAGCCAGCTTTTTCTATCGTTACATGTGACTATATCGGCGACGTTGCATACGTTGCTTTGCGACGATCTTTTGAGTGCGACCCTCAACGATCAGCGACTCAATGTACCACGCTACAAGTAGGCTCGAAACTGTGCAATATAGCGCCATCATACCCCAGTAGGGGATAACTATTCCGGTTCCCTTGATCGTACCTGTCAGAAAAAGCCCGAGCAATTCATTTGCTATAGCGGGTTGGCTCAACAGTATGAGCGTACCAATACTGACAATACCGAGAATCACTGGTCGTTTCATCTTCATAGCTCTATCTTTCATCATTATGAGAAACACGATAAATAGTAGATCTCATTATATCACAAAATATATGAAAAAGCAACTATATCGTCTCATAATACTAAACAAAATATTCTTGCAGGCGCTATACTGGAAAAAACCGCAAAAAACCTGTACAATACATAGCCATGTCAGAAGTGATTCGAGTACGCGGTGCGCGTGAGCACAACCTCAAAAATATCGACGTGGAGATACCTCGCGATAAGTTTGTGGTAGTGACAGGTCTTAGCGGGAGCGGTAAATCAAGCCTAGTCTTCGATACGATTTATGCCGAAGGCCAGCGTCGTTATGTTGAGAGCTTGAGCAGCTATGCTCGTCAGTTTCTCGGCATCATGGATAAGCCCGATGTCGATAGTATCGAAGGACTTAGTCCTGCGATTTCGATTGACCAAAAGTCTACCAGCCGCAATCCTCGCAGTACTGTCGCGACGGTAACTGAAATTTACGATTATTTGCGACTGCTATATGCAAGGATCGGCGTACCTCATTGCCCAGCTTGTGGCAAAGCAGTGCACCGCCGCACCGCGCAAGCTATTATTGATGAGATCATGAAACTGCCCGAGGGAACAAAACTTATGGTGCTAGCACCGATTATCAGTCAGAAAAAAGGCGAATTTGCGCATGTGCCAGAGCAGTATGCGCGAACTGGTTTTGCGCGGGCTCGTGTCGACGGCGTGGTGTATGCGCTCGATGAATTTCCTGAACTACAAAAGAATTTCAAGCACGACATTGAGATTGTCGTAGATCGAATTGTTATGAAAGCCGATGCCATAAGCCGAGTAACGCAGTCTGTGGAGCAGTCGCTCGAGATTGCAAGTGGTGTCGTGCAACTGCTCGATGTCGATACAAATGAAGTTTTGACGTTTAGCCAGCGCTATGCCTGCGTTGATCACCCAGGTGAGGATATCCCTGAGTTGGAGCCACGACTGTTTAGCTTTAACGCTCCCCAAGGTGCCTGCCCGACATGTACAGGGCTCGGTAGCCGACTCGAAGTTGATCCAGACCTCGTGTTTAATCCTAACCTGACAATTGCAGAGGGTGCAATTCGCCCGTATAACCGCGTGAACTCTGATGCGTGGTATATGAAACGACTTTCGGTGGTTGCCGACGAACACGGATTTAGCGTGCATGTACCAGTCAAGCAGCTAAGTGAAGCAGATCTCGAGAAAGTACTTTATGGCACTGGCGCGCAAAAATATCGTGTCAAACTAAGCGGCGGCAGATTCTATGACTCTACATACGAAGGCGTCATTCCAAACCTCGAGCGTCGTCACAAAGAAACCGATAGTGAGTTTATGCGCAAGGACATCGAACGGTTTATGCGCGAGCGCTCGTGCACTGCCTGTAAGGGTCAGCGTCTACGGCCAGTGGTGTTGGCAGTCACAGTGCACGGACTATCCATTATGGATATTTGTAATCTTGGTGTTGATGACGCCATTGATTTATTTAATAATCTCAAACTAACTGAAGACGAGCTATTTATTGCCCGTCAAATTATGAAAGAAATTATGGCGCGTCTCGGGTTTATGAGCAACGTAGGCCTGACATATCTCGAGCTGTCGCGTGCAGCAAATACACTCAGCGGTGGTGAAGCACAGCGCATACGATTGGCGACGCAGATCGGCTCGGGACTTCAGGGGGTGCTCTACGTGCTTGATGAGCCATCGATTGGTCTTCATCAGCGCGACAATGATCGTCTGATTGGTACGTTGAAGCACCTCCGCGATCTTGGTAATTCTGTGCTGGTTGTTGAGCACGATGAAGATACGATCAAGCATGCTGACTATCTCGTCGACGTTGGCCCTGGTGCCGGTGTGCATGGTGGGCAGATTGTCGCGCACGGTACGCCTGCTGAAGTTGCCAAAAACCCTGCGAGTGTGACGGGGCGGTACCTGTCCGGTACAGAGAAAATCGAGGTTCCTTTGAGGCGGCGAAAAGTCCTCAAAGATCGCAAGCTGATCATTCGTGGCGCCCGCGAGAATAACCTGAAAAATATTGATGTCGAGTTTCCTCTTGGTGTCATGGCACTGGTAACAGGCGTGAGTGGGAGTGGTAAGAGTACGCTCGTCAACGATATCCTTGCCAAGGAGCTTTCGGCCCGCCTCCACCGCGCACAGGAAGTGCCGGGTGCACACGAAAACATCGAGGGGATTGAGCATCTCGATAAAGCAATTATTATCGATCAGTCAGCAATCGGTCGTACGCCGCGCTCCAATCCTGCAACCTATACCGGTGTGTTTACGCCGATTCGCGAGCTCTTTGCTGACACACCCGAAGCCAACATTCGCGGCTACAAAGCAGGGCGCTTTAGCTTCAACGTAAAAGGCGGCCGCTGTGAAAACTGCCAAGGTGATGGCGTGATAAAGATCGAGATGCATTTCCTGCCAGACGTGTATATTCAGTGCCCAGAATGTAAAGGCAAACGCTACAATCGCGAAGCACTTGAAATCAAATACAAGGGCAAGACGATCAGTGATATCCTGGACATGACAGTCGAGCAAGCCTGCGAATTTTTCGAAAACGTTCCTGCAATTTACCGTAAACTCGCTACAATCAATGAAGTAGGGCTCGGCTATATCAAGCTAGGTCAGCCAGCGACAACTTTTAGTGGTGGTGAGGCGCAGCGTATTAAGCTAGCGAGCGAATTGGCGCGCCGTAGTACCGGCAAGACACTGTATATTCTCGACGAACCAACGACCGGACTGCACACAGCCGATG
>CAZPEO010000010.1:0-20518 GCA_964585675.1 uncultured Candidatus Saccharibacteria bacterium | reverse complement strand
TATACCCCCAAGTGTCCGGTTTCTCAGTGAGTAGTTGTTAATGATTTGCTCTCAGTATAGCGCACGGCGTGAGCCGTGCCTTTCTTTTGTTTTTGTTTCTGCTCGTAGGCTCTGCGCTTCTCCATAAGCTCGGCTGGTGAACGGTAGCCTAGGCTTTTACGCCAACGGTTGTTGAGCGTGTCTTGGATGCTTTGGAGCTGCTGTTTTGTGATGGTGCCAAGATCGGTACCTTTGGGTATGCCTTCTGCTCTCACGAGCTTGAAGATATGCTCGATCTCTCCTTTCTGCCAGGAGGAGTATGGGTCACAGAAGTACGACGTGATGCCCAGTTCAGCCTCTATCTGTTTGTGGTGCTTGTTCTCGATTCCGTTGTCTTTGGTGTCAGTATGAATGGTTATACCCATGGCGCTGAAGTTATTCCTCAAGCCTTCATTCATAGTTTCTGGTTTTAAGGTATCTATCCTAGTGAGCGAGACATACCGCAGTTTTCGCTCAACACTGCCAGCAATAGCTACTCTCGAGCCTGTCTTCTTACCACTCACCATGGTGTCACTTGACGTGTGGCCGTATCTGGTGCGGTTAGTGGCTCCGACTGGGCGGGCAGATAGTGGCTTGCGCTCTGGGATGAGTTGTCGTTTGGCCTTGTTCTTTCGTCTCTTCTTGGGTTTGTATCGCTTTGAGGGGAGTAGGTGAACATAGTATTGTCCCTGTGGAGCATACAGCCAACTGTATATACTTTTAGCAGTAATGCCTGGTAACTCTGGATGGAATGCTTTGATCCTCCCGGCAATAGCTTCAGGGCGTTGTTTGCTCTTCAGGGCAGTGACAATAAAGTCTTTAAGCTCTTTATTTCGGTCAATCTTCATGCCAAGGTACTTTGATCGATTCCGACGAGCAAGTCTCTTCTGGTGAGCATCACAAGCGTTGTAGTCTCTTCCGGCCTGCACGCCACGACGTAGTTCTCGGCGTATAGTTCGTTCACTGCAACCGATCTCAACTGCAATCTCTTTCTGTGTCAGCTTACGTCTTTTGAGAGTTGCAATGAGGTGTCTATCTTCCTTCGTAAGCTGTTTGTATATATTTCCCATATCCTACTTTCTCTACCAGAGAGAAGCGGACAGTTCAAGTTACATTTTTCATCCTAACGACGAGCAGCTCAAGGCTGAAATTCTGAATGCAGACCTCGTGCTTGATCCTAACACAAAGTTAAAATATTCGAACTATGGCTATTCACTGCTAGGACAAATTGTCGAAAAAGTAAGCGGTACGTCGTATGCCGATTATGTCACCGAGCACATCATCACGGCACTCGAGCTTGCTCGGACAACATCTGAATACAACAATTCATTAAATACAGCTACTGGATACACCCGCGAGATGCTTAATAGGCAGAGAATCGCTTTTCCGCACATCTCAACTCATGCTATGGCCGCTGCGACAGGTTTTTGCTCGACTGCTGCTGATTTAGTAACGTACTTCTCGGCTCATATGGTAGGCTCAGACAAACTGTTAAGTGATGTTTCGAAGCGCGAGATGCAACACGGCCTTTGGAATGCTACAGGAAGAATTGATAATGAGTCGTATGGATTAGGGATTGGCGTCACAACTCGCAAGGGCCGCACACTTATAGGTCATGGCGGGGGGTTTCCCGGGTTTATGACTCAGAGTTATTTCGATCCCAAAGACAAATTAGTGGTTGTTGTGCTGACAAATGCGAATGGGACATGGCCTATGGCGATGGCAAAAGCGCTTTTTGATATTATAGATGAGCTTGGCGATGAGCAACCAAAGGTTGAGCATCTCAAGTATGAAGGGCGTTTTGTGAGTCTTCATGGAATGTGTGAAATTATTGCAAACTGCAAGGGGCTTCGAGCTATTTATCCTAATAGTTGGTGGCCTCTTGATACTGTCGATACACTTGAGGTTATTGATGATACTACCCTAGAGATTAGTGAAACAGGAAGTTATGACAATATCGGTGAAACCATTCGTTATGAGTTTGGTGTCGATGGTCGACCCAAGAGTATTATGTACGGGGGGATATACATGCCAGTATCAGAGGATGGTAATCTCATAAAAACTTGGCAGTGATATCCTCATATTGAGTGCGAGTGAGCCAAAGGTAATACTGTCATGTTCTATCCAAAAAAAGTGGGTATACTGATATGGTGGATACAAGGGAATTTCGAGAACTGATATGGGAAAAGGGCAAAGAGCTCTACCGCGACATGCCCTGGCGCGATGAGCCATCGTTTTATCACGTGCTTGTCAGTGAAATCATGCTGCAGCAGACACAGGTATCTCGCGTGTTGATAAAATTTGCAGAATTTATGACCGCCTTTCCCACCATTGAAGATCTGGCAGCTGCAAGTCTCGCTGACGTACTCCGTGTATGGCAAGGGCTCGGATATAATCGACGGGCGAAGTACTTGCACGAAGCTGCCAAGCAAATCATACTAACTGGCCAGCCGCAGGAGCTAGAGGGCCTCGTAAAAATTCCAGGTATCGGCAACAATACTGCCGCGGCGATCATGAACTATGTCTATGAGGTACCGACCGCATATGTCGAGACAAATATCCGCACTGTTTTCTTCCATCATTTTTTTGCTGAGCAGCAGGATGTTTCTGACAAGGATATATTTAGCATCGTTTCTTCCATGATGGATAGGGAGCATCCGCGTGAGTTTTTCTGGGCGCTTATGGACTATGGCGCAGCGCTAAAAGCACAAGGCCAAGGAAAACTTACCATCAGCAAGCACTACAAAAAACAACCACCCTTAGCCGGCAGTGTGCGTGAGATTCGCGGTCAAATGATCCGAGCGCTCTCAGCAAGCGACCTTACGATTAGCGAGCTACGCCACCGTACGACAACAGACGAACGGTTCCAAAAAGCACTTGACGGACTACTGCACGACAAGCTCGTTGAGAAGTCGGGCGTTATGATTCATTTGACCACGTAGCAAACGTACGCCATAATAAAACCAATGCAAAAAAAACTTGCTATTGTTATCGCAGCGATATTAGTCATTACAGGAGCGCCCGTTCGTGCCGAAGATGGCTCGTCGTTGCTGTTGACTGACGACCAGATAGCGGCAATACGCACCAACTGTCTTGGTGTACAGTCTACGCTTCATCGGCTGCATTCAAACGACGGCCTGGCACGCTACAACCTTGCGCAGCAATACAATATTATTTCGACTAAACTCATGGCACCGATGAATAGCCGTGTTGCACTGAGCAAACTAGACGGTGTTGCGCTGCTCCAAACAACAGTCGATTTCGATACTCAGTATAGTCAATTTGACACGACCTACCAGCAGTATGAGACGACGCTCCAGCGTGCTCTGAAAATGAACTGCAAGGAGCAGCCTGTTGCGTTTTTTGACACAGTATCGCTTGCACGAGGTCATCGGGCTGAAGTGCGGGCAACTCTCGACAAAATCAACGAGCTTCTGGGTAAATACCGCGGGCAAGTCAGTGCGCTTCGCGACACCAGAGCACTTGGAGGTCAGCAGTGAGTATCGATGAGCTTCGTCAAGACGCTGTCGCCATGACTCACTGGGAGCGTCATCGGTTTTTCATTATGATTGCGTCGGTTATCGGAGTCTCACTGTTCTTGGTTAGTATCGCTATGAGCCTTTACAACAACAGTGGAGCTGTCCAGCTTGACCTGAGTCGGCCTGGCTACCAAGACGTTCGGTCGCAGGCAAAGCGAGACACGACAAGTGTGGCATTTCCTTCGACTGGCGTGCTCGACCAGGCTGCTTTCGACCAATTTTATTCGCTCTATGATCAGCGTACAGCTAAAGTCACATCTGTCGATAGCTTCAGCCCCACTCCGCTCAGCGAAGAGTCTTTGCAGCTCATGAGTGACCATAGTCTTCGAGACCCAGTGGTATCAGACGCTCCGCAAAACTAGCAACAGGCGCTCTACCGTTTTTTGCTTTTTTGTGAGCTAGCGACATGTGCGATGGGTATTGTACCGATCATAATACCCTCACGCTCAAAACGTTCCAAAATACGCTGCCTCATTTCAGCGGTCACAGACCATTGATCGCTTGGCTGTGTTTTGCCAGATACGATCAGGTTCACTGCTGTCGACGAAAAATCACCCATCATCACGTAGTGTGGAGCCTCGAGAATCTTGTCTTTCCACGCAGTCTCTTTAAAAAGCGCCAAGCCTATTTCGTTGATAACTTTTGCTGCAGTATCGATATCGGTGTCGGGCGAGACAGCGACAGTAAAACGCGACACACTGTAGTCCATCGTTTTGTTGATCACATGCTGCACCATGCCATTAGGGAAATAGTGCACATTGCCATCAACATCACGCAGTACCGTTGATCGAAAGCCGATACGCTCGACTGTACCACTAAAGCCTTCGATCTCAACGATGTCTCCGACACGAAACTGGTTTTCAGATATGATGAACATGCCGCTGAGAAAATCTTTGATAAGTGATTGCGCACCAAATCCAAGTGCTACCCCAACGATCCCTGCACTTGCAAATAACGGGGCTAAAACATCTTTGTCAAACAGCACGTCGCTGAGTGCATACACTGTCCCAAACACGACGACTATCCGCCAGACGTTTGTTAGCATCGCACCGATTGTGCGCTGGCGCTTTTCTAGGTCTTTTTTGTGGAGTGTCCGCTGGTAGGCTGTGACAAAGACATGTTGCATCAGCCAGTTGACGGCCGCTGGAGCGACCCAGTAGAAAAACAGTGCGACACATGTAATTAGTGCAAGCGGAGGGAGTTTATCCATAGCTTTAGTGTAGCAGAAAACCACTCATGCTTTAAGCGAAAGTCTAACCTTTGAGCGCTTGCCGACCAATTGTGATCAAATGCTTGTCGCGGTAGCTGGCAAGAGCCGTTTGGTTGATGCCGTGGCGTTTTATGAAGCTGCTGATCCGTTCAGAGCCGATGAGGTGTGGCAGGCTAACATAGCTTGCACCATGTTCGTATAGTTGGGCAGCCTCATCATAGTTATTTGCATGACAAATAAAACTTAATTTTTGGTTATGTGTACGTAGATACCTGAGCAGGGTGCGGTTGGTTGCGATATCTGTCATGGTGCTCACAACCAGTTGAGCACGCGAGGCATTGATTTCTTCAAGGAACTCTTCGTCGGTTGCGTCGCCATAGGCATGTCGAATGCCTTGTGTCTCGAGGGTATCGATTACTTCAGGATCGTAGTCGATTACTAGGTAGCGCTGTTTCATGTCGCGAAATGTTTTTAGAAACTCGTGGCCACCTTTGTGATACCCGACTAGTATCACGGGGTAGAGTGAACGACGTTGCTTCGGCTCAGATGCACTCGCGCGCTCGATATGCCGCAACGGCTTTTCGAGCAGCCGAAAAAGACCCTCGGCATGTTTTGTCAAATACGAAGAAACACCGATAGTGATAAATGCTATGAGCGTAACTAGTGACACGTCATCTTTTGTCACTAAATTATTTGCCGCTGCAATCGTGATAAAAACGATTGAAAACTCGCTAATTTGCGACAAGTGCACGGCTGTCTTGAAGCTCGTGAGCCGTGTATAGCGCTGCGCTCCGAGGCTTAGCATGATAAGTAGCGGCTTGCCGATAATCACTACTAGCGCGAGCGCATGAGCCAGTACGATATTTTTCATGATACTATCTGCGGTAAACGCTTCGCCAAGTGTCACGAAAAAGATGACGATAAAAAAATCTCGCAAAGGTTTGAGCTTGGCGGCCATTTCAGTCGTATAGGGTAGCCCCGCGATGGCGACACCCGCGAACAGTGCTCCCACTTCATGCGAAAATCCTGCGAGGTCAAACACGGTCGCCACCATCAGCCCCCAGCTGATCGCAAACAAAAACAGCAGTTCCTGCGTCTTGGCGAGCGTCTTTGCTGCATATGGCATGACATACTTGCCTACCACAAATAGCCCCACGCCCAGCCCTGCAGCCTTTGCGAGAAGGATCCCGACACTTCCTACAGACAAATGCTGAGGGTCAGATATAAAAGCCACCACCACTACGGCGATGGTTGCAACAATATCCTCAATGAGCAAAATACCAAGGGCAATCTGTCCGTAGAGCCGTGAGATTTCTTTTTTGTCAGAGATGACCTTCAGGATAATAATCGTGCTACTGAACAGCATGGCGGTAGCTAGCACCAGGCTGGTTGAGAGGCTGAGGTGAAACAGCCAGTAACACACACCAAATACCGCGCCTCCCAGCAGGGGCATCACAGACAGAGTAGTCGTAAGAGCCACGCGTCCTAGGCCTTTGATGACGCTGATATTGAGACCGAGTCCGATAATAAAGAGCAGTAGCGTGATTCCGATCGTACTAAATGAGTCAAAGGCAGTTTGGTCACGCACGATGTGCAGGAAGCTGGGTCCCACTAGCACACCTGTGATGATGTATCCCATGATAAGCGGCTGTTTGAGTAGTCGCATCACGAGAGACACGAGCAGGACGATACCCACGACAAAACTTAGTTGCGTAAAGACAGTTGAATCCATTTATGCTTATTGTAGCAAAATCCCAGTGGTATAATAAGTAGCCAATGTCAGAATTAGTAAATCCGCGAGATTATATGATTACGCGCAAACGCAAAAAGTATAAATTTGCGCTCTTTCACAACTCGCCACTTTGTCACGAAGCAGACGCGTGGCGAACTCTCCATACTGAAGGTGTTGTAATTTTACAAGGTCAGACCCTGCAAAGGTGGCGGGATGCAGACGTCTTAGAGGTCGGAGCAGGGAATGGGAAATTTGCAGTGGAGTTGGCGACGCGTTATCCTGAACTGATGCATGTCGCGCTCGATGTCAAAGGCGATCGACTCCAGCAAGGTGCGCGACTCGCTGAGGAGCGAGGGCTACAAAATATCCGATTTTTGCGTGCTCGCGCTGATCAAATTGACGAACTATTTGCGCCACATTCACTTTCGTCGATATGGGTGACATTTCCCGACCCATTCCCCAAAAAGCGTAGCGCTGCCCGCCGATTAACCCATCCAAATTTTCTCAAAAAATACTCTCATATCCTCAAGGGTGCAACCCTTAACAGAGAAGATAAGTTATCAGATGGAGAAAATGCGTTGAGTGGGGGGTTGTTTCTGAAGCATGATAATCGCGATTTTTTCTGCTGGAGCTTGGAGCAACTAGTGGCAGAAAAGTGGCGAATACTCGAGCTCAGTTTTGATTTGCATGATTCGGAGCTACACGATGACTACCGGATACAAACAACCTATGAGCAAAAATGGCTTGCCGAGGGGCTCAAGACTAATTTTGTGAGGGCTACGTATGAGGATTGAATACTTTTTAGGAGTAGGACAGAGTAAGAAGTCAGCACATTGGCTTAAGCAGGAGTTTCCTGACATATCATTTCATACAGCACCAAACTATCTTCGACACTCAACGCATGAGGCTATGGCTGACGTAGGGCGTACGGCTGTCGCCAGACATCTTACGGCGGCTGGTCCGTATATCGTTTTCGCTGAATCTCAAGCAGCCCCAGCTGTTGTTGCAGCTATCGAGCGAAGTCATGCTAGGCTACCAGATCGTCTTGTCCTTCTTCAGCCACTTGGACTCAATCGAGATGCACTCGGAGCAACGCCTGTGTCAAGACGAAAAGAGCTATATAGGCGCTCGCGAATATTTTGGGGCCAGAAGAGCCAATCGCTATCTATCAGAGGCAACCGCTGGACACTCATGACTCTCGTACTTCAGTCACTACGCTATATTTGCAATCTTAATAATGCTTACGAAATTGGTGCGAGTATGGATATCACTCGAGACTTGACTAAGGTAGCCGAGAAGATGCCGGTGGAAATTTTTGCGACCTCTGATGATTCACTATTTCCTTTTGACGAGCTTAAGCAAGTTAAGGGAGCTACGATGCATCGGCTTTCTGGTACGCATCTCAATCGAGCAACGCCGCTTGGAGCGCAACAGCTCAAGGCAGTTCTTGGGCAGATACGTTATGAATAACTCTATGCCTGTTTCGCTACACCCTAATGTCGAAATAGCTATATGTAGAGCGAGCAAGTGCTAGTATTTGCTTGATAGTTGCGATATAGTTACTGCAATGAAAAAACGATATATTGTAGCGATTTGTTTAGGCGTAGTGGTTGCTCTCGGAGCTATTGGTACGGCAGCATATGTGTTTTATGCTTCGCGCCTCGGGTCAAGCGACTGTACGTCGTATGAGCAGTACGATCCGCTGATGGGCGAGTGCTATTATGATTGCGATACAGATACGGAGTGTGAGGCGATTGCTAAAAAAGTAGATGCCGAGCTAAATGGCTACTTTGCTGGCTCATCGACAAAAATTGACACAAAAAAACCAACTGACAAAACACCAACTTCCACTCCGACTCCGACTCCTTCAGCTCCAGTCGAGCCTTCAGCAAATGACGCGCCTGCCAAGCAACTGACTCAAAATGACACAGGCAGTGAAACAAATGGAACTATCTATACCGTGACGTCTTCTCAGGGCCTAACGCCCAAACCCGATGGTGTAGCACTCGAACTTTGGACACTGTTCGGAAAAGTTACGTCGCGCGATGTGGTTAAGCAGCGGGTTGAATCATTTGAAGTTTTCAATGATGCAAATAATGGCACAGCGGCAGCGGTGTGGGCGAGCCAAACTGCGGGTAAGTGGCACGTGAGTGTCAACGCGGCGTTTATGGATGAAAGAAAAGATTTGATTCACACTATGGTGCATGAGTACGGTCATATAGCCACGCTGAATGACTCGCAGGTTGAGCAAGTGGGTGGTAGCTGCCCGAGACTTATCTTGCCAGAGGGATGTTCACGGGAAGGCTCGATTGTTGGCAGTTTTCAAACGAAGTTTTGGGCAAAATACAGCGCTGAAGGCACGAATTGGCAACGAACCGAACAAGACGCTATGGCCCTCTACAGCCAAAATCCTGACGCGTTTGTTTCAGAATACGCCGCTAGCAATGCAGTTGAAGATCTCGCTGAAACATTCGCGACATTTGTCCTCACAGAGAGGCCAGCTGGAATGAGCGAAAAGAATCAAAAAGTTCAGTTCCTTTACGAATCGCCATCGATGGCAGCCGAGCGGACTCGAATCCGCGCCGCACTCGCGAGCGAGATTAAATAGGCCAGCTGCGCTGCTATACTGCTTCTAGTGGCGGATGATGATGGCTAAATGTGTCCATCCAAATCACAACGAAGGATCCTTATTAAGTTTTGAAAAAGTGATAACATCTACGTTACAGTTTCTCGTAAAGTTTTATTTTTTGACTATTTAATCACCTAAAATAGCAAAATATTTGATATAATTTGAGTCAAATATGTTTGACCAAAATACTATTCAGCATCATATCCAGCGCAGTATTATCGGTGCATTGGTGAGGCGAGAGTATGCGCGCTTTCGAGACCTTAAGCCAGCAAACGTCGATACAAATCTTTTTAGCTATCATTTGAAGCTTTTACAGAAATCAGGCTATATTGCCAAGACTGATCAGGGCTACACGCTTGCCGAAAAAGGTCTGCAATATGTCGATAGGGTCAACACTGGTGAGATGAAGCTTCGCACGCAGCCAAAGATTATTACCATGCTACTGATTCAGGACGGTTATGGCAAAGTGCTGCTACAGAAGCGCCAGAAGCAACCGTATATCAACACTTGGACGTTGCCTTATGGCAAAATTCATATCGATGACGAATCGGTGCTCGCTGCGGCACGGCGGGAATCTCGTGAGAAGCTCGGGTTTGACCCACACAAGTTGCGTCACATTGGAGATTGCTATATCGTCGTCAGCTATCACGAAAAAGTAAAGGCGGATGACTTGGAATCGGGCACGTTTGAGGACGGCGATACGCTTCATTTGATGACAAAGCGTGCGTGGCGTATCGAATCACGAACCCTAGCGCACATCGTGCGCTTTGAGACTGATGCAATTGCTGCGACAGACGAGCTCATGTGGGTTGAGCCGCTTGATTTGCCAAAGCAAACACTCGCACCAGCCGTCGAAGAAATCGTGTCGCGAAGTTTTTTTGGAGATGAATTCTATTTCGAAGAATTTTTAGTCGATAAGCAGTCCGTAGCCAAAGCCCACGGTGGCTCATAGAGTTTTTGCTAGCTGTTCACGCACCCAAGTGTCGATAGAACCTGCCCCCATGCAGAGCACCAGCTTGCCTTGCTGGCGAGCGTACTGTATACGACTCCACAGCTCATCATCCATTTGGCTATAGGTGACATGGTTGCGGTTAGTCAGGCGCGCAGTGAGCGCCTGAGGTTCGAGCAGGGGCAGGTTGAGATCTTCGCGGGACTGGTAGGTTGGTAGCCAGTAAATCTCCTCGGCGAGCTCCATACAGCTGGTGTAGCCGCTGCGGACTTGGTGCTGACGGGTGTTCTGGTGCGGCTGGTAGACCAGTACGACGTGCTCGCTGAGTTCACGGGCCATCTGTAGCGTAGCGGAGATTTCTACAGGGTGGTGACCGTAGTCGCTGTAAAGCCCCTCGGAGAGCTTCTCGAAACGGCGATCAGTACCGGGGAAGCTCTCAATAGCTGCTTTGATAGTCGCGGTGTCTCCAATTTGCAGGTACTCGCAGGCTTTGGCGACTAGGGTAGCGTTTTGTCGATTGTGGGCACCGGCGATTTGGAATTCCATCATTTCTCCCTCATGTAGTCGCCAAGTTTCAGGAGTAGTTTGGACATTGATGACGGTGTCGCGGTCCCACATGATTGCATGGGTTGATTGAGCGATAAACTGTGAAAAGGCGCGGGTGTATTCGGCCTGCGTAGGATAAGTATCTGGGTGGTCAAAATCGATCGAGGTGACGAGCGAAACAAAAGGGTTAAAGTGCAAGAAATTTCGGTCAAACTCATCACATTCATAGACAAAATACTGACTTAGAGGGTCGAATTTGCCACTAGGTCCAAAACCGATACCCGATCCAATCGAGTAGCTTACCGCAATACCAAGTTGTTGGAATAACCAGACTGCCATAGCAGTGGTAGTGGTTTTGCCGTGCGTGCCAGCGACCGCGATGAGTTTGAGGTTTTTTTGTTGGATAATATGGTTGAGTAGCTCGTCTCGCTTGCCACAGCGAATACCCAGTGTTTGGGCGCGGACGAGTTCGGGGTGATCGTCTGGTAATGCAGAGGTGTACACAAACCAGTGGATCGGCTGGTTGTCGTGTTGGGCCGAAAGATAGTCGCCTGATTGGTCGAAGTCGACGGCTATGCCATTTGTACGGAGCTCATCAGTAGTGCGACTAGGTTTTGCATCGCTCCCCAGCACTTCATACCCAGCGTCACGAGCAATCTCTGCAAGCGGCCCCAGGCCTACACCCCCGATACCAGAAAAGTATATTCGCATATACTCGTATTGTAGCACGAGCACTATGATATACTAACAGAGAGAAAGAGTACCAAAAGAAACATGTTCCAAAGAATCATTAGCCGTATTTTCCGTGGTCGTCATTATTGGCGCTCGCTTTCATTTGACCAAGTAGCCGAACTATATGTCTCGCGACTCGTGACGGTATTTGCTATCAATGTCGTGAATCTGTTTGCGGCGGTATATCTCTATAAACTTGGCTATAAAATAGAATTCATTGCCTTGTTCTATGCGGTGCTGTATGGGCTCAAAATACCTTTTTCGATCGTGTGCGCAAAAATCGCGGCCTATTATGGGCCAAAGCACGGTATTCTTTATGCCAATCTATTGCGCATCCCGTCGCTCATCGCGTTTGCGCTGGTGCCGGTTGCGGGGGAGTATGCGTTCGTTGCACTCGTGTGTTTTGGCGTGTTGCAGCAGATGGCGGCAACGCTTTACGACCTATGTTATCTTGTGAGCTTCAGTAAAGTGCGGAGTGTCGACAATACCGGCAAGGAGCTTGGTACGATGCAAATCATCGAGCGCGCTGCAAAAGTAGCGAGCCCACTGATTGGTGGTATTTTAGCATCGCTTTACACCCCTGAAGCCACGATCATCGTTGCGTGCGTTGCTTTTAGCCTCGCGGCGATCCCGCTATTTCGCTCTGTCGAACCCACAAAGACTCGTGCGAAGCTGAAGCTAAAAGGATTTCCCTTGCGGTTTGCCGCACGTAGTATCATTTCGCAGACAGTTGTTGGTACTGATTTTGTAGTGAGTGGTATGACTTGGTCATTGTTTATCGCATTGTTTGTATTTGCGCATATGAAAGACGGTGTATATGCCGCGATCGGTGGTCTGGCCTCACTTGGCATGCTGATTTCGATGATCTCGGCGTGGTTGTTTGGACAGCTTGTCGACCGCAGAAAAGGCGATAGACTACTTGCCGCAGGTGTGGTTGCGAATACTGTGATTCATCTGTTTCGACCCTTCGTGACGACACCTGCAGGAGTGATGGGGGTGAGTATCGCCAACGAAACTGCCACGAGCGCCTATGCCTTACCGTTTACTAGGGTGCTATTTGACGTTGCAGATAGCTCAGGGTTTCGGATTGCGTACATGATGTGCATAGAGATGGCAGTTAACTTTGGGGCGATGATGGCTTGTCTTGTGCTGTGGTGTTTGGTTGGGATGTTTGGCGTCGAGACAGGTATTAAAACGCTGTTTGTGCTAGCGGCGGGCTACGAATTGTTCCTTCTTCTTTCTCGTCGCGCAGCTCGCTAGTAGATGATATACTAGCACTAGCGATATGATGGTGGGAGAACATGTCTGATAGGCGACAAGTAAGAAAGAGCATCTCGCAGCTGCAAAAAGTGAAGACCTGGCAGCTGTTGCTTTTGCTGGTGCTGATGCTCTTTGTGTCGGCGACGTTTTTGCGCCTCAACAATATTGGTATGATCGAGCGTCGCAAGGCCGTCGAAGCTGCCGATAAAGCAGGAACTGTCGATGTCATCACCTCTCGGCTCTATGACCTCCAGCGCTGGTCTGCGGCCCATATGAACGCTGATACCGGCACGTTCTATCTTCAAGAGCAGTATAATCGTGATGCTCAAAAAGCGATCGCTGCTTCATCTGACCTCTCTGCGGCAAGCGCTAAAGCCAACGCCGAAGCTGAGGCTGTTTGCCACCCGCAGTTTCATGGGTGGTCTACCGCGTATATGCAGTGTTTTTTGGCCGAGCTTGCCAAGCATCCATCTACGGAGACTCTCCCTGAGCCAAAGCTACCAAGTCCTGCGCTGTACCGATATCATTTCGTTTCACCGCTTTGGTCGCCGGATTTTGCTGGCTGGTCTGTGGCAGTTTGCTTGGGTATCGTGGCTGTGATTATCGTAAGGCTTGTGAGCCTCGGGCTTCTGCGACTACTGTTGCGCCGCTATTACCGCAACATATAACTGTGATTTAGATCACAGTTTCTGATGAAATATAAGCATAAGAGGTGAAAAGTGTTGACATGACCTCTGAACCACGATAAGCTATCCCTGTAAGAGCTAATAGGAGGTATAACGACAATGGCTTACAAACACACTAACTCAAAGGGCGTAACATACTACCTGCACAAGACCGAAGTCACACTTCGCGGTGGTAAACCACAAACAATCTATTTCTTTGCGAAAGTTGAGAAGAACGCGAAAGGTACTCCAGTAGACCTACCAGAAGACCGTGTAGTCAAAGAGAACCCACGCAACGGGTTTCTTACTGTTTCGAAGAAAAAATAGCCTACGGCTTTGCACCGACAAAACTCCGCCTTCGAGCGGAGTTTTGTCTTTTGTCTCAATTCTCAAACGATTTTTAAATGCCAGGTATTTAACAGGGGAGGAATTGTGTATTTTATGAAAGATACGATGGTTGGGGAGTTGGATTTAGCTGATCGTTTGGGCTTTTTGCTGCTTTTTACCTGTAATTCTACGGCTGCTTACAGAGAGAGAAGCAGCAATGCAAAAATAAATAAGACATTTGCAGTGATTTGTAATATCTCTATGCCCATGAGAGACATGAGAGCAGTGACGTGAGGCTTTTAAGGACTGCTTCTCTAGTAGGCGCCTCAAGGCGAGGTGTGGAAAACTTTATTATGAAAATGCTTGCGCTTATTGTCAAATTCATAGTATGCTAAGAGTACAAACAAACAGGTGCCAAATGAGCCCGATAGGGGCGAGCCGGTGTCGGTGAGCCCCAAAAGGGCTTTTTTGATTGACTTTTTATGGTGGTTGTGCTAAAATATGCACTATAGAGTTATGGCATCCGACAAAGATATTTCACGACCAAAGCCCCTGTATGAGCAAGGAGTGTTGTTTGGAGAGTTAAGTGATGATGAACGTGCACGAATAATAGTTGAGATCAAGCAACTGCTCTTAGCAGCGAACGATGCACATATCAATGCGAAAAAAATTCCTCGAATGACTAAAGTGAAGAAGCGTCTGCTGCGTGATGCCGCGAATCATTGCAAAGAGGCAGACGATCTCATACGGTTACTTATTGGTCAAGCCGATGAAGGCGAGGAAAGTAGCCTTTTGCTTCTTGGTATGCGAGTCGGATTGCGTAAAGAGGCTCTCGCTGACCGAGAGTCGGCAAGAAAGTCAGTAGTGCGCATCGGAGCAACTGTGCGCGTTGCGGCCAGTGCACTACCTGGTAACGAAGAACCCTCGCCTGATTGGATGAAGAGAGCAGCCAACGATAAGTAGCAAGAACTTCTTTCGTACTCACTTACATTGGTTTTCCAAAGACAAACGACTGAAGAATGATTTCTGGTGGGGGTGGATGGGATCGAACCATCGACCAACAGGTTATGAGCCCGCTGCTCTAACCCCTGAGCTACACCCCCGAGGCTATAAAGTGTATTATAGCGTAAATTTCTCTCGTCGACTATAATACGATCTGGATGACGCTCATGAATATCAGGAAGAAGCTACGGCATCTTTGGCGTAGGTACGGCACGATGAACAATATCGTGATTGTTGTTGCTCTTGCGATCGCAGCGAGCTGGGCATGGGGGTCTGTCACTGCAATGCAGCGTAACTTTGCACTCCAAAAAACCAACGATGAGCAGCGGCAACTTGCTGAGCTGACTCAGCTTCAAGTCGATACTCTAAAGTATCAGCAGAATTACTATAAAAGCGATGAATACAAGGAACTGTCGGCACGTATGTATCTCGGTCTTGCGGGCCCAGGTGAAAAAGTATTGATCTTGCCTCCATATAGCGCTGGAGCAAAAGACGAAGAGGCGGCGTCGACTATAGCAGGCGGCCGTTCATCTGCAAACGCCAGTGCGAGCAATCTTGAGCAGTGGGTTGATTTTTTGACGGGGCGTAACGTGGCTGGGTAGTTTGCAATACGTGGGATTGTTTGGTAAAATAAGACATTGTATCGTAAGAAGTGTGGTGTCTGGTCAGCTCTCGCTTCGACGACATTAGCTCATTACCTATGGTTATGGAGAGAATATACAGCACCAGACCAGACTATCAGTATCGCGGGGTGGAGCAGCCCGGTCAGCTCGGTTGGCTCATAACCAACAGGTCGCAGGTTCGAATCCTGCCCCCGCAACCAAGGAAACAGTCCCACTTCGGTGGGGCTTTTTCCTTGACTGTCTGCTGACTCGAAGCTGCGGCCTGTTAGGTCGCAGGTGAGGACTGCCAGTGGCAGTCCGCAAGGCGATGTCACACATGAGCTATGCTCATGTGACTGACTCGCGGGGTCGCGCTGGCGTGACCGAATCCTGCCCCCGCAACCAAGGAAACAGTCCCACTTCGGTGGGGCTTTTTCCTTGACTGTCTGCTGACTCGAAGCTGCGGCCTGTTAGGTCGCAGGTGAGGACTGCCAGTGGCAGTCCGCAAGGCGATGTCACACATGAGCTATGCTCATGTGACTGACTCGCGGGGTCGCGCTGGCGTGACCGAATCCTGCCCCCGCAACCAAGGAAACAGTCCCACTTCTGTGGGGCTTTTTCCTTGGTTAGCTTAATTTTCCAGCAGCTACCCGCACCGCCTCGCTCCAGCTGAGGAAGGCGTGAGGGGTGGATGCCAGTTGTTTGGCAGTCATGCCGTATTTTACTGCCAGCGCAAGTTCGTGGATAATCTCAGCTGCATGGGGCGCAACGACCGTCCCTCCGAGCAGTACGCCTTTTTTATCAGTGATGAGTTTGACGAAGCCATCACGAAAATCACTGGTGTTGCTGCGTGCGATAATGTTGAGCGGGGCCACAGCTTTCTTGATAGCTAAGTCTCGTTTGATACAGTCGTCTTCGGTGAGTCCCACGCTAGCTATGCCAGGGAAGGTAAAGGTGAGCCGCGGAGAAGCGGTATAGTCTGGGGTAGTTTTCTGCCGAGATAGCATGTTGTGAGCCGCGACTCGACTTTCGAGGAGGGCACTGTGTGTGGCACTGTTGCGCCCGAGTACGTCACCTGCGGCGTAGATATGTTTGGCAGAAGTCTGTAAATACTCGTTGACCTCTACCCCGACTGGCGTGTAGGCAACTGCTGCGTTTTCCAGTCCGAGGTCTACCATTGGCTGGCGACCGGTGGCTAGCAGGATATCGTCGACACGGACAGATTTTTCACTTCCACCCCGCAGGAAGCTGACGCGGTAGCCCAGGCCGTCTTTGACGACGCTGAGTGTGCGAGTTTGTGTGAGCGAGGTGATGCCTTTGTGTTCTTTGAGAATTCGTTCCATTAGCTCGCCAACCTCTTCGTCTTCTTTGGGCAAAATTCTGGCAGCAATGTCGGCGAGATAGACTTTGGTTCCAAAAATTGCCATGAGCTGAGCGATCTCAACGCCAGTTGTCCCAGCCCCGATGACATAGAGAGATTTCGGGGGGCGCATTTTTTCGAGGATAGTGCGTGGTGTGAGATAGGGAATATCTACCAGGCCTTGAATATCGGGCGCGATCCACTGAGAGCCAGTCGCGATTAAGAAATGTGCAGCTGAAAGATGGCGACGATTGACGGTGATCTCGTTGGGCGTGAGGAAATGAGCGCGGCCTGTATAAGGGGTAATGCCTTGGGATTCGTAGAATTTTTTGTTGCCAGCTGCGCCCGTACGCCTGACGGCGAGCTCTTTCCAGGCACGGAGCGACGGATAGTTGTAGCCGAGTGTACCACTACGCAGACCGAAGCGGGCGCCGTGTCGCGCTTCATCATAGAGTTGGGCCGCATGGAGGAGCGCTTTGGTCGGAACATCACTCCAGTTGGGTGACTCGCCACCAAACGTATCGGCTTCGACGATTGCGACTTTTTTGCCCTCTCTTGCTGCAATCGTGGCGGCTGCCGAGCCGCCTGCGCCACTACCGATCACGACCAGATCGTAGTCAAATGCTTGTTTTTTTGCCATATCGTTTCGTCGTCTCCTTACATGATCACTTTGTGGTGTTGATAGATATACGCGGCATCGGGGTGAAAACGTTCGAGAGCTTTGGTGGCTTGTCGCCGAATGTCGTTACTAGTGACTTCTTGCTTGTTTTCGCACCATATGACAACATCGTTGCAAACGTGATTTGCGGTGTCGTGAGCATGACCAGCAGGCGTCTTGACGCTTAAGCAAGCTGCATGAATGCTCCGGTATAGTTTGGTGCTATCAAACGGCTCGGAAGCTCGTTTGCCTCGTCGTTTTACGACATCGATAGCACGCACTTTCATCTGACGAACACCTCTCCGGCAGCTGCTGCCACGGCTACGATATTTGCATAGATAAATGCGCCGAGCACGAGAAACCCACTTCCAGCAATAAACTGGAGAAAGCGCTTGTTGTCCTCGCGCCAGCGCTGGATGCTGCTGATGTGATGCCCAGCGCTCGTCAGTACGGCGACAAGTGCCGTGCCGCATGAGGCGACCAGTACGTACCACAATAGAGCAGGGAGCTGTAGGTGTCGCGGCAAGTAAAGCAGCGCCAGCGCCGCTGCCGTGGACGGAACGATCACAAAGAGCACTTCACCTACCACACTGACCAGCCCAAGACTGTAGCTTTCGGCGAGCCACCGGGTGGCTTTGGTGCGCTGGAGTAGGAAACGCGCCATACCTCGGGGAATCCAAAGAGCGGTACCGGCTTGACGACGGTAATAAAATGCCCAAATAGCAATGCCAAGCCCAATCATTAGTCCGCATACTACGGCCCAGGCGACGGAAGGAACGTTCCTGCCAAAGCTCGTACTCGCGACATAGGCGAGGGACGAAACCAGTAGCATCGTCATGGTCATGGTGCCGGCTAAGAAACTAAATACAAGCGCGGTAGTGTGCCGTGGACTACGTTTGTTGCCCGCGGAATGACTAGAGAGAAGAGTAATCATACTCACGCTCAGCTGAAAGCTGGCATGCATCAAGGCGGCGAGTGTGATAACGGAGAGCGTTGTGAGTGTATCCATGGTGTTTATTTGGTATCCCTCTAGACTGTTTATACCATAAGCATAACGAGATAGTCAAAAAATGTTTCAAAAAGGTATTGCTTTTTATGCAAACATGTGCTATATTAAATACATAAGTTAATCAAATAACAAAAAAGGCAAACAAAATGGAAAGCACAACCGTCGAATCGGTCACCCTTAGTGATATCATGAACCTCGCAACCTGGAACCGTCCCCGAACAAGCCAAGAACTTCGTTCATTCGTCAATGACCGTGACGATGCACTCGACGTAGAAGAGTTTGATTTGTAGCTCGCTTCTACATTGCAAAATATGTGAAAAAAATCATATCTACTCGGCGCTCCTTGCGGGTACACTTACAGGAGTAATAACCCATAAAGGAGCACCGAATACTATGCAAGAAGAACGAAGCACGACCACACGAGTAGTCGAAGAAGTCCAGCCAGTAACGACTACAGTTGCGCAGGCAGATCGAGTCGTCGAAAAGACCAATAGCAGCGTGGTAGCTGCTAGGGTAGTATGGTATATCGTCGGGTTTATCGTAGTGCTTCTTGCGCTGCGTGTAGTATTTTATCTACTTGGTGCAAACGAAGTTGGTATCGTCGGGTTTATTTACGCACTTTCTTCGGTGTTTGTTGCGCCATTTAGCGGTATTTTCACTGCACCAACCTACGGCACGCACTATTTTGATACAGCGAGCCTTGTGGCGATGGCAGTGTATAGCTTGATCGGCTGGGGAATTACCAAGCTGTTTACGTTGACACACCGTGATACAACTGTCTAGTTTTGGTTAGATCGTTGCACCACCAAGCGCCACTGCCAGTTGCAGTGGCGCTTATGGTATACTGGCAGTAGAAAAGTGAGGAGCAGATCAATGGACGGTAACCAAACTCAACGTGACGGAGAAAAACTGCTAGAAGCGCCAGATGTCGAGGATTTCTTGCCTGAGCATGTCGAAGCGAGCGCAAAGCCAGCAGTCGCTCGGCCTGTTGTGCAGACCGAGATGACTACGATGAATCCGCCTGAAACGGGCGGCGCATTGGTCCTGCAGTGGCTGACATATGCGTTTTGGTTTTGGTTTGTTGTGTCGGCTACATGGCTTGCAGGAGTGGTTATCAATTATTTTGTGGCACCAGCCAGCTCTCCAGACGATATCGGCGGGTTGTTAGCGTATCCGCTTGCATCGACAATCATTATGCTGATTGTGTCTCTGGTGACTGACTGGTTTTATACCAAACGTGAATCAGTCAAAAAGACAGGCGTGGCGCATGTGATTATGTTGCTGCATGTCGTACCATTTGTGTTATGTGCGATAGGCGCGTTGATTATCGTCGTCTTCTCTTTGATTATGATGACGCTCAATAACGATCCCTTTGGCACTGTGGACGGGCCGCTCAAAGTGATGCTAACTTCTATTGTGGCTGCAAGCCTCTACGCGCTACTCGCAGCCCGAGTGTTTTTCGGTGGGGCAAAACGGTCGTTACGTATGGTAGTTTGGGGAGTGTTTGTTGCGGTCGCTCTTGGGCTTATCATTGCATCAATCGCTGGTCCAGCCGCTCAGGCAAATCGCACAAAGCAAGACCGTCTGATTGAGACGGCTCTCCCGGCATTGTCTGGTGATATTCGGGCTTATGCAGAGAAAAACGACAAGTTGCCTGCCAAGCTCACAGATGTCACTCACAATGCCTCTGCGAGCTCGGCGGCTGTCCAAAAATTGATAGATCAAGGTCTTGTCACCTATAGACCAAATTCTTTGCCTGCAGAAGAGGGCAACTCTTACATGCCAGGAGATGAAGCCTCTCCGTACGCTCCCTACAAAGCCCCCTCAGGCACCAGCAGGTCAGTGACGAAATATAACCAGACTAAGAAATTCTACTACCAACTCTGTACGACATATAAGTATGAGAAGAAAGATAAATATAACTATACTTCTGAACAAAAAGACGCCTACACTACCGGCGCAAGTGAGGGCTTATCGACCAGTAGCTACCGCTATAACAGTGTCTATAGCATCAGCAGTCATCCTGCAGGGCAGCTATGCTACAACTTGTATGCAAATGGTCCTTACGACAATTCTGATAGTTACAACTAAAAGTTTGGTAGCACCGACAGGGAATGGTAAGGCGAACGAAATGAAATGCGAGCTTGCTTTGCTCGTAATTTCATGAGGAGCCGGAAGAGCGAAGCGACCTGTGACCTCAGGCTCACAGGATTGCGCTAGCTTAAAGAAAAACGACCACTTGCCGTGATCGTCATTCCTTGGTAGCACCGACAGGGTATG
>CAZPEO010000009.1:2570-21502 GCA_964585675.1 uncultured Candidatus Saccharibacteria bacterium | reverse complement strand
GTCGCGGAACGTGACCATATGCCAGGCCATATGCTCAAATAATTGTACATTTCAGATATAATCAAACTATGCGGATGTGGTGAAATTGGTATACACGTATGCCTTAGGAGCATATGCCTCACGGCGTGCTGGTTCAAGTCCAGTCATCCGCACCAATACACAGTAATCGAGTATTCGCTCGATTATTTTTTATCAGAGTAAAGATCTGAGCTTGCATAGCACTGGCTCGACAGCAAAAACTACATACACTAATATTGTTTTACCCTTGGGCTATCGCTAAAAAGATATGATACACTGGTGCTATGGCATATAAGAATAAGCAATACGGGCGTTTAGTGCTGCCCTCATGGGCAAACTACAACAGCGCCTTCACCATCGTCGAACTCATCATCGTTATCACTGTCATCGCTATGCTCGCTGGTATGACTATTTTTGCATTTGGGTCATGGCGCTCACGTACTGCTACTACAGAAGTCACCAATGCCCTGAGTGGAGTTGCTTCTGCAATGAAAAACGAACTGACCTTTACAAATGCATATCCGACCTCTATCCCGAGCAGCTACTCAGGCAATAGCGGAGTAACAGTGACCTATGTATCAGGTGATGCAACGAACTACTGTATAGAGGGAGTGAGTAAGGCGGTGACTAGTATAAAAATGTTTATCTCTTCGACGAATACGAAGCCTCAGTATGGGACTTGCGCGGGAGGGGTGGTCGTCCCTGGGACATGGACCGCTTCAAGACCCTCCGGCTCAGGTACAAGTATCATATATGGCTGCACCTCAGGGTGTAACGCGTACTTTCCCGGATTCATCGATAAGCTAGACACTAATTTTGCTACAGGGACAGCTGCAAGAGTGCGCTATAACTTTGCATGCTCATCTTTGACAAGCGACTGCGGTGGAACCACGGTGAATTTCTGGACAACAGCCCCTCTTCAGGTCGGATGGACACCGACTGGCCCCTGGTCGTCAACCATCTCAATTGTTACACCTGCTGGGTTTATGGGAAATAGTAGTGGTACGTTTTACGTAATGGTACCTAGCGGCGACACGAGCCCTGCAGGCACCACTGCAACATTCAGTATCAGTAGTGTAGGCAACTCAACTAGACCTTTGCTGCAGATATCAACAAGCACCTCCTCAAACAAAATAATCTTCACTAAAAACTAAGCTACTAATGTATTTGCTCACACATTACCTGCGATACGTCTTAGCGTTTTTGAGAGCAGTAAGAGCAAGACCCATGGTTGCGACGTGTTCGAGCACTCTAGCGCCGCGGCTGTGCGGCCACATGTCTGAGGTTCTGTTGGCTACCGTGCGCACGAGGGTTGAGGCCTTTCCATACTTTGTAGCTGCGGTATGTGGCGTATCGCCTGCTTTGTCGGCATACTGTGCTTCCTGTTGACGAGTGTAGGTAGAAAATATATCGCGGGCCAACCGGATAATAACTGTACCACGCGCTATCTCACCGCGATGAGCGCGGGCAGCTTCTTGTATGAAAAAGTCAGCTTTATCCATCAATGGGTCGAGCACCTGGCCCCAAGGCGTGACAGCACTGCCATGCCGCGCAGTCATTCCGTCGGCTTTGTCAATTACATCAAGCACAACGTGTATCGCCGCTGCCTGGCGGCGAGAGATCCTGTCCTTGTCATATGCAACTTCAGTTGCCAGCCGACAACCAACGCGTCCTACACTCATCGCAGTCGCGAGCAGCGCGAACGTGCGCTGGCGCACCCCACGCGGGCCTGGTCTGCTCGTATGCAAGCACCAAAGGTAGCTGTCTGAGTACCTCTTTCATACTCGCAGTAAACCATAGCAGCAAATGGAGATGCAACCATAACCAAAAAAACGACCCATCGGTCGCTTTCTATCCTTCTCGGCGGAAGAAAGTGAGGCGTGCATTTCCATAACTACGATTGTCCACCACAACAATTCCAAGTTTTTCCAGATTTGGTACCTCACCTCTTCCTGGATGAGATAATACCATAAGCCCATTGGGTTTGAGAAGAGTAAACAATTTTTCAACTGTGGATAACTGCGGATCGTGGTATGGCGGATCAGCAAATATTATGTCATACGTTTCTGGACTAGAGGTTTCTAGCCAGTTATGTACAGATGTGCGAATGATCTGGGTGTCTGTTTGCAATCCTAGCAATACCACATTGTTTGCCAAAATTTTTGCAGCGATTTTGTCTCGCTCAATAAACGTGACAGCGGCAGCACCGCGACTCAGAGCTTCTATACCAATAGACCCTGTGCCTGCAAACGCATCCAGCACCCGCGCGTCAACAATGTCGCTCCCTACGCTATTGAATAGTGCGTTGCGAATCCGCTCTCCCATAGGTTTGGTGCGAGTATTGCGATTGTCTGGCGCCTCAAGTTTGCGCCCACCAAACCTCCCTGCAATCACCCGAATTGAACTCACAACCCGGCCTCTCTGTATGCCTGATACCAAAAATACGTCACCACCCGAATAATCTCTGGAATAAGCTGCCGGCGCGTTTGTCGTGCAAGCTGCGTTGTCCAGCCATTTTGCCAGAAGGAATGGTACATATCGAGCCCATACACCATCTGTACTGCACCCAAAAACACCTCCTCCAGCGACTGTCCTTCAGCTCGTTTGAGCCACTCATCGCTTGGGCCTACCGAAGCAAATCGACTTGTTTTGATGCTCGTTGCAATCCCCAGCTCAAACAACCCGTGCGTCACGAACACGCCTTTTGCGCCCCAGTATTCCCAGTTTTTACTGAGAGTATCACGCTTGTTCTCACCCTTTATGAGGTTTTTGTCCTTGATAGATAGTCGCTCTTCCTTAGGCTTGCCCCAGAGCTCTTCGATCTTATCACTGAGCGGATAGTGGTGTGCTGGTGTCAAGCCATCAGCAATCGCATGCGCCAACCACGCCGCCTCAAACGCTGCTCGTTCTTGATTACGATACCGCAGCGCATACACAAGATTGCGATAATGATCCATAATCATCTCAACCAATGCCGTATCCTCAGGCTTCGTCGGGTCAATATAGTGCCACGGTTCATCGACGCTAGGGCTCTTGCGTTTGATGCCATCGGGTCCGTTGTTACCCTCAAAGTGCAGTATCTCGCGTATCGAAGGGAAACCACTCGCCACTCCAGGAAGTACAGCGAGGTGACGACGAGCGACTCGATTGATTTTTTGGTGGACACCCATGATACCACCCGATTTACCGTGAATAGTTGTGCCAGAGTACATAGTCAGAAATAGGACAACCCTACGGTTTTTCCCATCGCGCGGTAGAACGAAAAGAATTCGTTCGGACCGGCTGCGCTTTTCCCTGCCGGCATATTAGGATCTTCATTTACTTTTCATAGTACCAGAAACTGATTGTGTTTGCACCTGATTAGTTCAGCGTTGTCAGTCTCTGGTAGTAACGCACGCGCTCATTGAGATTTGTATATTTTTCGATGTCTTCGTGCTTGATAAACCGCCGCGCGGCTTTTTGCGCTCTCGCGATAAGCGCTGTATCTGCGAGGGTGGCGATTTGTAGATTCAGGGTTCCACTCTGCATACGCCCGTAAATTTCACCGGGGCCACGTAGCTGCATGTCCACTTCAGCGAGATAAAATCCATCGTTACTTTTCTCTATTTCTCGCAGTCGCTCACTCGGCTTGTTTGTACTGCTCATCATTAGATAGCAGTAGCTCTGGTGCTCACCTCTCCCCACCCGTCCCCTCAGCTGGTGCAGCTGTGCCAGTCCAAATCGATCGGCATTTTCGATCATCATCACCGTAGCATTTGGCACGTCTACTCCCACTTCGACTACCGTTGTGCTTACCAATATGTCGTATTTTCTGTCCTTGAAATCTTGCATAACCTCATCTTTTTCGGCAGGTTTCATCTTGCCGTGCAGCAGCCCTATTTGCCGATGTCCAAACACGCTGTTTTTAAGCCTCTTGTACTCTGCCTGCACACTTTTGACTTCGTTTTCGGGATTTTCCTCGATCAGACTGCAGATGACGTAGACTTGGCGGCCTGCTGCGATTTCTTTATCGACCTGACCGTATATCTTGGCAGCAGATACCGGAGAGACAATCTGAGTTTTGATTGGTAAACGATTTGCTGGCCGCTCGTTGAGCACACTGACATCAAGCTCGCCATACACCGTGAGCGCAAGGCTACGAGGTATAGGCGTGGCAGTCATGGCAAGTAAATGTGGCAACGCCCCTACGCTACGAGCTGGCTCAGTGGTCTCGAAATCATTAACTATTTGCGCTTGCCTGTCTCGAGATTCCGGGCGCAAAGCCCCAGATTCACGAGCAGGCCACGATGACTTGGTGGCCACTGAGCCAGAACTCGAGCTTGATTTTGCCAGCAACTTTTGCCGCTGCTCCACCCCAAACCGATGTTGCTCGTCGATAACAGCAAACCCTAGTTTGCGAAACTCTACCTTCTCCTGAATGAGCGCGTGTGTACCCACCACCACGTCGACCTCGCCTGTTGCAATTTGCTCATACAGCGTCTTTCGAGCCGCTCCCTTCACACTTCCGACAAGTAAACCGACACGTACACCAAATGGACGAAGGAGTTTATCTAGCGTCTCGGCATGTTGCGTCGCTAGTATCTCTGTGGGCGCCATGATAGCCGACTGGAACCCTGCATCAGCTGCTTGCCGCGCTGCCAGTCCTGCCACTACCGTCTTGCCACTCCCTACATCACCCTGCAACAAGCGATTCATCGGTGAGCCTCGCTCGAAATCCTGCAAAATATCCCACGCCGCTCGCCGCTGAGCTCCCGTTAGCGCGAATGGCAGTTTGCCTACAAAATCTTTGACCACCGATTGATTAAACGGCATCTTCCAGCCTACGAGTTTGGTATTTTCAATTTTGTTAAGCTGACTTGCGAGCAATAATTCAAATAATTCTTCAAACGCCAGTCGTTCACGGGCGGCAGCCACCTCTTCCAGCCTCTTCGGGAAATGCATCGTCGCGATGGCATCGGCTCGGCTCATCAACTTCTCACTCGTCACAATCGACTCAGGCAACGTCTCGGGCAATACACTCATGAGTGGTCGTAACTGCTCCAGTATTTTGCGCACCACCTGGCTCTTGAGACCTCTCACAGCATGATAGACAGGCACGAGCCGCTCAGCCTGGACTGGCAAATCCTTGGCGAGCTCCGCACTCGGATTGGTAAGTTGGTACTTGCCGTAATTGTATTCGAACACGCCGCTGAAATAGAAATCGTCGCTCGGCCGATCGTTCTGCCTTTCTTGCTCCGACCTGACCCCGCCGACGCCGCTAGGCGTGGCACGGGAGGAGCGGGAAACGGCTGAACGAGTGGTCGTCGAACGAGCAGGCTTCAACTGCTCCGTTCGATACGGCTGGTTAAACCACACGGCGTTGAGCTTGCCACTGTCGTCGGACAAAACTGCCGTGGTCAATCGCAAGCCTCGTCGCACGAGCCTAGTACTAATCGACTCGCAGCGCGCTTTGATGGTTACTTTACCAGGCTTGAGATCAGCTATTTTCGTAAGTCCCGTGAAGTCTTCGTGTCGCATCGGAAGAAACATCAACACGTCGCCCACCGTCAACAACCCCGCTGCACGCAGCTGCTCTGCAGTTTTCGGCCCCACCCCTTTTACTTGGTCAAGTCTAGTTGTGAGATTCATGTACACTTTAGTATAAACTACTAAGCGTTATGAAATCATTGCTACTTTGCAATATGTGAGCGTACTATATTCTAACAACTAATTATTCTGTAACACCAAGTATTCCACGCACCACATACGGCGTCGTCTGGTATCCATCGACATCAATGCAATCAATACCCATCATCTTAACTGGATAATCATTGCCTCCCTCCTCGAGTCTATCACCGATAAACAGCACTTCCTCTTGCATCACCCCAAGGCGCTCGATAAGTTTCTGCATACCATAGGCTTTGTCGACTCCTTTTGGCGTGATATCGATTGTCGTAGTGCCGCCGTTGCGCACCTCGTAATCAGGGAGCTCCGTTGCAATAGCATTACGCAGGCGTATCGCTGCCTCGCCGTTCTTTTCGTACCAATCATATTTGATTTCTGCTGGTGCTTTTTGGCCCATCATTGACACCGCGATTTGACTCAAACGATCTTCGATCACATCACCATACGGCTTGATTGGCCAAAGCCCTGCTTGTTTTGTTAATTTCTCGGACACTTCGATAATATGCTTCTTTTCATCCTCACTAAAATCTTCGGCGTAGATGATATCCCAAGTCTTTACCTCAGGGTTGTAGGTATAGTAGCGCGTCCCGCAAGTTGGCATAATGTGCATATGTTCAAGAAGTTTTGGCGAAACGCTGTGAAGAGGTTCGATAATATTTTCTTCAAATACTTCAAATCTGCTTCCTGAAATAATCGCAACTTCATATTTTTCAAGCAATTGCAACAACAGGTCGCGCATCTCATCGGTTAAGGGGTTTTTAGATTTAACCAAAGTGTCATCAACATCAAATGCTATTACTTTTTTCATTGATCGCTCCCTTATCGTATTAATACAAAACTATTTTTGCCTTTTTTGACTAAACTTGTCTCTGTTATTTCGCGGTCATCACCGATTTTTTGACCATTCACGCTGATCGCACCACTGGCAAGAAGTCGTTTGACTTCGCCGTTACTTGCGCATACCCCAGACTCCACAAGTGCAGTGATAACTGCTTGTTTTGGTACGGTAGGGATTTCTGCTGCAAGCTCGTCGACATCGGCCTCACAAAGGCTTTCAAATGCTTCACCTCCGAACAGCACTCCTGTCACCCGTTCAACTGACTCACGGCGTTCGCGTCCGTGGATTAATTCGGTTACTTCGCGTGCGAGAGTTTTTTGGAGAAGTCTCGCGCCCGGATTGGTTTTGTGTGCGGCGATAATGCCTTCTACCATTTCCTTATCGAGCAACGTATAGATTTTTATCAGATCTTCGCTTGTCTCGTCGTCGCAGTTAAGCCAAAATTGATAAAACTGGTAAGGACTGGTTTTTTTAGCATCAAGCCAGACTGCACCACCTTCAGATTTGCCAAATTTTACACCAGTTTGCTTATTTATAACCAGGGGTAGCGTGACAACCTGCGCGTCACCTCCTGCGCTGCGTACAAGCGGAACGCCTGAGAGCATGTTGCCCCACTGGTCAGAACCGCCAATCTGAAGCGTAACTCCTCTTGTTTTGTAAAGATGCAAATAATCGTAACCTTGAATCAAACTATAACTAAACTCCGCGTAGCTGAGCCCGGCTGTGCCCTCTCCCACGCGCGTCTGCACAAAATCTCGATCTAATAACTGCGTCATCGAAAACTGCTTACCGATCTCACGCAAAAAGTCCAGATACTTTATGTCTTTGAACCAATCATAGTTATCGACCAGCTCAAACTCTGCACCACTCAAGATTTGCTTGTATTGCGCAGCAACTCCTGCTTTATTTCGGTCAATCTCATCGAGGGTTTTTAGTTGACGCTCGACATCGTCTTTAGGATCACCGATCATACCGGTAGCTCCACCTACGAGAACAACCGCTTTGTAGCCATAATTAATGAGATGTCGCACCATAATAACCGCCGCCAGATTGCCAATCGTCATGCTGTCTGAACTTGGGTCAACCCCCAGATAGAAAGTGCGAGTCTCTTTGTCTAGGTCTGTAATATCGGCAAAGGTTGTTTGGTTAATAAACCCACGCCACGCAAGTTCTTCACTCAGCGTCATGAAACTCTCCTTTCTCTTTAATTTCACGTATTATGGTAGCATGAAATACTCTTTCGCGCACCAAGCGTATGGTATATAATGAAGCTCAATACTGCTTATGGGAAGTGAGTTACTGTGGTAAAAACCAAGAAGCCAGCACGTGCTGTCAGCGTCTACTCAAATCTGGCGACCAAGCGACGTACCAAAAAGGACGTCAAAGCCCGCAAAAAAGCGGAGTATCTTGCGACCCTTCCTAAACACCCAATCAAACGCTTTTTCTATCGCCTCCACCCAAAACGTGTCTTAAAATTTTGGTTTAGCCGCCGCGGTGTGTTGGCCCTCCTCAAGGGTACTGGGGTATTTCTGGCGTTTTCTGTACTCATGCTGTTTGCTCTTTTCTCTTACTATCGCAAAGATCTCGATGCAATTCGTCCGAGCACTCTCTCACAGCGCGTCAAAACCACTGTCACAAAATACTATGACCGCAACGATACACTCCTCTGGGAAGACAAAGGCGACGGTGACTATACGCTCGTCGTCGACCCAAACACCATCGCACCTTGCATGGGCAAAGCAACCATCGCGATCGAAGACAAGGAATTCTACAAACATGGCGGCGTCAGCCCGTCAGGAATCTTGCGCGCCCTCGTCAGCAACACGCAGGGCAACGCGGTCCAAGGAGGCTCTACGCTCACCCAGCAGCTTGTCAAACAGGTGTTTTTCCCACCCGATGAAGCCCAACAGCGCGGTCTCGCTGGTGTCCCCCGCAAAATCAAAGAAATGATTCTGGCTGTCGAAGTCGAACGTACCTATAGCAAAGAACAAATTCTCGGCCTCTACCTCAACGAGTCACCGTATGGTGGACGGCGAAACGGCGTGGAGTCAGCTGCCAAGACATACTTCCAAAAAACATCGAAAGAATTGACACTCCCAGAATGCGCGCTTCTGGCGGCGATCCCAAACAACCCTTCAGTATACAATCCTTATAACATCGAGGGACATGCCGCGCTTATCTCCCGCCAACAAAAAGTTCTCGATAGTATGGTCGAAATGAAATACATCACCAAAGCCGAAGCCGATGAGGCAAAAAAGGTTGCGATCCTGGACACCGTCAAGCCCCTCGCAGATCAACTAGCAGGCATCAAAGCCCCCCACTTTGTGCTGATGGTCAGATCACAGCTCGAAAAATCGCTTGGCAAAACTGTTGTAGGCAATGGCGGGCTGATCGTAAAAACCACCCTTGACCTTACGCTCCAAAACAAACTGGAAGAAAATATGAACGCTATGTTTGACGGCGGCATGACGGACCGTAACTGTGGCTATACCAACTGCTCAACCTACGCTGGATTTACCAATGGCGCAGCAGCGATAGAAGACACCAAGACCGGCCAGCTGGTCGCGCTGATGGGCAGTCGTGATTTTAGCTATCCAGGCTTTGGCCAAGACAACGCCGCGACAGGATTCATCCAGCCTGGCTCTTCTATCAAGCCGCTCGTCTACGCTCAGCTCTTTCAAAACCAAGGTGAAGGCAAACAAAACTTCGGAAGCGGCTCGGTACTTGCAGATACTTCCACTACCTTTTCTCCCAACAACTGGAAACCGCAAAATGCCGACGGCAAATTCCAAGGAAATATTTCGCTCCGTCTCGCACTCGATCGTTCGCGCAACATCCCAGCTATCAAAGCCATGGGGATCAACGAAAGCAACAAAGAAGGTAGCACTTGGGAGACAATTCGTAACCTTGGCGACACGATGTACTGCACCCAGGGGCCAGATGCGCAGGCCGGACTCTCGAGCGCTATCGGCGGCTGCGGCACACGACTTGTCGACCATGTCAATGCATTTGCTTCGCTGGGTCGCCTAGGCGTATACATGCCTCAGGCTACTATCTTGGAAGTCAAAAACAGCACAGGCCAAGTACTAAAAAGTTACAAGTCTGAGACAAAACAAGTTGTTGATCCTCAAGCAGCCTACATTGTTGCTGATATCTTAGGTGATTCTGCCGCACGTGCCGGACTCGGCTGGAACCAAGATTATTTGTTAAGCCTCAACGCTCTGCGTGTCAAAGCAGCTGCAAAGACAGGCACCAGCAATGGAGAGATCTACGGGCGTATTGTGCCTAAAGACATCTGGACAGTCGGCTATACACCACATCTGTCTATGGCTGTGTGGCTCGGTAACCCCGATACAACTCCACTGCGCCAGGGCAACTCACTTATCCCAGCAATGTTATTTGACCGCACTATGGCTGCCGCCACAACCTACTACGTAGAAAAAGGCAAAGCCGCCTATAGCGATTGGTACACTGCGCCAGATGGCATCCAGCGTATTGGCAACGAAGTCTATCCGTCATACTACAGCAAAAAACAATACATCACCAATGCAACCATGACTTTCGACAAAGTCTCCAAGAAGAAAGCAACCGCATGCACACCGCCAGAAGCCAAAATAGACATTGGTGTGACAAAGTCAGCTGATCCATACACGAAAAAAGATGTTGTCGTTGCGCCTGATGGTTACGACGCTAACGCAGAAGACGATGTTCACAAGTGCGGTGATCCTCAACCAAGTGCGTCGGTCAGCATCAGCGGTACAAAAGCCACCGTTATCGCAACAAATGGCCGCTATGCACTTCAGTCTCTCAGTGTGACCTGTGGCGGCACCACTGTCTCGACTCAGTCAATTAGCGCGAGTGGTAGCTACCAAGTTGATCTTGCACAGCTGTCATCTACTTGTAGTCTGGTAGCTAAAGTGACAGATACAGCGTACTATACGGCCGAGTCTGCGCCAATTCCATATTCGCATCCATAGCATATATCTGTGACAATCTCCGCATTGTTTGTATTTCTCACTGAGAGCTATTTGTTTGGCTGCTTGTCTACTAGGTCTATCAGCGCCGCTTCATGGTCGATCCGCTTGGGCCGAGCATGATAAGCGCGGCGCGGCGATTTACTTGGCTGTTGCGACTGCGACTTACGATATGGCTGCTCAGTACCTGCTGCTGGCGTCGCTCGTCTAGACTGTGTAGCCGCTTGACGCTCGCGAGGCGGCCGCGCCTGCACGGCAGCCTGCTCTACCGGCTGCGCCACAGGCTTGAGCGTGATTTTGCGAGCAAACATCATCTTGCCTGCTGCCGTCTGAAGGCTACGCACAACTTCAACACGCATCATCTGGCCAATATGTTTACTCGCCTGCTCGACAACCACCATGGTGCCATCTGGCAAATAACCGACTGCCTGGTGACTGTCTTGACCTTTCTGCACCAACTCTATCGTCAGCTCATCGCCAGGAAGATGCGCCATGCGTAGCGACTGGGCGAGCTCATTGATATTTAGTACCACAATCCCTTCTACGGCCGCTACCTTGTTGAGGTTAAAATCAAGCGTACAGATCACTGCGTGGTGTTGTTTTGCGAGCATCAACAAGCGCTCATCGACACCCTCAGTAGCATGACTTCCGTCTTGCAGAAGTTCGACTTCAACTTGCTCCATTTTTTGCAGTTCGGTGACGACATCGAGTCCCCGTCGAGCCCGAGCGCGTTTTTCAGCGTCGGCATTGTCAGCCAGAAACTGTAGTTCGCCGACAACACTGCGCGGGATCACTAGTGTCCCTCCGATAAATCCCGTCGCTGCAATCCCAACAATCCGTCCGTCCATCAGCACCGACGTATCGACGAGGATCGCCCTGTCTTTGGCCTTAATCGCTGTATTTGGTAGTTTGGCGAGTAGGTATGTCACCTCTGCAAGTATGGTGATAGTCACCGCAAACAATATCAGATCTTTCGTTTCCATAGTTGTTTTTCTCGCCGTGCTTATCTGCGTGGCGAGTGTTTCTCCTTTACTCTCACGACTACTTCAAGTAGTCAATCAATGCATGACGCAAATCGCGCACGCCTTTAATAAATGAATTCTTAGTAGCTCCTGCTGGCGGCATCGGTGCAATAGCGTGGGTAAAGCCTAGTTTTTTAGCCTCAGCCACGCGTTTGTCTGTTGACTGAGCTGAGCGGATCTCACCACCGAGCCCTACTTCACCAAATACCACCACCTGCTCGTCAAGCTGGCGACCAGCTGCAGCACTCGCGATCGCCATGGCAACAGCTAGGTCGGCTGCTGGATCAGCCAGCCGCAATCCACCCACGACATTGATGTAGATATCTTTGTCAGATAAATTCAGTTTTGTGCGCTTTTCGAGAACTGCAATCAGTAATGTTAAGCGGTTGAGGTCGAACCCGCTGGCTGTCCTTTTAGGATACCCGAAATTTGTAGAATTGACAAGTGCTTGGATTTCTACCAAAATAGGCCGATTGCCTTCGAGGGTAGCGAGCACCACCGATCCGTCAGTACTTTGACGCTCTGCGAGCATGGCAGCAGATGGGTTTTCGACAATCGCTAGACCAGTGTCCTTCATCTCAAATATCGCCGCCTCGCTCGTCGCTCCAAATCGGTTTTTGATAGCACGTACTACTTTGAAGCCCCCGTAGCGATCTCCTTCAAACTGCAACACGACGTCTACGAGATGTTCAAGTACTTTTGGGCCCGCGATAGAACCTTCCTTGGTGACATGCCCGACTAAGATCACTGCTGCGTTTGACTCTTTGGCAGCACGTATGATAACGTTTGCTGAATTTGTGATTTGGCTGACGGTGCCTGGCGCGCTTGTGATTTCGTCGAGACTCAGCGTCTGGATACTGTCGACGATGACCAGACGATAGGCGCCGCTGCGAATCGTCGCCGCGATATCATCCGCGCTCGTACTAGCGATAAAATGCAACTCGTCTCCTGCCTCAGCACCAAGCCGCGCAGCTCGTAGTTTCACTTGCGACGCGCTCTCTTCCCCGCTAGCATAGAGCACTGCTGTCCGCGAAGCCACGTGGGCCGCCACCTGAAGCAACAACGTTGACTTGCCAATACCAGGTTGCCCAGCCAGGAGCATAACACCTGCCGGCAGCATACCACCACCGAGCACCACATCAAGGTCAGCAAACCCACTATTTATTCGCTGCGAGGCCTCGTTTACACTAATAGAACGCATCGACTGTGGTTGCAAAACCTTACCGCTATGCGCACCCCGTGCCACTGCTGAATTCCCGACTGACACCACGGCTTGTTCGACCAATGTATTCCATTGGCCGCAGTTTTCGCACTTACCCGTCCATTTGGGGTAGGTCGCAGCACATTGCTGACAAACGAAGCGTGTTCGTTGTTTTGCCATCAGATACCTGTGGTGGCCTCTGCACCGTTGATACTTTTGTAAAGCTCGCTGACTTGGAGTGAGAGCGCGTTGAGCGTTTCGACATCTTTGTTGTATGCAGCTACTCGCGCATTGATTTCGTCACGGCGGAGGTTAAGCGCGTCGACACGCCCAAGCAATACACTCCTTGCAGCGTTGAAGCTGCTGCGAGTACCAAAATACCCTGTATTAGCTTGCTGATTGAAATTTTCAATATCAAGTTCGAGCTGTTTGAGGTCGGCTTCGTACGACGAGAGATCTTTGGTGATAGAAGGCCCTACCTGCTTAATCCGCGCCTCAATCTCATCTGCCTGGGCCTTGATGTCGCCAAAAACTTTGTTGTAGGCGGCATTGAGCGCTACCAGAGACAACCTGTCCTTAAAGTACCGCGAGTAATAGGCTTCAAGCTCAGGACTGAGCGAGGCAACCGTTGTGCCCAAGATCGAGTGTAGTTCGTTGATTTCGGCCCCAGGCTCAGTCTGGTGGTAGTACTGCATGATCTCTTTGAGCTTCGTATCGTCTTTGTGTTTGGCATATTCAGATGAAATCAGGGTGTTGACTCGGCGGCGCTCAAAAAAGTTCAGCCGTTGGTATGCAGCGTGTAGCAACTCATGCGCCGCCGTCACCTCTAGAGTGCCGTCAAGTTTCTTGTTATCGATATCGTAGAGATGGATCGTGTCTCTGAAATAACATCCCAAAATCGCCGCCGTGCGCTCCTCGCTTTGGCAGCTCTGGTTGAAGGTTTGCCTGTCTTCGATAATCGGCGCGGTTGCGTAGAAAATATCTCGGCTACGACTAGTCATGCCGACTCGCTCGGTGATCTTAGTGATCCGCTGGCTAGGTCGAAATTGACTTGCTTTGGCGCTATCAACAAGCTGCTGTCCATACATAATCCCCAGCCCGCTCAGGACCAGTATCACTACCGCAGCGACCACAGCACGCAGCAACGGGCGTACACGCCGACGAGGCCCTGACGCTACCGTACTAGCGGGTAGATTCGTTTCTTGATTCAATCTGAAGCACCCCTTTTTCTATTCGTACTTCTAGTATAGCGCCTTTTTCGTAGGAATTTGCCAAAATCCCTTCGGCAATTGGGTGCTCTAACTCGTCTTCGATAGTCCGCCTGAGCGGACGAGCACCATACTTTATGCTATAGCCTTTTTCGATCAAAAATCGCTTGGCTGCTGGTGTCACTCGAATCCCAAGGCTTTTGCGTACCAAGCGTTGGCGTAATTCTTCAATCAGCAGATCAAAAATCTTACCGACTTCATCCTTTGTCAGAGCCCGAAACGTCACAATCCCGTCAAACCGATTAATCAACTCTGGCCGCATAAACTTCTCTAGCTCTTCACGCGTCGCACGCGCATTGCGGGCATGGATATCTTCGAGCTTACTTTCGCTTGTCATACCGCCAAATCCTAATGTCGATTCTTTCATCATTTTGTCAGCGCCTAGGTTGCTCGTCATGATGATAATCGTATTGCGAAAACTCACCGCACGTCCTTTTGCATCGGTCAGCGTGCCGTCTTCGAGTAGCTGCAGCATCAGTTGAAACACGTCAGGATGGGCTTTTTCAATTTCGTCAAACAATATCACACTATAGGGCTGTCGTCGCACCTTGTCGGTCAGCTTACCGCCATCTTCGTAGCCGACATACCCTGCAGGTGCTCCCACGAGTCGACTCGTCGTGTGCTTTTCGCCAAATTCACTCATATCAATTTTTATGAGCGCATCGTCGCTGCCAAATACTTCTCGCGCCAGCACGCGTGCCAGCTCTGTTTTTCCAACACCGGTTGGGCCCATAAATACGAAGCTACCGATCGGTCGCTTTTCGCTAGCGACACCACTGCGACTACGGCGAATAGCGCGCGCAACCTTGCTAACAGCCTCTTCTTGACCTATCAAATACTTCGCAAGTTGCTTTTCAAGTGTTTTCAGCAGTGCTGCTTCATTAGTTTTGACTTTTTCGGCTGGAATGTTCGTCATGACGGCGATTGCATGCGAAATATCGTCATCATTTAGCGCGATAGCACTTTTGCGTTCCTGGGCTTCACGGGCGGCGTCGAGCTTTTCTTGAATCTGGCTGACACGCTGCTTATACAGTGCGGCACGTTCGTAGTCCTCGGCTGCGACCGCCTCTTCCATACGCTCATTAAGATTCTTGAGCTCCTTGACGAGCTCGCGCTGCCGGCTCGGCTTGTGGCCTTGCTTGACGCGCACGAGCGCGGCCGCCTCATCTATCACGTCAATCGCTTTATCGGGCATGAACCGATCTGCCACATAGCGATCGCTCATATAAACAGCAGCTTCGAGCACGTCATCGCTCATCGATACGCCATGATGCTTCTCGTAGTAGCCCCTAAGGCCTTTCAAAATGCCAAGCGTCTCCTTGAGACTTGGTTCTTTCACGATGATTGTCTGGAATCGTCGCTCGAGGGCCGTGTCTTTCTCGATATGCTTGCGGTATTCGTCTAATGTAGTGGCACCGATCATGCGCAGCTCGCCGCGGGCGAGAGCAGGCTTGAGGATATTTGCAGCATCCATACTTCCCTCGGCAGCGCCAGCGCCCACGAGTAGGTGGAGCTCGTCGATAAACACAATCGTATTGCCAGACTTTTTGATTTCGCTAATGACTTTTTTGAGTCGGTCTTCGAACTCGCCGCGGTATTTCGTGCCAGCGATCATCGCGGCCATATCCAGCATAATCACTCGTTTGTCGAGCAAATGGTCTGGCACTTCTTCGTGCACAATCCGTTGCGCGAGGCCCTCCACGATAGCAGTTTTGCCGACACCAGGCTCACCAATGAGTACAGGGTTATTTTTGGTGCGGCGACTCAGCACTGTCACGAGCCGCTCAGTTTCTTTCGAGCGACCGATCAGTACATCCAGCTCACCCTGCGCCGCCTTGCTGGTGAGATCTACACCAAATGTCGCGAGTGCTCCGCCTTTCACTGGTCGAGTCTTTGGCTCAGTTGCTACATCTCCATGTTCGCCGCGAGTTCGGTCAAAATAGCCCTCAAGCCCGCTCATGACGTCATCGATATCGACACTCATCTCATCTCTCAAAAGCGTTGTAGCCCGCGCAGTGTTCTGACGCAGTAAACTATACAAAATATGCTCAGTGCCCAAGTGGTCATGGTTAAACTCTTTGGCGGTTTCCCAGCCCATACGGAGTGTCAGGAGCGCCGTGTCGCTGAGGCCCACTGCGCCAGTACTCACAACGATTTTCGTCGGCTTGATATCGAGCACGTGCTCGGCACGTGCTAGTGTGACACCGGCATCGGCAAGTATCTTTGCGCCAGCGCTCGAGCCCTGCGCTAATACACCGAGTAGCAAATGCTCGGTGCCAATATAATTACTACCATTACCTCGTGCAATGGCATCAGCGTGCTGCACGCTCATCTTGGCGTTGTTTGATAAATGTGAAATAAATTCTGCAAAATCTTCTGGCATCATACTTTTTTTGCCCTCCATACGGGAACTTACGGTTCCACTTGCCCCTGATTTTATCGCACAAATTAGCACTCGTCAAGTAGGAGTGCTAATATTTAGAAAGAATTGCCATCCGCATGTCGTATTCACGCAATAACGCCCACAGACCATTCGTTGATCAAGAAAATACCCGCTCTGGATGAGCGGGTATTTTTTGCTTTAGTCCTGTACTCTCACTTACAGAACCTAGGATTAACTCCTATTCTTCGCCCTGCTCTTCAATTGCTGCAAAGAGCCCTTCCTCGATGTTCTTCTTCGGCTTCTTCTCGGCAGGTTTGGCCACTGCGGTTTCGATGTCGAGTTCGTACCCCGTCAGCTTACTGGCCAAGCGTACGTTTTGTCCACCACGACCGATTGCAATCGATTGTTGGTCTTCGGCTACGAATACCTTGGCACGCTTTGCCTCTTCGTCTATCTCCACTTTCACGACTTCAGCTGGGCTGAGGGCGTTGCGGATGTACGTATCGGTGTTTTCGTCAAAGGTCACGATGTCGATTTTTTCTTGGTCGCCAATTTCGTTCATGACGGCGTTCACACGTGTTCCATGTCCACCGACAAATGTACCAACTGGGTCGACACCTGGTACGGTGCTGGCAACCGCGAGCTTGGTGCGGCGACCTGCCTCTCTGGCGATACCTTTGATTTCCACAGCACCTGTCTCCATCTCTGGCACTTCTTGGCGGAAGAGGTATTCAACAAATGCTTCGTTACCACGACTTAGAATCAGCTGCGGGCCACGGTTGTCACGCTCAATGTCCTTGATAAACACTTTCACACGTGAGCCAACCGAGTAGAACTCGCCCTGGATTTGCTCGCTCTGCGGCAAAATACCGACGGCTTTGTTGATCTCGACACGCACGACTCGCGGCTCGACGCGTTGCACGATGCCGTTGACGACCGTACCGATTTTGTCTTCGAACTCTACGAGCACAACTTCGCGCTCGGCTTCTCGCAGGCGCTGAAGTACCACTTGCTTGGCGGTTTGCGCGGCGACGCGACCAAAGCTCACAACTTCATGCATCTCTTCGATAATATCTTCGAGCTTGGCGTCACTCTTGACCTTCTTGGCATCTTCTAGGCTAATTTCAGTCGCGTCGTTAATTGGGTCTTCGACAACTTCGCGCTGCACGTATACTTTTGCGGTGCCGTCATTGACGTTGAGCTCAGCGCGAACTTCTTGTTCACGCTCACCGTTGTCTCGTCGCCACGCCGCCGCGATCGCTTGCTCGATGACTTCCATGACGGTTTCTTCGGGCAGGTTCTTTTCCTCGGCGATTGTTCGCACAGCGAGAGTGAGTTGTTTTATGTTTAGATCTTCCATAGGGTAATTCCTTTCATTTGCATGTGTTACGTTCTACGAAAATATCCGACCTGCCGGCCGGATCTGTACATTTTCATCTTAGCAAAAAAGCGATGGCATGTCAATGGCTGATATAATAAGCCTCCTATGCAACTCTCCGATTTTCACTACCACATACCCGAAGAACTCATCGCAGCTCACCCACCAACGGTGCGTGGTGAAGCGCGACTCTTGGTGCTCGACCGCGCGACTGGCGATATCACTGACCGCCAGTACCCTGATGTCGTTGACTATCTCGAGCCTGGCGATTGCCTGGTGATTAACGACACAAAAGTCATCAAAGCTCGGCTTATTGCGCACAAGCCATCGGGTGGAGAGCGCGAGCTCGTGCTCGTCGAAAAGCACGGCGCAGTCGACGATTGGCATCGGCACAAGGTCATTTACCGACGCAAACTCAAAGTTGGCGACGAGCTGATGATCGGTAGCGATACACTCATCGTCGAAGAAATCTGCGGCGATGGCATCGCGGTCATCCGCGCCGAGCGAGACCTCCTGGACATCGCCGAAGAGCATGGATCAGTGCCTCTGCCGCCCTACATGAACCGCATTGCCACCGCGAGCGACATCGAACGTTACCAGACAGTCTTTGCGCGCGAGAAAGGCTCGGTGGCTGCTCCCACAGCGAGCCTCAACATGACCAATGAAACGCTTGCAAATCTAAAATCCAAAGGTGTTAATGTCGTTTACGCCACTCTCCATGTCGGCCTCGGCACCTTCTTGCCGATTCGTGTCGACGACGTCACTACCCACAAAATGCACCAAGAATATTTCGAAATCCCTGAAGAAACCGTCGCCGCAATTCAAGCCGCCAAACGCTCTGGCCACCGCGTCGTTGCCCTCGGCACGACTATCACCCGCACACTCGAATACGCGCACGATGCCATCCTCAACCATCCGCCTGCGCGTATCACTGGCGAAGCCGACATTTTCATCTACCCTGGCTACGAATTCAAGACCATCGATGGACTCCTCACTAACTTTCATATGCCCGAGAGCACGGTCCTCATGCTAACGGCTGCGTTCGCTAGCTGGGAACATCTACGACCCGCCTACGAGCATGCCGTCGCCGAGAACTACCACTTCTTTAGCTATGGCGACAGTATGCTCATACTCTAATAAGCAAAATGCCCGCTCCAACAGGAGCGAGCATAATGCTCCAGCTCAC
>CAZPEO010000009.1:0-2470 GCA_964585675.1 uncultured Candidatus Saccharibacteria bacterium | reverse complement strand
CCTCCTGTGCCGCGCCCGTCTGTGTAGCTAAGCGCGAGCAAGACGATGTTGACCACGAAGATCCAGACGAAGAACAGCGTGCCCCAGCCCATGCCGAGATCGAGCTGTGACTTCAGGAACACCCACGCGGTCAATGTGAAGATGATCCAGGTGAACCTGTGTAGCACTATCTCGCGCTTCCAAGCCCCAATGACAAGTCCAGCGTCGCCGCAGAACTTGAATATAAGTGCCAATGCCCCGATAATTGCGAGCATAGAGACCACCTCCTATGTGTAGTAGAAAAAGAACATGCCCAATATTCACATTATAGCACTTTTCGATATTTTTTCAATATGCTTCATCTGTTACAATGGTGATTAATGAAACAAGCACTTACATTCAAAATCAGTCACAAACTACCTGGCACACTTGCGCGCGTTGGCACTATCACAACCCCTCATGGCGTTATCGAAACACCGGCATTCATCGTGGGTGGCACAAAAGCTACCGTAAAAGCTCTCACCCCCGAACAAGTCGTTGACCTGGGGGGCCAATCGATATTAGCCAACACCTACCACCTCATGCTCCGCCCCGGTGCCGACATCGTGAAAGCCGCGGGAGGACTCGGCAAATTCATGAACTATAGCGGTCCGACCTTTACTGATAGTGGTGGATTCCAGGTATTTAGTCTCGGGGTGGCCTACAAAAAAGGCATAGACGCCGTCGCTCACACCGAAAAAGGCGATGCCAGCAATGCCACCAAATCAGCCGATCAGCTCGTAAAAATCACCGAAAAAGGTGCTCATTTTCGTTCTCATCTTGATGGCCAGAAACTCCTCATGACCCCCGAGAGCAGCATGGAGCTCCAGCACGACATCGGTGCAGATATTCATATGGCCTTCGACGAATGCCCAGCTCCCTTGGCGCCGCCGTACTACCTTGTTGAAGCCGTTGATCGTACGCATGCCTGGGCAGAGCGCTGCCTGACGCGCCATCAGGAGCTAAACATGGCACATGAAAAAGCTGGTAAACCCCTTCAGGCTTTGTACGGTGTCGTGCAGGGTGCACGCGACGAGCATCTCCGCAAGAAATCAGCAAACTTCCTTGGCGAGCGCGATTTTGACGGCTACGGTCTCGGCGGGGTGTTTGAACCGGGCGAAATCCCGACGGTCGTCAAATGGATGAACGAAACTTTGCCAGAGAATAAGCCGCGACACTTGCTCGGCATGGGGGCTCAACCTGCCGATTTATTCTTGGGGGTCGAGTACGGAGTCGATACGTTTGACTGTGTGGCACCCACACGCCAAGCCCGCAACGGCGCGCTCTATACGCTCGACGGTCGTATCAACATCACGAACACAAAATTCAAAACAGATTTCACACCTGTCGACGCCGAATGCGATTGCTACACCTGCAATGGCTACACAAAGGCTTATCTTAACCACTTGTTTAAATCCGATGAGATCCTTGCGAGCACACTAGCGAGCATTCACAATGAGCGCTTTGTAGTGCGGACAGTCGACCAAATTCGCGCATCGCTCAAGGACGGCACGTTTTTCGATTTTAAACGGTCCTTTCTTACGCGTTACTACAAAAACAACTTCCCACCTGGCGTGACCATCTAGCACCACCTCAAGCCACTACGCTACCAGGCTGTAGCAGCTTCACCTTCAGGCCCCCTAAATCTCACAAAATTCTCTATAACAGAACTGTCCGGCCGGACGACTATGTTATAGAGAATTGATATAGTTTTTTATCATTCATGGGCTGTTGTCTCAAGGAGGGTGGGCTTACACAGAAGCAGCTTCAAATACTTCAACGCACTTCTCCAGAGACTGTTCGGCGATCTCTTTTTGCAAAATCTCAACGCAGTCGTAGTCGCTCTTCCATACACTTTGTTGTAAACGAGTAAATTTGAGTTCGTATAGCAACGTGCGCAAATAGCGGCGCTTTGCACGCTCGACTTCTGGGATATCAAATACCACAAGCACGCAAGCGCCATGTATGCGTAGTGGCATATAGGGACTTAGGGCTTGTTTACCCTTATTTGTGATGCTCAGCCCCGTCTCGTTGACATCGACAAGCCCCGTGCTCCGCGCATGATAATACGCTTTACTCAATGACGAGCGGCTGTATTTGTTGTCACAAATACGATCGAGGTCATTAAAAAACCGATGAGGCGAAAAGGCTAATTTGAGGTTTGCCTCTGTATATGGCACCAGTGCCTCCAGCACATAACGAAGAGCAGAATCGGGTAACCTCCTGCCTTTCTTGTAGCCATATCTCCCTCTTTTCATGGTTAATATTGTATAACAAAACTGTCCGGCCGGACAACTTGGTTATACAAAGTTGGATATTTTACGGTAGTTGGTTTTATCTGTATGAATGCGTATTAATGTGTATACCGGTGATGGAGCGCGTACACCTGGACGAAGTGTTAGTTAGTTAGTTAGTTAGTTAGTTAGTTAGTTAGTTAGTTAGTTAGTTAGTT
>CAZPEO010000008.1:0-24439 GCA_964585675.1 uncultured Candidatus Saccharibacteria bacterium | reverse complement strand
CGTTTTTGTCCCACCCGTATCGATTGTAACTATCATAGTTGCATTGTAGCACAAAAAACCTGCTGAAGAAGGCACCTTGTGTTTTTATGTCAAAAGAGGTATAATAAACATAAGATTATTACATAACAGAGGTGAATACATGGTTCGTCATAGCGAAAGAGGCAGCGTTGCGGGGTTTGTGATCGGTGGTATAGTGCTACTTGGTTTGTTGGCTGGTGCGATCTACGTTGTGCGCAACAAGACTCCTCAGGCAGCGGATATCGCCCAAACAACCACGAATAAACCTGCTGTGCAATCTCCTGATTCATCGACCGCAACTGACACTACGACCGATACTACGTCTGACGCTAATAGCGACTTGAAAGCAGCGCTTGCCAAACAGGCCGAAGAAGAGAAAAAAGCCCAGGAACAGCAAAAAGCGCAACAATCAGAGTCTGCACCTCAAACAACGACCCCGACTACTACGCCGACAACTTCTACCGCCCCTGCTGAACCAAGTAGCCATCTTCCCACTACTGGCCCTGAGGAAGCAATTTTCCCAGCTATCGGTGCGACGCTTCTGGTGGGTGTCGGCGTTGCCTTTCAACGTTCGCGTGCTCTCTTATAGACTTTGTGACACCACTAGTGTATAGTAGGGAGTGATTTTGATGCGTGGTTTTTTCATGCGTCTCAAGAAATATTAACGTTAAGAGAGGAGTTTTGGTGAGGTAGATACCGTTAGTAAACGGTTGTTTGTTTCACTGCTAAAACTTATTATGGCAAAAGCCACTATTACTATGGATGAACTATTGGCGAGCGATAGCGTCAAGCAGCTTGCTGCGGGCGATGTCGTCACTGGAACAGTCCTGACTGTCAAAAAACATGAAGTATTGCTTGATTTAGGGCCGCTGGGCGTGGGGTTTGTGCCTCGTCGCGAAGTAGGATTTGGCCGAGCGCTCAAAGAAGGCGACGAAGTAACCGCAAGTGTGGTCGACCCAGAGCTTGATAGCGGTTATAGTTTGCTGAGCCTGCGCAAAGCAGCCAAAGACCGTGGATGGGAAGAAGTCCAGGCCAAAATGGATGCAGAAGAAATTATCGACGTGTCGCCTTATGATGCAAACCGTGGCGGCATGCTTGTCGAATACGAAGGCGTGCGCGGGTTTCTACCTGTATCACAACTCTCGGCCGAACATTATCCACGTGTTGGCAGTGCTGACAAAGACGAGATTTTGTCCCGCCTCAATGCACTGATTGGCAAGTCTCTGAAGGTGCGCATTCTTGACTGTGACCGCAAAGCCAATAAATTGATTTTTTCTGAAAAAGAAGCAATCAAAGATGGCTTAGCTGCTCGGTTTGAGACACTTAAAGTTGGCGATAGTGTCAACGGAGTAGTCACTGGTGTGGTAGATTTCGGCGCATTTGTCAATGTAGATGGTATCGAGGGGCTGGTGCATATTTCTGAAATCTCATGGGAGCGAGTCAACAATCCAAATGACTACGTAAAAGTTGGGCAGACTATCGAAGCGAAGATCATTTCGATCGACAAAGATCGTTTGAGTCTCAGCATGAAGCAGCTCACAAAAGACCCATGGCTCGACGAAGTCGAACAGTTTGAAAAGGGCAAAAAAGTTGAAGGCACAATCACGCGCATTACACCGTTTGGAGCTTTTGTGCAGATCAGCCCAGCTGTCGAGGCGCTTGTACATATCAGCGAGCTTGGTGGCGGCGAAGGAGTAGACCCGGAGAAAGTCTTTACGCTCAACGAGCGCAAAGAGTTTACGGTACTAGAGATTGACAAAGAAAGTCGCAAGATTAGCCTAAGTCTTGCTGGCAAAAAAGCCAAAAAATAATGATGTAATTCATGTGTAAAGCCTGACCAGATGGCAGGAAGAAAGGAGCCTTAAAGATGAGTGAAGCCGAAAAAGTATTGGTCATCGCCGACTCAATCACCGTAGGAGAACTCGCCGAGGCACTGAACCTTCCGGTGACACAGTTGGTGGGGGAGTTGTTTAAGAACGGTATTGTCGCGACGATCAACCAACGGATTGATTTTGAGACGGCTGAGATTATCGTCGAAGAGCTGGGAATCGAAGTCTTGCTCAAACGCAATGACGTCCAGAAGCAAACACTTCAACGCCTTCACAAGCCATCGGCGAGCGCCTCTGAACGTCCACCGATCGTGGCTGTGATGGGGCATGTCGATCACGGCAAGACTACGTTGCTTGACTCGATTCTTGATACAAAAACCGTCTCTGGTGAAGCCGGAGGTATTACCCAGCATATTAGCGCCTATCAAACTGTGCGGAACGGTAGGCCGATTACTCTGCTCGACACCCCTGGCCACGAAGCATTTGCTGCACTTCGCCAGCATGGTGCAGCACTGACAGATGTCGTTGTGATTGTAGTGGCTGCCGATGACGGTGTGATGCCGCAGACGGTCGAGGCGATTCGCTTTCCGCGTGATGCCAATGCCCGGATTGTCGTTGCGATCAACAAAATGGACAAAGAAGGCGCAAATCCAGATATGGTGAAAGCACAACTGGCCAGCGAGCATCATCTCAACCCCGAAGAGTGGGGTGGCGATACTGTCATGGTGCCTATCAGTGCCAAGCAGCGTCAAGGGATTGATAAGCTGCTCGACATGGTGCTACTCGTCGCAGACATGGAGGAGCTAAAGGCAGATATCGATGTGCCTGCCGAGGGTCTAGTGATTGAGGCGCATATGGAGACGGGTAAAGGTTCAGTGGTGAATCTCTTGGTCGACCAGGGTGTGCTCAAGCCCGGTCATTTTTTGGTGGCAGGTACAACGTATGGAAAAGTGCGAACCCTGCTCGACTTTAAGGGAAAGACCTTAAAGCAAGCCGGCCCCTCTACACCAGTCACTGTCACTGGCTTTAAAGAGCTTCCACAGTTTGGCGATATTTTCACAATTGTAAATAACGAAAAAACCGCTCGTCTGATGGTAGAGCGCGCCAAGCTCGATGCTGCGCGTCATGCTGCCAGTACCAACGTAACCGGTGCTGACTTGTTGAAAATGATGACCCAAAAGCATGATACGCAAGAGATGAATGTCATCGTCAAAGCTGACGTCAAAGGTTCACTGACCTCAGTTATCGATAGCCTCAGGCTGGTAGACACTGGTGGTGAGATCAACCTGCGAGTAGTGGGCAATGGTGTCGGTAGTATCACAGAAAACGACGTTCGTCTCGCTGCGGGAAGTAATGCGATTATCTACGGGTTCAATATTGACCTGCCGCCAGCTGTCAAACGACTTGCCATGCGAGATAAAGTACAAGTACGGCTATTCAGGGTTATCTACGAACTACTTGACGATGCCCGTAGTAGTATGGAGCAGATGCTGGCGCCAGAAGTAGTCGAGACTGAAATAGGCAAACTTACTATCAAAGGCGTCTTTCGTACACTAAAAGATCAAGTGATTTGTGGTGGCGAGGTGACAGGCGGCAAGATTATGGCGCATCTTCTGGCACGAGTTATACGAGGTGGCGAAAACATCGCTGAAGTAGAAGTGACGCATGTCCAGCGCCAACAACAGGAAGCCAAAGAGGTGTTCGAAGGTGAAATGTGCGGTCTCAGTCTCAAAACCCACAAGAAGCTACTCATCGAAGAAGGCGACAAGCTCGAATTTTTCACCCGAGAGCTCGTAAAGCGCACGTTGAAGTAGTAGGGCAAAGATATATCTTTTTTGCAAGATACGATATACTAAGAATAGTAATGTAAGGGGGTGCTATGTTTCAGTTAGACGATAAATTCTTGCAAGATGTTGGTCTGGGGGAGCTACCCGAAGACCAGAAAAAAATGTTTCTCGATCATTTTCGCGAGCAGCTCGAGCTACGCGTAGGGACGAAACTAAGTGAAGGTCTGAGTGACGCTCAACTCGAAGAGTTCGAGTCTTTTATCGACCGCAAAGATGACAAAGTGGCTGGATGGCTTGCAGCTAACGTACCACAGTATGAGCAAGATCAGATATATCAGCAGCTCAAAGCTGGTGCGCCAGAGCAGATTCCACAAAATGTCATCCTGGCAGAGTATGCGTCACTTAAATGGCTAGGTCTCAATAGGCCAGATTATCGTGAGGTAGTAGCTGCTACGATGGAGGCATTGAAAGCTGAGATTATCGCCAATCGCGACGCAATTCTTGGTATGAACCAGTCTTCAGATCAGCTTGCCACTTAAATAACCTTACTACTCTGCTGTGTAGCCGCGTAGGAATTCTTCGGCTGTCATTGTTTTGCCGCTCGGTGCAATCAGCTCATCTATGGCCAAATACGCGCCATTGCCGCATGCGAGGTCGAGTGGTGATTTCTTGTCCATGACACCATGTGCTTTTATAGCAATAATTTCGTGTTTGCCGATGCGGAGGCGAGTGCGGGGGAAGCCGATGTGAGCACGAATGCGTGCCTCAGCTTCGCCAGGAGTGGCGGCTGAGAGGTCAAGCATGCTATCTGCTTTTGTGAGCAGCTGGCAGTAAGTTGCCTTATCGTGATTCTGCGGTATTGGCCGGAGACTGCCGTCCAGGATGCTCGGTAGCTGCTGCACCAAAACATTGGCACCAATGGTAAATAAAGTCCGGTAAAGCTCTGGCTTTGTCTCGGATTGATCAAGCACATAGAGTGTTTGGCTATAGACAGGCCCAGCATCCATGTCCGCCTCGAGCTTCATGATACTGACGCCAGTTTTTGCATCGCGATTGGCGATAGCAGACTCGACAGGGGATGGGCCACGGTAAAGTGGCAGGAGAGAGGGGTGAACATTAATAATTCCTGGGGTAAATAACTCGAGGACTGATGCGGGGATAATTTTTCCGTAGGCGACGAGCACAGCAGCGGGACTATCGAGTTGCTTGACTGGTTCGATAATATCCGTGAGCTTTTCGGGCTGCCAGACGGGGATACTGTGTTGCTCGGCAAATACTTTTACTGCAGGCTGCGATACTTTTTGTCCACGTCCGCGCTTCATGTCGGGCTTGGTGACGACAGCGGCAATAGGGTAACCGGCTTCGACGAGAGGTTGCAGTACCCAGAGGCTGTATTCCTCGGTGCCGAAAAAAACAATTGGTTTGGTAATGGTGTTTGGTTTAGTCCCAGAGGTCATGATTGTCTTTGATAACACTATCGTAGTCGAGTGGGTTGAGCTCGCCCTTTTCGTTGAGCCGATAGAATGCATCGGTCTGGTTTTTTATGTGGTCAATAAAGAGCGTGCCGTTCGTATGGTCTATTTCGTGTTGGATTACTCGTGCCAAAAACCCTTCTGCCTTGAACCGTACTTCTTTGCCGTCGGCATCGAGGGCTTTTACGCGGATTTTGCTGTAGCGGGGGACTTTGCCGTAGACATCTTTAACGCTCAGGCAGCCTTCGTAATCACTAACAAGTTCGCCCTCGGTTTTGACGATCTCAGGGTTGATGAGTGCAATAAATTCTCGGTTGGCTTTATTGTCGAAGTCAGCACGAACAATGACAACTTTTTCAAGTCGATCTACTTGGACCGCAGCGAGTGCTGCACTGATTTCGTGTGGCCGAGAGTCCTCCCAGTCGATACTTGCACTGGTCATATCATTGATAAGCTGCCTGGTGTCGTCAGTCACGATGTGGACACGGTGGGACTTGTGGCGCAAGTGCTGGTTTGGCAGCGTGATGATTGCTTCTTTTTTCATTATATCTAGTATATCAGATCAAAGAAGGCTTGCTGGGTCGATATCGATCTGCCAATGAGAAGTGGGGATTGTTGTGATGATTTCAAGCAATTTCTGCCGTATGGGAGACTTCACGATGAGCTGCCAACGAAAGGTGTCGTGTTGGCGTTCATAAAATGCTGGTGTTGGCCCGAATATCTGTACGTCAGGATACGAAGCTCTCAAGATGCTTGCTAACTGCTCGGCATTACGTATAGCGGCTACTTCTGTTTTGTAGACACAAGTGAGCTTCAAGAGAAAAGTATATGGAGGAAAGCCCGCACGATGCCGTTCGGCAATCGCAGAAGCATAGAAAGCGCTATAGTCTTGTGCGAGGCCGTGCTGCACGGCGAGCGCCGACGGCTGATAGCTCTGGACAACAATAGTAGTGGGATGTACAGATCGACCAACACGCCCTACGACTTGGGCGAGAAGCTGAAACGTCCGCTCACTAGCCGCATAATCGGGCAAAAACAGCCCAGCATCTGCTTGGATGACACCGACTGTTACAAGATGAGGCAGGTCAAGCCCTTTCGCGACTACTTGAGTGCCAATGATAATCTGTATATCTCCGTCGTATAGTTGTTGATAGCGCTTTTCGAGTGTATCGTTTTTTGTGACGTCACCATCGAACCGTGCGATAGAGGCGCTTGGAAACAGATCTCTTAGCTCTTTTTCGATGAGTTTAGTTCCTATGCCTTTGTGGCGTATGTGAGTCGCGTGGCACTCTGGGCACGAAGTGGGTACTTGTCCTTGTTGTCCGCAGATGTGGCATTTGATGATATGCGCATCGGCGTGGAGTGTGAAGGGTATAAAACAACGAGGGCAGATGGCCGACCAGCCACAGGATTCACAAAGAGTAGTGCTAGCACTGCCACGTCGGTTATGAAAGATGAGTACTTGTTTGCCCGAGACGAGCGTCGTTTCTATTTGCGTAAGTAGCTCGTTTGAAAAAAATCGATGGCGACTAAAGTGCGTGCGCTTCGTCATATCGATGAGAGTGATACTAGGCAAACTGCTGTCGATTCGTGCTTTTTGACGCATGGGAATGATCGGCCTGCCATTGTGCAACGCTAGATAATACTCGCTAATTAAAGGGGTGGCAGACCCCTGAACTACTTTCGCCTGGTGGAGTAATGCGAGCTTGCTCGCTACCCTCAAGGCAGAGTAGCGAGGTGCTTGATCTTGCTTGTAGCTTGGCTCGTGCGCTTCATCAATAACAATCAGGCCCAGCGCTACCACTGGCATGAACAGTGCCGAACGTGGGCCGATAACAACGACAGCCTTGGGACTAGTCGCGACCTGTAGCCAAATAGCGTGACGTTGAGCCTCGGTTTGTTTCGAATGAGTGACAATTGCGTCAGGGAAGTGTTGAGTAAACTCAGCGAGTAGCTGAGAAGTGAGTGCGATTTCTGGTACAAGAATGAGCACAGATTTGTTGTTTTGAATAGTATGTTTGGCAAGCTCGATGTACACGGCTGTCTTGCCACTTCCCGTCACTCCATGCAATAGAGCAGTTCCAGGTGACATAGATAACAGAGATGAGATAGCAGCCCCCTGTGCTTTATTGAACACAATTTTTGTTCGGTTTCGGGCTATATTCAACTGGGTGCTGCTGATGGATCGACGTTTGGTAGTGAGGCCTTTGGGGAGGATTGTTTGCAATACGAGTGCGAGGTGAGCTGCATAGTATTCACTCATCCAGTTAGCTAGATCGATAAGTGCTGGCGGCACGGGAGGAGTATCAATGAGCGATGTCACCAGTTTTGTTTGGTAGGCGGGCTTTACGGCAACGCGAACAACGACGCCCTGAAGCATTTTTTTGCCCACCGGTATCATCACAAGTTGACCCTTTTTAAGCGACGAGAGGGACTGGTACGTAAAGACTGCTGAATCTGCTCTGACAATCGAAAGAGGTGCTATTTCGTAATATCCCATGTAGGTATTATAGCTTGTCTTGATACCTCTTTAGCTGATACTATAAGCTTATGTATTTTGATAGTCGGTCACGCGCGGGTCAGCTGCTCGCAGCGGAGTTGTTCGAGAAATATCGCTACGAGGACTGCGCCGTCGTCGCGTTGAGTGACGGCGGTGTGTTGGTGGGTGAGCAGATTGCTGCACAACTTCACTGTGTATTGACTATGCTCGTGACAGAAGAAATTGATGTGCCTGGTGAGTCGATAAGTTTCGGTGCAGTGAGCCAAGCTGGTAATTTTACATTCAACAGCCAGTTTAGCGCTGGTGAGATCCAGGGGCATGTGAGTGAATTCCATGGATATCTTGAAGACCAGAAACGACAAGCGTTTAGCCGTATCAACCGTCTGATAGGCGACGGAGGATTGATTAGTGCTGACTTGCTTCGAGAGCGGGTTGTGATTCTCGTGTCGGATGGTTTCAGCAATGGAGCTATTTTGGCAGTAGCGCTTGATTTCCTCAAGCCGATTCGCATCAAGCGTCTTGTGGTGGCCGCGCCGGTTGCGACGATTCCTGCCGTTGACCAGCTGCATGTCGCTGCCGATGAACTACATATTCTTGACGTAAAAGACAATTATATGGGCACAAACCATTACTATACCGATAACACACTACCATCTCACGAAGATACAATTGCGAAGATCAACCAGGTCATTCTCAATTGGCGCTAACGATACCAGAATACTTGCATTGTCTTGTCGAAAAATGTAGAATAAAAAGCAACAGTATAGTTGGTAAGTAAGTTGGAAGGTTACACGTGCTAGACGTTTTCATTACATCAAGAGTGCGACGAAAGATTGTGGTCGTGTACGCTAAGTACCCTGATTTTCACACGCACGTGAGAGGTCTTGCCAAACTTATCAAAGAAGATCCTGGAAATATCCAGCGTGAGCTCAAGCGACTCGAAAAAGTTGGATTCCTGATAGGTGAAAAGCAGGGCAACACCAAGATATACTCAACAAATAAGCAGTTTCCTATCTTTAAAGAGCTGCAAAGTATCGTGATAAAGTCTCAGCAACAGACCAATGCGGGCCGACCAAAGCGTACCACTACCGACGTTCAAGTTGCATGACATTATTTGATCAAATACTCTCATCACGAGGGCTCGCAGGCGAGACGCGCGAGCTTTTTTTGAATCCTAAATACGAAGCAGGGCACGATCCTTTCTTGTTGCCAGATATGGCTGCGGCGGTAGAGCGGCTTATCAAGGCCCGCGAGCAACAAGAGCGTATAACAATTTATGGTGACTACGATATAGATGGCCTGACTGCGACGACAGTGCTGGTTGAGGCATTTGAAAGTTTCGGATTTCGATTTGTTGAAACATTTATTCCAAATCGTTTTGTTGAAGGGTATGGCATGACCATTGATGCTGTCGAACGAATTGTAGCCACAGGCACGACGCTCATTGTAACCGTCGACTGCGGTAGCTTGAGCGAGGGGGCTATCGTACGTGCGAAAGAACTTGGAGTTGATGTGATTGTGACGGATCATCATAATGTCGCACCCGTTCAACCGCCTGCTGTTGCGGTAATCAATCCAAAACGTTTGCTGCAAGATTTTCCAAAGCGCTATAAGAATCTGCAATTGGTGCCATCGAGATCTGCTACTAAGGAGCTGTATCCATTTCTTGACCTACCTGGAGTAGGAGTGGCATTTAAACTTGTGCAAGCTCTACAAACTCGACTCGATGGGCTACCGATTGGCCAAGAGAAGTGGCTACTCGATCTGGTAGCGCTCGGGACGGTGTGCGACGTGGTGACGCTGGTAGATGAAAACCGCACTCATGTGTACTGGGGCTTGAAAGTCCTCGCTAAAACGAAGCGGCCGGGCCTCAAGGCGCTAATGGCAGTGAGCGGCGTTGAGCGCGAGAAGGTCAATGCGCGTAGTCTCGGCTTTGCGCTTGGTCCTCGCATGAACGCAGCGGGGCGGCTCGAAACAGCGCAGTATGCTCAGGAGATGTTGCTGACAAAAAAGGGCGAGGCGGCCCTAGAGCTCGCCGAGCAGCTCGACGCCATGAATACAGAACGACGAGCAACTCAGGATACGATACTGCAGGGGGCAATCGAGCAAGCCAACGAGCGACGATACGACAATGTCCTGGTTGTGAGTCACGCGGACTGGAGCCATGGAATTGTGGGGATTGTGGCAGCAAAATTGCTCGCGAGATACAAGAAGCCGACGTTTGTGCTACAGGAAATGGGTGAGGAGAGCAAAGGAAGTGCACGGAGTTTTGGTGACTTTAGCGCTGCCGATGCAATTCGTGCCAGCGACGACCTGATTACAAAAGGCGGCGGGCACAAGTTTGCAGCTGGCGTGACTCTGCCCACGGCAAATATCGAACTCTTTCGTAAACGAGTGAACGAATATTATCTTTCGCTTCAACTGCCGGCGCAAGAGCCGCTCTTGCTTCCTAAGGCCGATGTAACTATCACTGACCTCAGCGAAGTCGATGAAGCGCTCATAGAGCAGCTCGGTATGCTCGAGCCATTTGGAAGTGGCAATCCCGAACCGATACTCTGTATTGAAAACATTGCTGTAAGTGATGTACGTCACATGGGGGTTGACGCACAACATCTCAAAATTGAAATCGCCGACAAAGACAGGCGCAAGATGCAGCTGATCGCGTTTAATGCCGACGAGTCCTGGCGACCAGAAGTCGGAGATGTCATTTCTGTTTGGTTTGCCCCAATTATCAACGAGTGGCAGGGCAGGCGGAGTGTCGAAGGCCGCTTGCTGCGACTTGAATCAACACAATAATTTTTGTTCACATTGTTATCTGCTAAGTTATCTCATCTGTTAAGGGTTGCACCCTTGCCGTTCATGCCTGCTAAGTTATCTCATCTGTTAAGGGTTGCACCCTTGCTGTTCATGCCGCAGGCCGATGAGTATAGAGATATTGACTTTTATTTATAATTATGCTAATGTCTATATCAGTGACTAACACAGAATTAATACAAATACAAATAAAATAACAAGAGGTTAACCAATGCACAACCATGAACACTCAAATCCTAAATCAGGTGATCACAAAGCTTCTCCTGAGCTAATGAATGAGCTAAATGGTGCAGTTAATTTGCTTCTCGAAAGCCTACCGCCAGATAGCATTTATGAAGATGAAGGGAGCCCTGGTTTTCAAGCCAGAGTGTACGATAGTCACCTGAGGCATGGAGGTGAGTCTGTACGAATTGCTGGGTATGTCTTGCACCACAGCAAGTTAGGCATTGTACAGCGATCGTTTCTAAGAATTAGTTCAGGTAGTGATGAAACTGGGAGTAGGATAGAAAGTGATTTCCTATTCGGCATTGATGACCCCGGTGCAATTAACGGAGTGCCTGTGACTGTGGATGAGGAGAATCAAACTGTTAGTGGTGTCAATGAGCGATTCTACTTCATAGACAATGCGGCTGTCACAAACAGAGAAGAAGAGTTACTCGCAGATCCAAATTTTGATGGCCCAACTGACATGGTTGTATTGCCCAGCCTCCAGACCACTCCTTCCGGAGAAATATATGAGGATGGAAGCGAGGCCGTTTCTAGTGGTCAATCGACATCATTGCCAGAAATTAGCTATGGTTTTCAAGCTCGTTTTGATGATGAGGCAGAAGCGCGAGATTTTCAGCGCTCTATAGCAGCCGGCAGTCGAGCGAGACATGATGTAGGCTCTGAGCTTACGGAAGAGAGAGCTGAGCGGGTGGTTGCGTTAGTCATCGATTTGCTGCAACAACTACCGCAAGGTAAATAGTTGATATTCTTACTACCATCTGTTACAATACCAACGATATGGTACAAGTTACACGCAAAGACGAACGAGAGGCGAACGAGAACATTATTCGCCGGTTTAACCGCAAGGTGCTACAGAGTGGTGTGCTCGCAGAAGCAAAGGCAAAGATGCGCTTCGAAAAGCCACTAAGCAAGAGTGAACGCCGAGTCAAGGCGATTATTCGCAAAGAACGCAAAGCAGATAAAATGGCCAAAATGCGCCTAGGTATCCGCTAGTCAATGTCGCTCAGAGAGCGTATCGAGACGCAAATGAAAGCCGCCTTGTTGGGCGGCAATCGTTTTGAGGGCGAAACTTTGCGTAACCTCAAAGCGGCAATACTCAACGAAGAAGTTGCAAAAAACAAGCGCGAAGAGGGCTTGAGTAACGCGGAGATCGAACAAGTGGTAGCTCGTGAGGTCAAAAAGCGCAACGAGTCGGCCAAGCTCTACCGAGAAAACAATCGACCCGAGCTCGCCGAGCCTGAAGAGCAAGAAATAGCAGTGCTAAAAGCCTATCTACCTCAGCAATTGAGTGAAGATGAAGTACGAGATATCGTGCGTGCCAAGATAGTTGAATTGAGCGCCGATGGCCCACAGATGATGGGGCAAGTGATCGGGGCGGTCAAGGCCCAGGCTGGCAATGCGGCAGATGGTGCGATGCTCGCGCGGATTGTCAAAGAAGAACTGACGGGAACATGAAATAGGATCGCTCACAGAGCTATAGAATCAGGTTATTCTGACGTATAATATAGGGTTGGTTGAGTGTGAGAATAGAGATAAGATACTTGCATAAGCAGAAATAACCCATAAACTAATAGTAGGATTAATACAATCAACGGAGAATAAAAAGTGAATTATCCATATTCCATATTCCATATCCTATATTCCTTTTACGATCGGAGTTCACAGTGATTTTACTTTTTGGTCCAACCGGTGCAGGAAAAAGTATGCAAGGGCAAATGCTAGCGGTGCGTCAAGGCTGGAAATGGCTTTCGACAGGAGAAATGTTGCGACAAAGTAGTGACCCCGCGGTGATTGAACTACTAAAATCAGGCGAGCTCATAAACGATGAATTAACGTATGAAGTATTTGAGCAGGCCGTGCAGGACGCGCGCGATAAAAAGTTCGGTAACATTATTGTCGATGGCTTTCCGAGAACTGCTGGGCAAGCGGCGTGGCTCGATGAATATTTGGCAAAGATGGGCGAAAAAATTGATATCGTGGTGGTGCTCGAAGTCCCCGAAAGTGAAATTATGCAACGCCTCGAGAAGCGTCACCGCATGGAGGACACTCCTGAGACTATCGCCAAGCGTATGATGATTTATCGACAAAAAATGTATCCAGTGCTTGGCACCTTTGCCGAAGCCGACGTAAAGATCATACACCTCGATGGCACAGGTACGGCTGGCGAAGTGCATGACCGAATCTACGACGAAGTGACCCAGGCATGCCCGGCCTCATAACAGGCGAGAAATCAACAGAGCAGCTTCAAGCGATGCGTGAAGGCGGCAAGATTTTGGCGCGAATTTTGCAAGATATCCGCGATTTTGTACGACCTGGCATAACAGAGCTAGAAGTAGACGCATTTGCAGCCAGCAAGATACATGAGTATGGAGCCGAGGCTACCTATAAAACCAGTGAAGTGAACTTTCCTGGTGTGATTTGCATCAGTACGAATGATGAAGTGGTTCATGGTATACCAACTGATTACATTTTGCGCAAGGGTGACATTGTCAGCTTTGACCTCGTCATCAACTATAAAAATATGAAGACTGATGCGGCTTTTACGATGGTAGTGGGTGAAGAGCCGCGCGGAGCGGTAAAGCACCTTTTGGCAACAACCGAGCGAAGCCTCTATGCTGGAATCGACGCCGTCAAAGGCCCTGTTTATACAGGAGATATCGGTGCAGCAATCGAAAAAGTACTGCGTGAGGGCAAACTTGGAGTTATCCGCGAACTGGTCGGACACGGCGTCGGCCTCAAAATGCATATGCCACCTGATGTTCCTAATTACGGCGTAAAAGGTAGTGGTGTATTGCTTAAGCCTGGTGATACGATTGCGATCGAACCCATGGCCACACTTGGGGGCGAAAAAGTAGCGGAGCTTGACGACGGTTGGACGTACGCAACTCGTGACGGCAGTTTGAGCGCACATTTTGAGCATACCGTGCTTATCACCGAAAATGGTGCCGAAATTTTGACGCGTCTATAGCCTATAGACGCTAGCGCTTATGGTATAATACCTCCATATGCAAGAACAATCTCGATACGCAGTCGGTATAGATATCGGTACCACCACGATTCGCACCGTGGTTGGTCATATTGATCCGGCGACGGGCACCCCGACAATCGTGGGTGTCGGCAAAGCTCCAAATACTGGTATGCGCAAAGGTACCGTTGTTAACCTTGCGGGGCCGGCCCATGCCATCGATGAGGCTCTCGGGGAAGCGGAGCGTATGAGTGGCTATGAGGTCAATGCTGCGACGATTAGCATCAATGGCTCACATATCGTGAGCACAAAAGCTGACGGTATGATCGCGGTTGGGATGGCTGACCACGAAATTGTCGAAGAAGATCTCGCTCGAATCGAAGAAGTGGCGACAGTCGGCAAGATCCCTGCAAATCGTGAGATTTTGGAAGTCATACCATTTAGCTATACCCTCGACGGACAAGGAGGGATCAAGGATCCACTCGGTATGACGGGTACGCGATTAGAGATCATAGCAAATGTCATTTCGGCGATGGCACCCTATGTAGCGAGTCTGCAAAAGGCGACCGAAATGGCAACTGTTTCACCTTCGGGGCTTGTGCCTGCCGTCATGGCGAGCGCCAAAGCGGTAGTACAGGAGAGTCAAATCGAAAGTGGCGTAGCGGTGGTAGATATAGGTGGTGCAACGACGGGTGTCGCTGTTTTTGAAGAGGGCGATTTGCAGTATGTCGGTGTGATTCCAGTTGGTGGCGCTGCCATCACGAACGACCTTGCGATAGGGCTCAAGACCGATCCGACAATTGCGGAGAAAGTGAAACTCTCACACGCAGTAGCGGTCGCACGAAAGGAAGCTGAAGGAGTCAGTATCAAGCATGACGGCGAAATCTATTCATTTAGTACTCGAGAAATCGATGAGATAGTTGAAGCACGACTCGAGGAGCTGTTTGAGGCAGTTCAAAAAGAACTCAAAAAAGCTGGCCGAGCCGGTAAGCTGCCCAGCGGCGTCATACTGACGGGTGGCTCTGCGAACATAAAACACCTCGCTGAGTATGCCAAAGAGAAACTAGGGCTTGCAGTGCGGGTAGGCAGGCCGGGCGGGTTTGGCGGCGTGGCTGATGGTGTCGATACGCCTGAATTTGCGGCTGCTGTGGGGTTAATGCTGATCGATGGCGAAGGTCCAACTCTCCATAGTTCGGGCTCCAACCAAAGAAAGCCGAGCAAGCACACAGCAAAACAAGCAGGCAGTCTCCTCAAGAATTTATTTGGTAGATTTAAGGCCTAGTGACGCTGTTGTAGCCTGAACAAAAATGATATACTAGAACAAGATTAGTATTCATTCTATACGAAGGGGAGCGAAAACATATTATGCCTGAGGTAAAACCAAGCGAAATCCAAACCTTTGCCAGCATCAAGGTTGTGGGTGTTGGTGGCGCTGGAGGTAGTGCAGTCAACCGCATGAAAGATGCCGGCCTCGTCGGCGTGCAGTTTATTGCCATGAACACAGACGCGCAAGCACTGCATAACTCAAAGGCAGACATAAAAATCCATCTTGGGCACAATACGACCAATGGCCTCGGTGCTGGTGCTGATCCATCGGTAGGAGAAGCGGCCGCGCGTGAGTCAATCGATGAAATCAAAGATGCGCTTACAGGTGCAGACATGGTATTTGTGACGATCGGTGCTGGCGGGGGGACTGGTTCTGGGGCTGGGCATGTTGTAGCAGAGACCGCTCGTGAGCTCGGGATTCTGACTGTCGGTGTTGCCACAAAACCATTTAGTTTTGAGGGTGAAAAACGTCGTACAAATGCCGAGTGGGCGATTGCTCAATTGGGTCGACAAGTTGATACGCTCATCACGATTCCGAATGACCGCTTGCTGCAGACGATTGATCGTCGCACGCCACTCCTCGAGACCTTTAAAATCGCCGATGACGTCTTGCGTCAAGGTGTTCAGGGTATTTCGGAGCTCATCACAGAGCATGGTCTCATCAACCTTGACTTCGCAGACGTCAAAGCCATCATGAGCAATGCTGGCTCAGCCCTCATGGGTATTGGGCGTGCAAGTGGTGACAACCGTGCAGCGCAGGCAGCGCAACAAGCGATTGAGTCGCCGCTCATCGAAGTTTCTATCGACGGCGCTAAGGGAGTGTTGTTCAATGTCACTGGTGGATACGATATGAGCATGAGCGAGATCCAGGAAGCTGCCGAGATTATTACCAGCGTAGTCAGCCCAGATGCAAATATTATTTTTGGTGCGACCCTCAAGCCTGATCTCGAGGACGAGTTGATTATCACCGTGATCGCAACAGGTTTTGATAGCGCCTATTTCCACGAGCAAGCGGTCGAGCTTGATAGGCCAGCAAGTTTGGCACAGAAAAACTCCGTTGAGCAAGCGGTTGATGCAATCGATATGGATCTTTCAGGCACCGACGCCGCAGAACATTTTGCCAGCGAACCTGCGGCTGATATCTGGGCGCAAGCAAATGGCCAAGACGACGATGACGATGACACGCCAGCGTTTCTGAGGCGTCGCAAAAAGAAGCAGACCGAAGAATCATAAGAAAGGGCGCAGTTGAGCGTGACACAGAATTATAAAATTGGTGACAGCCGTGTACTCGAATCACGCGAGTCGGCAGACGGTATCACGATCCGCCGCCGCCGCGAAACGATGGACGGCAAGCATCGGTTTACGACTTATGAGCGAATTGAGCACCCGCACCTCGCGGTGATAAAAAAAGACGGTTCCAGAGAGCTGTTTGACCGCGAAAAGCTAGCGACTGCGACCCGTCGTTCTGTAGGGAAGTTTTTTACCTCAGAGATCGAAGTAGAGAAGATTATTGACATAGTCGAAGAGCGGCTTTACGAGCTTGGCGAGAGCGAGATCATGTCGCGTCAAATCGGGGAATTTGTGCTCGATGAGTTAGCTGCTTGTAACGAAGTAGCCTATGTTCGATTTGCAAGTGTGTTCCATAAATTCGAGACTCTTGATGATTTTGTTGCCATTTTGAAACAAAGAAAAGAGAACAAGTAGAAGCCTATGCGAGTAGTTGTCGTAACGAAAGATAACCGGGAATACTCACGAGCGGTTGAGACATTTCTTGGTGACATGGCGCGTCAGACCGGTAAAGTACTCGAGACGCTCGACCCAGATACGAGCGACGGTGCGATGTTTTGTCGTGCCTATGATATCGTTGAATACCCGACAATTGTCGCGCTAAGCGATGACGGAAAGATCCAGAACATATGGCGAGGCAGCATCATGCCCACAATTAGCGAGGTCAGCTACTATGCTACACAAAATTAAAGCCTACTTCACGCATGAAGAAAAACGCACTAGAGATGATCGATGGATTTTTGCTAGCATGCTTATTGGTGCGATTGCTAGCTTGATTGCTTCAATCGTCTTGTCGATTGAAGCGATTGAACTCGCTAAAAATCCTAACGCAGTGTTGAGTTGTAGTATTAATATCATTCTCAACTGCGCGACAGTCGGGCTGCATCCTTCGGCGAGCTTGTTCGGGTTTCCTAATAGTTTCTTGGGTATGATCGCGGAGCCGGTAGTGATCACAGTTGCGATCGCTGGGCTTTCTGGTGTGAAGTTTCCAAGAGCCTTTATGTTTGTCGCGCAGATTTGCTATACATTCGGACTATTATTTGCGTTTTGGCTGTTTGGTATGAGTTACTTTGTTATCGGCGCGCTCTGTCCATGGTGTCTGCTTGTAACAGCTACGACAACGTTCGTGTGGTTTGCGATCACTCGTTATAATATCCGCGAGAACAACCTATATTTGTCGCAGCACCTACAAAAAGCACTCAGAAGATACGTCGATAAAAGCTACGACAAAGTTATTCTCTTTAGTATTGTCACCCTCCTGACAGCTGCGATTATCCTCAAATACGGCAACGCTTTGTTTTAGTAGAAAATAGTGGGGCCGCTCTTGGCGTCAAAATAGTACATATTTTGTCCCGATCGCGACAAAATATGTACTATTTACATAGAATCAATGCCAATAGTTGCTTTTTCGTTCATTTCGCGTACACTATAAACATATTCATTATTTAGGGAGGGAAAACCACAATGGCCAAAAAAACAGTGAACTACGAGAAAGCATGGTATGCGCTCGCAATAGCACGCATCATGCTCGGGTTTGTTTTTGTATGGGCATTTCTAGACAAAACAATGGGGCTGGGCTTTGCTACACAGCACGGTAAAGCATGGCTTGACGGCGTCTCGCCAACGACTGGATTTCTCAAAATGGGCGTCAACCCGCAGAGTCCAATGGCAGATTTTTTCCATGGACTTGCCGGCAACGTATTAGTTGACTGGCTGTTCATGCTTGGGCTACTCGGTATTGGTTTTGCACTTGTGTTTGGTATCGGTCTGCGTGTCGCAGCCGCTGCCGGCACCGCTCTACTCATGATGATGTGGGCTGCAGAGATGCCGCTCAAAAACAACCCGCTTGTCGACGATCATATGGTCTACAGCGTCATGCTTTGGGTGTTTGCATTTGCACCACGTAAGTGGAGTCTCATCAACCAATGGTTGCAAAACAGCTACGCCAAGAAGAATCCTTGGGCTTGGTAGTAGCGAAGGATCCAGAATTGAGAATCTAGATTATTGATGATGGAAGAAATGCGGCGATTATTCGCCGCATTTTATTTTGACAACGGATAGGGTATACTGTATGCAAGACGTTTGAGTGGTTATCAGCCACGAGTCGTGAGAAGAACAGAGCAGTCCTAGTAGACCTCACCGCGATACGCTGCGACAAAGCGAATAAGAAAGTGCGAATTGGATAAATCCCTTTTCGAAACTGGATGGTACCACCCATGAAAATGGGCTCCAGTGGCGAAATTAGGGATTATTGATTTTAAAAAGGAGCAAACAGCAATGATTATTGACGGAAAAGGCTTTAAGAATAGTGCCACATGCTATGGGCAATCGTTCAGTAGTCCTAATGCATTGCTCGATATGGCTGAAATAACTATATGTGGTCGTTATCCCGAAAGTGGTTGGGCTAAAAACCGAGAAAGCCACGAGATGGTGCGTGTCATGAGCGGCATTGGTTACTTGGCTATTCGAGGTGATAGAACTATTTCCCTTGAGGAGGGCGTTATTGTGAGTATTCCGCCAAATGAATGGTTTGCATGGCAAAGTAGAGGTAGTGAAGGAATGAAACTTCTAATAGCCTGTAGTCCAGCATTTAGCTCAGCGCAATATGAAATTAAGGATGAAGTATGAAATTTAAATCAGGCACACGTCGCCGAGCACTCGAGTACGAAAAAGATTGGGTGCAGCGCTGGAAGCAAGACAAGACGTTTGAAATGTCCGTCGAGAATCGACCAAAAGACAATTCGTATGTTTTTTATGACGGGCCGCCGTTTATTTCAGGTGTGCCGCATCATGGCACATTGCTGAGCTCCATCGTCAAAGATGCCATTCCGCGCTATCAGACGATGAAAGGCAAGCGTGTCGAGCGAGTCTGGGGCTGGGACTGTCATGGTCTGCCAGCCGAGCGCTATACCGAGAAAAAGCTCGGTATTAAATCACGCGAAGAAGTGATTGAATACGGTATCGAAAAATACATTGTGGCATGCCGCGAAAACATGGTTCAGACCAGTAGCGAGTGGGAAGACGTGGTTGATCGTATCGGCCGCTGGGTTGACTTCCAAGGTGCTTACAAGACCATGGACAAAGACTATATGGAGTCTATTTGGTGGGCGTTTAAAACTCTCTACGAAAAAGGCAAGATTTTTGAAGGCGAAAAAGTCCTCATGTACTGCACGCTCGACGCCACCCCGCTCTCTAAAGCCGAAGTCACCATGGATGCCGGAGCATACCAAGATGTGACGGATCCGAGTGTGTATGTGAAGTTCAAGTTAAGCGAGGACTTGAAGCGATCTAGAAAAATTAAAAAAGATGCAAAAATATTATTTGTATGCAATGCTAATGTTGGTCGATCACAGTTTGCGCAAGGGTTTTATAATAGTGCTGCTGGCGTAATCCCGGCTGTATCAGCTGGTGTTCATCCAGATAAAGGATGGAATGAACATAAAAAATTAAGTGATCGCGTTAATAATTTGGCTGAAAAGTTTCCTGACTTTATTTCGCCAATAGATATCATGAATGAGGTTGATATCAACATTGCAGACCAATCACGCTCGCTGCTGACAGAAGATCAATTGAGTAAGTATGATTTAATTGTGAACCTTGCAGAAAGGTCACAAACACCCGAATGGTTAAGAGGTGATAATGTCATCTGGTGGGACGTGCCAGATCCTACGAATGAAGCAAATGGTGAGCTACTTCGGATAGCACGTGACAAAATTTCCTACAGGGTTAGTGAGTTGGTCAATGGTAAGGTGAGTGATGACAACATTGATGCCAGCTACCTGCTTGCCTGGACGACAACGCCATGGACATTGCCTGCAAACACCGCCGTTGCTGTCAATGAGAATCTTGACTATGTTGAAGTGAAAGTTGGCGACGAGCAGTTTATTTTGGCCAAAGAGTTGCTCGGGAAGGTGCTACAAGACGAGAAGCATCAGCCACTTGCACACGAAATCGTACGTGAGCTGAAGGGCAAGGAGCTCGTCGGTATGAGCTATGAGCCACTGTTTGAGAGTCGCGGAGAAAATGCTCACAAAGTTTGGTCTGCGCCGTATGTGAGTCACGAGGACGGGACGGGTATTGTTCACATCGCACCTGCCTATGGAGAAGAAGACTTCGAACTTGCCAAAGAAAAGGGTATACCAGTCGTTCATACCATCGATGAAAACGGACTTTTCACCGAAGGTCCATGGGAAGGTTCGAACGTTTGGGATATCAACAAAACCATCGCCAAAAAAATGCACGAAATCCCAGAGGTAAATGCCAGGTATTTAGAGAATTGGGAGGGCAGTGTGTGGAAGATTGATTACATTCGCCACAGTTATCCCCACTGTCATCGCTGCGGCACGAAACTCATGTACCGCGCTCACCCGAGCTGGTTTATGGACATCGATGGTCAGCGCACCAAGATGCTCGAAAAAAACGAGCCGATCAACTGGTTTCCGCCGCATGTCAAGCACGGGCGTTTCGAGAAGACAGTCGAGCAAGCGCCTGATTGGAACATCTCTCGCGATAGATTTTGGGCGACGGCTATGCCTGTCTGGAAAAGCGAGAGCGGAAAAGTAAAAGTCGTCGGCAGCTACGCTGAGCTCAAAGAACTGAGTGGAGTAGAGCTAGAAGATTATCATCGCCCGTGGGTAGATGACATTACATTTGAAATCGATGGCGAAACGTACACGCGCACAGACAAAGTCATGGACAGTTGGTTTGAGGCAGGTAGTATGCCATTTGCACAATTCCATTATCCATTTGAGAACAAAGAAAAGTTTGAAGCCAACTTTCCGGGTGATTTTATCGTGGAGTACATCGGTCAGGTTCGTGCGTGGTTCTACTACATGCACGCCATGAGTGTGGCGCTATTTGGCGAAAACTCATTCAAAAATGTCATTGTGACCGGTAATGTCGCGGGTAACGATGGCCGAAAAATGAGCAAAAGTTACGGCAACTATACTGATCCCAATGAGCTCATGGATAAGTTCTCGGCGGACAGTTTGCGCTACCTCCTTCTGAGTAGTCCTCTTCTCAACGGCGAAGACTTTGCGCTGCAAGACAAAGAAGTGGGCGACGTCGCACGCAAACTCAGTATGATTTGGAATATGTACGATTTCTTCACGATGTATGCTGAAGTTGATGGATGGGAATTTGACGGCAAGCTCGGTGACCCAATCAACGACCTAAAAAATCCGCTTGATATATGGATCGTCTCTCGCCTCCACCAGCTCACAGCCGAAGTAGAGAAGCATATGGATGCATACAATATCCCTGACGCGATGAGCCCGATTTTGCCATTTCTCGACGACGCCAGCAACTGGTTTGTTCGTCGCTCACGACGACGATTCTGGAAGAGTGACGAACTAGACGACAAGAACGACGCATACAAGACGCTACATTACGTACTAACGCAGCTGAGCTACGTGCTCGCACCGTTTACACCTTTTCTCGCCGAGGAACTCTACCACAATATGACGGGTGACACTGAGTCGATTCACTTGAAGGATTGGCCTGTAGTAGGGCAAGTGAATGAGCTTGTCATGAACGACATGGAGACGGTGCGCGACTATGTCAATCAAGGTTTAAGCATTCGGGCCAAAGCAGGCCTAAAGGTTCGTCAGCCGCTTGCCAGTGTCACAGTGCCAAGTCTGGGCGAGGCCTTCGACTTTACACCGATTTTGCTCGACGAGCTCAACGTGAAATCAGTCAAAAAAGGCGAACAAGTAACACTTGATGAAGAGTTGACACCCGAGCTCAAGCGCGAGGGCATGATGCGCGAAGTGATTCGCCATGTCCAGTCAATTCGCAAAAAGTCTGGCCTGAATGTCGACGACCGCATTGTCTTGTCGCTCACCACTGAAGACCCAGAGCTCCAGAAATCAATCGCGGACCATGAGGCAACAATTATGGCAGAGACACTCGCAACTGGCATGCAAGCGATCGAAAGCGCAGATGTCGAGATTGTCCGCGTCGATGGTGCCGAACTTTGCGTTGCGTTGCACGTGGCGTAGGGCAGGCGGTATACTAGTTGGTATGAAGAAACTCTATCGTTCGAACACGAATAAAAAAATCGCCGGTGTTTGTGGTGGGCTCGGTGAATACTTCAATGTCGACCCGACGGTCGTTCGTGTTGGATTTGTCTTGCTCGCACTGCCTGGCGGCTTGCCAGGTATACTGCCGTATATCCTGCTTACAGTTGTGATTCCTCACAAACCATAAGCGACAGGCAGGACTTGACTTATCTAGATGTTTGTGCTTATATAGATATGAAAGATAAAAAACAAACATGCTACATATCAACCATTCATTCAATTTTCATCTCCCGCACATGACCTCACTCAGGCCACTTGAGTTGAGCCCTATTGTGTCCGAAGAGGACGAGCTGATTCAGGATATCGAGCGGTCTGTCGAACAGCCGTGGGAACTTGTCGAAACACCAGATGCCGACGGAATAAACCAGTTTTGGTCTGGGGTAGAAGATGACCTGCAAAATGACCCCACGTGGTTTAATTTTGCTAACGAGTAGTCCATACTAACTACATGGCAATCACCAAAGCAATCATACCAGTAGCTGGTTGGGGAACTCGGCGGCTCCCAATCACCAAAACAATCGAAAAATGCATGTTACCAATTGGCAATCGGCCTTTGGTTGATTATGTCGTGCAAGATTGCTTGGCGGCGGGAATTACTGAGCTGATATTTGTGGTGGGCGAAGACAGCGACCAGCTGCAAAGTTATTACCGAAGTAACATCAAGCTCAATGAGTATTTGAAGCGAAACGGCAAGGCAGACAAATTGCCGTTGGTAGCACCGCTTAGTGGTGTCAAGCTTCATTTCGTCACTCAGCCGAGCTATGGCAAGTATGGCACTGCAGTACCGGTGGCGCTAGCGGCGGACTTTATCGAAGACGGCGAGTCGGCGGTAGTACTGATGGGCGATGATTTTATCTATAATTCCGATGGATCGAGCGAAGTGAAACGTCTCGTTGATGCCACGCCCGCGGGTCAATGTGGCGTGATGGCAGTCGAGGTCTCTAGAGAAGATGTGAGTCGCTACGGCGTGATTGTAAAGAACAGCGATGGCTACTACGAGCGAATGGTAGAAAAGCCGGCCCCAGAAGACGCGCCGAGCAATCTCATAAACCCGAGCAAATACGTCCTCACCAAAGAGGTTATTGAGATGGCAAAGACGGTCCAAGCTGACAAAAGCGGTGAGTACTACATCATTGATACTATTAACAACTACGTTCAGCAAGGTGGCCGCGTCGTCATACACGCGGCCGTTGGGCAGTATCTTGATGGTGGAAACACTGAGGGGTGGCTCTATGCGAATCGAGTAGTTTTGGGCGATACTTGAAATCTCTTCCTCTCTCTGTTACAATCAGTACCTGAATCAATAATTCCAAAGGAAATGTTATGAAAGCAGTCGTGAAAGTCGGTGGCAAGCAGTATCTTGTCAGCGAAAAAGAGACCCTCATGGTGGACCTCCTCCCTGAAGGCACAAAAGAGCTCGATCTCGACGCACTTCTTATCATAGATGGCGACAAGACTACCGTCGGCGCGCCACTCGTGAAGGGTGTGAAAGTGAAAGCAAAGGTCGTCGACGAACGTGTCGCTGGCGACAAAATCCGCGTCATTCGCTACAAGAGCAAAAAGCGCGTCAATACCCAAACTGGCCATCGCCAGAAATACTCAAAGATCGAAATCTCGAGTATCAAATAACGCTTCGTTACGATGCGTCATCGCCCCTTGGTCCCTTGATGTAGATAGGTGATTTTGCCAGTATCTGGATTACAGCCAGTAACCTAGGGGCTGGACAGATTTATCAAATATATAGTATACTACTCTCAGAAGGTACTAAAACAATAAAAATAAAAAATAAAGATGATTGAACATACCCCTTACTCTGTGAAACATGGTGATTTCGTCGATCATGATGTCGATAGCAGTACGCAGTACCCGCATTCTCCAGAGGAGCTCGCGGCTGATGTTCAGGCAAATCCTGAAGCATATCATCCTGAGCTGTTGCCACATATTGAGAAATTTCTCGGTCAACATGGACTGACGTTAGACCATCATATAGATCAAGTTCATTCACATAGGAGAGCAGATGAGATATTACAGCTGTTGAGTAAGAACGTGTGTAATCTTGGCCCTCTCGATGCATGGGTGCTCATCGATACGGGTAAGGGTTCTGACGTTGCCTACAATCTCGACAAATTCACC